>NZ_JARWOJ010000229.1 GCF_029868625.1 Nocardia neocaledoniensis | reverse complement strand
CCACGCCCCCCACCGCGGGAACCGGCACCGGACCGGTGAAGCCGACCCGGCCCGGTGACGACGACATCACCACACCGGGCAGCGCGGGCGCGGCGGCACCACCGGGCAGCGGCGTGGCACCGGTGGGCGGCGCGGCGGCGGCACCGGGCACCGGTGCGCCGGTCGACGGCGCCCCGGTGCTGCCGGGCAGGCCGACACCGGAGGACGACGAACCCGGCAGGCTCGGCCCGGTGGGCGAGGTCATCCCGCCGCCGTCGGCCCCACCGGGGACCTTGATGCCGTCACCGAGCCACTTGCCGTAGTCGTCGAGTTGATCGCCGACCTGACCCACCTGGCCGGTCACCTTCATCTGCGAGGTGAACCACACTCCGTCCAGGCCGACGTGCGCGTCGACCTGCCACTCGGTGTTCACCATCGCGCCGAAGCCGTCGAACATGTCGCCGATGCCGTCGAACGGTCCGTCCCCGGGCCCGGCGGCGACCGAGTCGTTGGGACCGCCGATCCCGCCGAAGCCGGGCAGCGCGCCGGCGTGCCCCGGCAGCGCGTCGTAGCCGGGGATGCCGATCCCCTGGCCCGGGAGCCCGTCGAAACCGGGGATGCCCATCCCCTGACCGGGCAGGCCGAGGCCGGGGCCACCGGGCAGGCCGAACGGATTGTCGTCGTCGAGGCCGAGGCCCGGCTTGCTCGGCGCGGGCGCGTAGGACGGGATACCGAAACCGGTGGAGGTCTCCCCGGAACCGGGGATCCGCATCTCGGTGTCGCCGTCGGACCCGGGAATCTCGGGGCGCCAGCCGGATTCGGCCTCGGTGGAGCGCCCGACCATCGTCACTTCGGGTTCCGCGGGCGGCCGGGTGCCGAACGGGGCGTGCGGGGCGGCCGGCGCGGGGGCGGCGGGCTCGGGCAGATCGGTCAGGTCGGGGAAGGTCATGACCGGGCTCGGCGCGTCCGGGCTCGGGTCACCGGACACCGTCTGCGTCGACCAGCCCGCGTACCGGCTGTCGGCGTTGCTGGTACCGGGCGTGGTCTCGGGCGCGGTGCCGTTCGCGGCGACCAACGCGCCACCGGTGACATAGGCACCCGCACGGGCGACCCGGGCGACACCGTTGGCTACGCGGTAGGCCGTATCGGACCCTTCCGCGCGCGCGGCATCGTCATCGAGAGGCAGATCACGCGTCATCAATGCTCCAACATTCGCTCACTGTCGGCCCCCCACCACGTTCGAGCGAAGTGAAGATCATCCAACACTGTAGGCACCCACTTTATGGCGAGCAACGAATTTCGGCGACCCGTCGGAATCGGGGGGCCGCGATCCCAAGAGAACTCTAACGATTGCTCAACGGAGCCTGAAGATCGGCTGCTTAGCGTCGGTTTCGCCGATCGAGCCGATCGGCGGACACTCTTGTGAGGAGACCCACCATGATCCGATCCTCGACCCGTCGCCGTCTCGCCGCCGTCCTCGGCGGCGCCGCGTTGCTCACCGTCTCCGTCGCCGGTGTCGCCGCGGCCCATCCCGCCGACCGCGGCGACCGCACGCTGGTCCTGTGCGGTGCGCCCGGCGAACCCGCGCCGCCGACGGCGCCGGGACCGCGCATCCACATCGAGCGCGGCGACCTCGGTGACGGCGGCCACTTCGAGCACACCCGACCCATCGCACCGGGCGCGCCCGCGCTGGTCCTGCCCGCCGAACCGGTCGAGCCGGGTCAGTGCGTTCGGATCGACCCCGACGGCGAGCGCACCGTGCTCCCCGCGCCGGACGGGCCCGTCGTCATCGCGCCGAATCGCCCGCGCTGACCAGGGCCGACAGGTGAACCGCACTAGGGTGGGCGCATGACCGGACAGCAGATCTTGGTCGTCGACGACGAGGTCCGCGTGCTCGCGTCGCTGCGGCGCGGCCTCGAACTCTCCGGCTTCGACGTCCTCACCGCGAGCGACGGAGCGGCCGCGCTCACCCTGGTGCGTTCGGCCACTCCCGACGCGATGGTGCTCGATGTGAACATGCCCGAGCTCGACGGCGTCGGCGTGGTCACCGCCCTGCGGGCGATGGGCGACGACATCCCCATCTGCGTGCTCAGCGCCCGCAGCGCGGTATCGGACCGGATCGCGGCGCTCGAACGCGGCGCCGACGACTACCTCACCAAACCGTTCGACCTCGGCGAGCTCGTCGCCCGGCTGCGCGCGCTGTTGCGCCGCCGGGCCGCAGCCGCCGCGCCGCAGGGCAAGACGGTGCGGGTGGGCGAGGTGGTGATCGATCCGGCCGCGCACCGGGTACACGCGCGCGGCAGGCAGGTCGAGCTCACCAAACGGGAGTTCGAACTGCTGGCGCTGCTCGCCGAGAACGTCGACATCGTGCTCGGACGCGAGCAGATCCTGTCCGCCGTCTGGGGTTACGACTTCGCCACCGACACCAACGTGGTCGACGTATTCGTCTCCTATCTGCGGCGCAAACTCGAAGCCGACGGTGTGGCCAGGGTCGTGCACACCGTGCGCGGCGTCGGATTCGTCCTGCGAGACCGCCCGTGAGGCGCGGATCGTGGTCGCTGCGCACGCGCGTGGCGCTGGTCTCGGCGGCGGTCGCGGCCCTCGTCGCGGTCACTCTCGGCCTCACCTACGCCGCGCTGCTCAAAGTGGCGGGTGACCGTCAGCTCGACCAGACGGTGTCCACCATGCGAGTGCTCGCCGTACCGGGCGGGGACGCGGCGCCCGCGCTGCCGTTGCCCGCGCCGGCCCGCCCACTGCCCGATCTGCCGGATCAGCCACGTCCGCCCGGGGTGTTCCGGCCCGGCACCACCGTGGTCGATCCCGAGCTGGCGCCGGTGCTCGGCGCGCCCGGTCTGATCGTCCGGCTCGATCCCGATCGGGAGCGGGTCGAGGCCGCCATCACCCGCAGTCAGCTGATCGGTCTCGGCATCGGCGTCGCCGGAATCCTCGGCGCGGCCGGATTGGGTTGGGTGCTGGCCGGTTTCGCGGCGCGGCCGCTGCGCAGACTGGCCACCGCCACCCACGAGATCGACACCCTCGACGAGCTGCCGCCGCTGTCTGGACGGGGCGTGCGCGAGGCCGAGGACCTCTCCGACGCCATCACCCGGATGCTGGCGCGGCTCGAGACCGCGCACGGCGAGACCAGTCAGGCACTGGCCGGGGCCCGCGATTTCGCGGCGGTCTGCGCGCACGAATTGCGCACGCCGCTCACCGCGATGCGCACCGACCTGCAGGTCCTCGCCGGCGCCGAGTTGCCCGCCGATCAGCGCGGCGCCGTCCTCGCCGACGTGCTGGCCGCGCAGGGCCAGATCGAGCGCACCCTAGACGATCTGGAGCGCCTCGCCGTCGGCGAACTCACCGATCGCGGCGCGTTCGAACCGTTCGAGTTGTGCGAGACGCTCGACCGCGCGGTCCAGAACGCCCGCCGGGCCCGCCCCGGCGTCGACATCGAGCTCACGGCCTGCGAACCCGTCCCGATGACGGGCCTGCCCGGCGGCATCCTGCTCATCGTCGGCAATGCCGTCTCCAACGCGGTCGTGCACGGGCACGCCACCGAGATCGCCGTCGCCGCGCGCGCCGACGCCGAGTGCGTCACCATCACCATCGACGACAACGGCACGGGCATCCCGGAGCACCTGTCCCCCACCGCGTTCGACCGTTTCGCCAAACGTCCCGGCTCGCCCGGTTCCGGGCTCGGCCTCGCCCTGGTCCGGCAACAGGCCGAATTGCACGGCGGGACGGCCGAACTCGCCGAGAGCCCGCTCGGCGGGACGCGCCTGCTGGTGCGCGTCGCCGCCGAACCGGGCTGAGCTACTTGCCCTTCGGCTTGTCCGAGGCGGCGTCGGAGGACAGCGCGGCCACGAAGGCTTCCTGCGGCACGTCGACCCGGCCGATGGTCTTCATGCGCTTCTTGCCTTCCTTCTGCTTCTCGAGCAGCTTGCGCTTACGGCTGATGTCACCGCCGTAGCACTTGGCCAGCACGTCCTTGCGGATGGCCCTGATGTTCTCGCGGGCGATGATCTTCGAGCCGATCGCGGCCTGGATGGGCACCTCGAACTGCTGACGCGGGATGAGCTCGCGCAGCTTGGTGGTCATCTTGTTGCCGTAGGCCTGGGCGGCGTCCTTGTGCACGATGGCGCTGAACGCGTCGACCGCCTCGCCCTGGAGCAGGATGTCGACCTTCACCAGCGCGGAGGACTGCTCGCCCGACTCCTCGTAATCGAGCGAGGCGTAGCCGCGGGTGCGCGACTTCAGCGAATCGAAGAAGTCGAAGATGATCTCGGCCATCGGCAGCGTGTAGCGCATCTCCACGCGCGTCTCCGAGAGGTAGTCCATCCCCAGCAGCTCGCCACGGCGGCTCTGGCACAGCTCCATGATGGTGCCGACGAACTCGCTCGGCGCGATCACGGTGCACTTGGTGATCGGCTCGAACGTCTGGCGCACCTTGCCCTCGGGCCAGTACGACGGGTTCGTGACGACGTGCTCGGTGCCGTCCTCCATCACCACGCGGTAGATCACGTTCGGCGCGGTCGAGATGAGGTCGAGGCCGAACTCGCGCTGCAGCCGCTCGCGGGTGATCTCCATGTGCAGCAGACCGAGGAAGCCGCAGCGGAAGCCGAAGCCCAGCGCGACCGAGGTCTCCGGCACGTAGGTCAGCGCGGCGTCGTTGAGCTGCAGCTTGTCCAGCGCGTCGCGCAGGTCCGGGTAGTCGGAGCCGTCGACCGGGTACAGGCCCGAGTAGACCATCGGGCGCGGTTCCTGATAGCCGGCCAGCGCCGCGGCGGCGCCGTCGCGCGCGGAGGTGACGGTGTCACCGACCTTGGACTGGCGCACGTCCTTCACACCGGTGATGAGATAGCCCACCTCACCGACGCCGAGGCCCTGGGTCGGCTTCGGCTCCGGCGAGACGATGCCGATCTCGAGCAGCTCGTGCTGCGCGCCGGTGGACATCATCTTGATCTTCTGGCGCGGGGTGAGCTTGCCGTCGACCACACGCACGTAGGTGACCACGCCGCGGTAGGTGTCGTAGACCGAGTCGAAGATCAGCGCGCGGGCCGGTGCGTCGGCGTCGCCGACCGGCGCCGGGACCTCGGCGATCACCTTGTCGAGCAGCGCGTCGACACCGACGCCGGTCTTGCCCGAGACCCGCAGCACGTCGTCGGGCTCGCAGCCCACGATGTGCGCGATCTCGGCGGCGTAGCGGTCCGGGTCGGCGGCGGGCAGGTCGATCTTGTTCAGCACCGGGATGATGACGAGGTCGCGTTCCATCGCCAGGTACAGGTTCGCCAGCGTCTGCGCCTCGATGCCCTGGGCGGCGTCGACCAGCAGGATCGCGCCCTCACACGCCTCGAGCGCACGCGACACCTCGTAGGTGAAGTCGACGTGGCCCGGCGTGTCGATCATGTGCAGGACGAAGTCCTCGCCGTCGACACTCCACGGCAGGCGCACGTTCTGCGCCTTGATGGTGATGCCGCGCTCGCGCTCGATGTCCATCCGGTCCAGGTACTGGGCACGCATCGCCCGCTCCTCGACCACACCGGTGAGCTGCAGCATCCGGTCGGCCAGGGTCGACTTGCCATGGTCGATGTGCGCGATGATGCAGAAGTTCCGGATCCGGGACGGATCGGTGAACGTCGTATCGGCAAAACTGGAAGCCACTCCACTCCTCGAGGGGTATCGGCGAACTGGGTCCATCGTCCCATGGCCGGATGCGCGGCTCTGTCACCGGTGCACCGAAGCGCCGCACACCGTTATATTTCAGGGATGGCCAGCAGTTGGAACACTCTCGGCAAGCAACTCGGCGTCATCGCCAAGGAGCAGGGGCCGAAGATCGTGCGCAAGCAGGGCCCGAAGCTGCTCGAGAAACTGGTGGGGGCGCTGTCGACCAAGCCGGAACCCACCGTCGCGGTCCGTCCGACCGCCTCGACGCCGGTACCGACGGCCCACCGTGCCCGGCAGATCGTCTACTGCCCGCAGCTGGACGGACGCGCCGACCCCGGGGAGATCGTGTGGACCTGGGTCCCGTTCGAGGAGGATCCCACCAACGGCAAGGACCGTCCGGTGCTTGTCGTCGGACGCGATCGCAAGACCCTGCTCGGGCTGATGCTGTCGTCCAAAGCCGAACGCGCGCACGACCGCAACTGGGTCGGGATCGGTTCCGGCCCGTGGGACCACGACGGACGCCCCAGCTGGGTGCGGCTGGACCGGGTGCTCGACGTGCCCGAGGACGGCATCCGGCGCGAGGGCGCGATCGTCGAACGCAAGACCTTCGACCTGGTCGCGCACCGCTTGGTCGCCGAATACCAGTGGAGCTGAACAGCACGGAACCCCGATCCGGCGCGGGCCGGGTCGGGGTTCCGTCGTCGGGAAGCTAGCTCAGCACATCCCTGGACCGACCGAAGATCAGGCCGTAGATCAGCGCGCCGAGCACACCGCCGATGAGCGGGAACACCACGAACGCCCACACCTGCCCCATCGCGCCGTCCTGATAGGGCGCGACGCCCAGGCTGCGGGCGGGATTGACCGAGGTGTTGTCGACCGGGATCGAGACGAGGTGGATCACCGCGAGGGTGACGCCGATCGACAGGCCGGCCAGCGGTACGTCCGAGATCTGGTCGGTGGAGGCCAGCACCACGAAGACCAGCAGCGCGGTGAGCATCACCTCGATGATGATCATCGCGGCCATCCCGTACCCGTTCTGCACGACGACCTCACCGAGCGGCCCGGTCACCGCCGACGGGCTGTGTGAGCCCCAGCCGTTGGCCCCGAGCCCGTCCACCGAGCGGTCGTAGGCCGGCAGGTTCTTCGCGAGCGCGAACAGCACCAGACCGGCCAGGAAACCGCCGACCAGCTGCGCGATCACATAGCCCGCCGCCGAGACCACCGACAGGCGCCCGAGCAGCAACTGGCCGAGGGTGACCGCCGGATTCACGTGGCAGCCCGAGATCGGGCCGATGGCGTACACGAGAAACATCAGCGACAGACCGAAGGCGAGAGCGACACCGAGGGCGCCGACCCGGTCACCGGCGAGCACGGCGGTACCGACACCACCGATCACGAGAATGAAGGTGCCCAACCCCTCCGCGGCCCATTTCTTGTACTCGGGCACGACTTCGGGTTCGACGAGTTCCTGCGCAGTGGGCGACATCGGCTACCACCTCTCCGAGAGGATTCATCCCCGCGGCGAGCGGGGTCCGCACGAGCGAACTGGACATTACGCGAGGCGGGTCACCTCTACAACGACCTCGAGGTCTGTCGAGCCGCCGCCGGAGAACACCCCCTTCAGTGGTGGTACGTCCGCGTAGTCGCGTCCGACGCCGACCGACACGTGCTGCTCGTTGACCGCCAGATTGTTGGTCGGGTCGTAACCCCACCACTGACCCGTCCACGCTTCGATCCAGGCGTGGGACTGCCCGGCTACCGTCTCCCCGATGTCCGCGCCCGGTTTCGGGTGCAGGTACCCCGAGACGTAGCGACTCGGAATCCCCATGCTGCGCAACAACACCAGCGTCAGGTGCGCGTAGTCCTGACACACTCCACGCCGCTCGGCGAAGGCCTCGAGCGCCGAGGTGTGCACCGAGGTGGTCCCCGCGATGTAGTCCATCTCCTTGTGCACCCATTCGGCCGCGCGCACCACCGCCTTGGCCGGCTCCTCGCCCCGGGAGAGCTGGCGGGCGATGGTGGCGAGCTTGCGGTCACGCGGCACGTACGCGGTGGGGCTGAGCATTTCGTCGAACCGGTCCACGATCCGGCCGCCGCGCAGGTCCTCCCAGCCGGCCTCGCCCGGCGGTTCGGCGAACGGCTCGGTTTCGACCACCGAGGAGCCGGTCACCTCCAGTTCGGTGTGCGGGGCGTGCAGGTCGAACGCGGTGACCGCGGTGCCCCAGTAGTCGGTGTAGCGATACGACCTGGTGGCGGGCACGGTTTCGACGCGATTGAGGATCACGTTCTGTCTGCTGTCCGCGCGCGGGGTCAGCCTGGCCTCGTTGAACGAGCGCGTCACCGGCGCGTCGTAGACATATCCGGTGGTGTGCACCACCCTGATCCGCCAGCTCACAGTTCCCCCTCCACCTGGACCCGCACGTCCGACCTGCTGCGCACATCGGTCCACGCCACCCACGGCGCGGCATGGAAATACTGGCGTGAGACGGCCTCGCTCACCTCACGGCACGACTTCTGCAGCGCCAGCAGACGGTTCTGCAGGTCTTCCAACAGCACGCCGGGCGGCAGGAATTCGAGTTCGCTGCGGGCCCGGCCCAGCACCCGCTGGGCCTCGTGCCTGGCGCCGACGCGGCTGCCCGGCCGCTGGTCGAGTTCGGTCAGGCAGTCCTCGGCCACGCGCAGGGTGTGGAACACCGAGCGGGGGAAGAGCCGGTCGATGAGGATGAATTCGGCGACCCTGGCCGCGTCCAGCGCGCCGCGGTGCGTGCGCAGGTAGGTGTCGTGGGCGCCCGCGGAGCGCAGCACGGTCACCCAGGCCGGCGAGGAGGTGCGGTCGCCCGCGCGGGAAAGCAGCAGGCGCACCATCATGTCCACGCGCTCGATGGACCGACCGAGCAGCAGGAATCGGTAGCCGTCGTCGCGCGAGAGGGTCGAGTCGGTCAGGCCGGTGAACATCGCGGCCCGGTCCTTGATGTAGGAGAAGAACTCGTGCGGGCCGAGCCCGCGCGCGGCCTTCTCCGCCGCCGCGAGCCCGTTGTAGGTGGCGTTGAGGCACTCCCACATCTCGCTGGAGGTGACCTCGCGCGCGCCGCGGGCGTTCTCGCGGGCCTTGCCGATGGAGTCGCTGATGGAGACGCCGTGCTCGTGGCTGAAGGCGACCAGGTCCGTCACCGACCACACATCCAGGCGCAGGCCCGCCGGTGGTTCGATGCCGAGCACTTTCAGCAGCACGCGGGAGGTTCGATCGGCGTCGACGGTGGCGTCCTCGAGCAACTGGTGCACGGCGACGTCGAGGATGCGCGCGGTGTCGTCGGCGCGCTCGACGTATCGGCCGATCCAGTAGAGGGATTCGGCGTTGCGAGCAAGCATGTGTTCAGTCCCCGATCAGCCGCTGCGTCTGTTGTTGTTGCTGCTGTTGCTGATTCGCCTGCGGGGCGCTGAGTTCGCGACCGAGCTCGAACGAGTCGGCCTGTGGCGGATCGCTCACCAGCTCCGGGCCGGCCAGCTCCCGGTCGACCGGACCCGAGCGCCCTGCCAGCACCCAGGTGTCCTTGCTGCCGCCGCCCTGACTGGAATTCACCACCAGCGAGCCCTCGGGCAGGGCCACCCGGGTCAGCCCGCCCGGGAGCACCCAGATGTCGTCGCCGTCGTTGACCGCGAAGGGTCGCAGGTCGACGTGGCGCGGCACGAGCTCGTTGCCGATCTTGGTCGGCACGGTGGACAACTGCACCACCGGCTGCGCGATCCAGCCCCGCGGATCCGCCTTGACCTTGCGCCGGACCGCCTCCAGCTCGCGCGGCGTCGCGTCGGGCCCGATGACGATGCCGTACCCGCCCGAGCCTTCGACCGGCTTGACCACCAGCTCGGCGACGCGGTCGAGCACTTCCGCGCGCTCGTCGTCGAGCCAGCAGCGGAACGTGTCGACATTGGGCAGGATCGGCTTCTCGCCGAGGTAGTACTCGATGATCGTCGGCACATAGGTATAGATGAGCTTGTCGTCGCCGACCCCGTTGCCCACCGCGCTGGAGATCACCACATTGCCCGCGCGCGCGGCGTTGAGCACCCCGGCCACCCCGAGCACCGAATCCGGCCGGAAGTGCATGGGGTCGAGGAAGGTGTCGTCGATGCGCCGGTAGATCACGTCGACCTGCCGTTCGCCCGCGGTCGTGCGCATGTAGACCACATTGTCGCGGCAGAACAGGTCGCGGCCCTCGACCAGCTCCACCCCCATCTGCCTGGCCAGCAGCGAATGCTCGAAGTACGCGGAGTTGTGCACGCCGGGAGTGAGCACGACCACGGTCGGGTCGGCCTCGTTGGGCGCCGCCGAAGCCCGCAACGCGCGGAGCAGGTGGCCGGGATAGTCGCCGACCGCCCGCACCCGGTGCGAGGAGAACAGGTCGGGGAACACCCGGGCCATCGTGCGCCGGTTCTCCATCACATAGGACACCCCGGAGGGCGAGCGGAGGTTGTCCTCCAGCACCCGGAAGTCACCGCGTTCGTCGCGCACCAGGTCGATGCCGGAGACGTGGATGCGCACCCCGTTCGGCGGGACCAGCCCGGCGGCCTCACGATGGAAGTGCTCGCAGGAGGTGACCAGCCGCTTGGGGATCACCTGATCGCGCAGGATGTTCTGCTCGCCATAGACATCGGCGAGGAACAGCTCCAGCGCGGTGACCCGCTGTTTGATGCCACGTTCGAGCTTGGCCCACTCCGCGGCCGCGATCACCCTCGGCACCAGGTCGAGCGGAAAGGGCCGCTCCTGCCCCGACAGCGAGAAGGTGATGCCCTGGTCGATGAACGCCCGGTCCAGCGCGTCGGAGCGTTTGGCCAGGTCGTCGACGTCGTTGGCGGCCATCGCGGCGTGAATGCCCTTGTAGGGGGCGCGGACCCGGCCCGACGCGTCGAACATCTCGTCGAACGCCTCGGCGAAGCGGCCGGGGCCATAGCCCTCGAAGAGGCCGGTGTGGGTGGTCGCGGCGTGCCCGTTCGTTCGCACCAGCACCGGTGACGCGGATCGAGCCGTACCCGGCGCAGTGGTGGAAGTCATGGGAAAAACTGTGCATCACCCGGGGGTGAGGTCGTGTGAGACACAGGTAAATTTCTCGCATCACCTGAAATGGGTGAAGTTCGGCGGCCGGAGCGTGCCGTCGTTCGGTGCCCGATTTCGTCGCTCGGTGCCGAGCTGGTAACCTCGATCTTCGGCGCGGTGTTACCCGTAGTTCAGCACCATCTGCTGCATCGTGGGCGCGCGCCCGACGAGCTTTCAAGACATACCACCCAGCGACAGGAAACCAGAGGATACAGGCGTGGCCAACATCAAGTCCCAGATGAAGCGGATCCGTACCAACGAGGCGGCGCGCAAGCGCAACCAGTCGGTCAAGTCCGCGCTGCGCACCGCGATCCGCAACTTCCGTGAAGCTGCCGCCGCCGGTGACAAGGAAAAGGCTGCCGAGCAGCTGCAGTTCGCGAGCCGTAAGCTCGACAAGGCCGCGTCCAAGGGCGTCATCCACGCCAACCAGGCGGCCAACAAGAAGTCCGCGCTCGCGCTGGCTCTGAACAAGATCTGATCGGAGCGGGCCTGGTACCCGCTCAGCACTTCGCAAGACGCAGCCGCCGTGGCCTCGATGACCACGGCGGCTTTTGTCGTCGGCTACCATTCCGCGCATGTTGACGGTGTACGCGAATCAGACGGTGGTACGAGGCGATGACCTGGCCGAGGTGATCCGCGCCGCGGAGATCCTGGGGATCGGCCTCAAGATCGAGAACGTGATGGTGCCCGACGAGGACGGCGGTCTCGCCGCGGCGTGGATCGTCACCCGCGAGGACGAGGTCCCGCTCTACGACGAGTGGGAAGGCCGTTACGAGGACGGCGAAGACGACGACGAGCAGTTGTCCCTCGTCGGCGAGTAGCGTACTCAGTTCACGCAGGGAATTTGCCCGGAGGTGAGGTCGGTGCGCACCGGCCTGCCCGCGTCCGGTGTCCCCGAGGGCGGCGTGGTCGCGGCGGTGCGCCTGGTCGATGTGGTGGAACCGCCGGTGGGATACCCGCGCGAGGTCGGCACCGGCAGGCCGAAGGCCGTCGCGACCTCCCGGCGGATCGCCGTCCGGTCGATGATGTTCACGTCCTGACCGTTGATCACGTCGTAGCTCAGGATCGGCAGGGTCCGGAATTCGATCTGCGGATTGTCGGCGGTACCGAGCGTGCGCACGAAGTCGGTCATGTTCCAGCCGTCGGAGAGCACGATGTTGCGGTGGGCGACGGCCATCAGCGCGTTCAGCCTGCCCGGGTCGGTGAGCGTGCCCGCGCCGCGCAGCTGCCGGGCCACCGAGGTGAGGAAGGCCTGCTGGCGGTGGGTCCGATCCAGATCGCCGTGTTCGAGCCCGTGCCGCTGCCGCACGAAGGCCAGCGCCTGCGCGGGGTCGAGGCGCTGGCGCCCCGCGGGGAAATCAGCGCCGGAGAACTCGAGATCCCGCACCGGATGGTTCAGGCACACCTCCACACCGCCCAGCGCGGCGGCCAGATCGTAGAAGCCGGCGAGGGTGACCTCGGCGAACCTGTCGATCGGCACCCCGGTCAGCTCCCGTACGGCCTTCACGGTCGAGGCCCGGCCCGCCTCCCGGCCCGCCTGCTCCAGCCGGCGCGGGTCGGTTTCGCCGCGCGCGATCAGCTGCTCCTGCACAGCCTGCTTCTTCAGTCCGTAGGTCTCCTTGATCTTGGCGTGGGTGTAGCCGGGAATACCGGTGACCGGGACATAGTTGTCGCGCGGGATCGAGACCGCGACGATCTTGTCCATGGCGGCCGGAATATGCACCAGGATCAACGTATTGGCGTTGTAGCCGCCCTCGTCCCCGTCCCCGGCGTGCAGTTGGTCGAGCACCTCGCGCGGCAGTTCCTCGCCGTGCTGGTCGCGGCGGGTGTCGAGCCCGATCAGCAGAATGTTCAGGTCACCGCCCAGCGATTGCGGCGCATCATCCTCCAGCGCCTGCGATCGCAGGAACCCGGTGTCGAAACTTCCCGCGGTCGACCATCCGTACGCGGTCACCGCCACCACCGCCGCGGACAATCCCGCCGCGACTCCCCTGCCGATCCCCCGCACCCACCGGCCCACGCCCGCCCCGGCGCGTCGGCCCCGCCCGCGCACCGCACCCCGGCTCCCGCTCGGCTCGTCCATGTCATGATCAACTCTGCCAGGAGTGATAGCCGATGGATATCGCGATTGGATAACGCCTGGTCAGTGCGCAGGCGCAGGTGAGCCGGGCGGCTCAGTTCGCGGCGCGCAGGTCCAGGATGCGGGACAGGGCGTGTTCGACGGCATAGGTGGCGTCGGCGGCGCCGCCTTTGACGTCGGCGTTGAGGGTGGCCACGACCTGGAGGGCGGTGCCGATGGTGGCAGGGTTCCAGCCGCGGGCCTGGGCCTGGGCCTTCTTGACCTTCCAGGGCGGCATGCCGAGTTGCTGAGCGAGCTTGAACGGGTCGCCACGGCCCGCCGAGCCGACGCGGGCGATGGTGTGCACCGAGTCGGCGAGGGCGTCGGCCAGCAGGACGTGCGGGACACCGCGATCGGTGGCCCAGCGCAGCGCCTCCATCGCCGCGGGCCGATCACCGGCCACCGCGAGTTCGGCGACGTCGAAACCGGTCACCTCGGCACGGCCGGAGTAGTAGCGGCGGACCGCGTTCGCGTCGACCTTGCCGCCGGTGTCGGCGACCAACTGGGAACAGGCGGCGGCCAATTCGCGCAGTTCGGAGCCGACCGACTCGATCAGGATCTGCACCACGTCGGCCGGGACCTTGACCCCGACGGCCCGGAACTCGCCGCGCACGAATTCCATCCGTTCGGCGGCCTTGGTGAGTTTGGCGCATTCGTGGACCACCGCGCCCTGCTTCTGCAGCGCGGGAGCCAGTGCCTTCGCCCGGCCGCCGCCGGAATGCAGCACCAGCAGCACCACGCCCGCGGGCGGGTCGGCCGCGGCCTCGGTGATGACGGCGACCGCGTCCTTGCCCGCCTCGGCGGCCGATTCGAGCACGATCACCCGATCCTCGGCGAACAGCGACGGACTCAGCAGCTCGGCCAGTTCGGCCGTGCTCGCGTCACCCGCGCGCAAGCGGTCGACCGGCACCGCGTCCGGATCGGGCGCGGCGGCGCGCACCTGGCCGACGACCTGCGCGACCGCGCGTTCGACCAGCAGTTCCTCGTCACCGAGAACCAGATGCACCGGGGCAGGGCTTTCGCTCACCAGGCGATCCTACGTTCGCCCGCCGACACGGTCCGCCAGACATGCGCCACCACCACGCGGACGACCGCGCCGCCGGTGGTCGCCTGCGCCGCGCGGTGACGGTCCGGAGGTCGGCGGCCGTTCCGAACACGATCACATCGCCGTGCCGGTCGGTTCGGACGACGGTGGCGCCCAGCGCGTCCAACGCGCTCGTGATGGTCGGGTGCGGGTGACCGAAGGAATTGTCCGCCCCCGCGCTGATCAACGCCAGTCGCGGGCGCACCGCGCGGAGGAATTCCGGCGTGGTGGTACGGGAGCCGTGGTGCGGAACCTTGAGGACGTCGGCACGGAGATCTCGATGGGCCAGGAGCCTGGCCTGGGCCGCGGCCTCGATGTCGCCGGTGAACAGGATCGTGCCGACGGCGGTCTGCGCTTTCAGCACCAGGGAGCGGTCGTTCGCTTCATCCAACGAGAACGAGGAGGGCGCATCACCGCCAGGCGCCAGCACCGCCAATTTCGTTGCTCCGAAGTGCAATTCGATTCCCGCGTGCAGCTCCATCAGCGGAATGCCCGCCGACTCCGCGAGGTCTACCACTCGCTCGATCCCTCCGGTTCCCCCGCCATGTTCATGCCGGTGCCCCACAGCCCCTTGTTCGGACCCCGATCCGAAGCTCGACTTCGCCCGTGTCTCTGGACCGGCGCTACACGCCTCGCCCCGCAATTCCGAGCGCGCGATTGCGGCAGGGGTTACCCGGACGGTCGGGCCGATCAGCCCGATGACAGGACCCGATATCGGTGCAGCGGCCGCTGTGAACGTGGTCGCGGAAGCGGCCCCGTCCTGCACGGTCGGCCGCGGCGCGACGGTTTGGTGTTCCGCACCGACCTCGTCTCCCGATCGTGGACGTGACCCGATGGGGCCCTGGGGCGCTGGCGCGGATTCATCGGTTGCGGGCGACCGCGACGTGATGAGGCTCGGCAACGGCGAGTCCGGTGCGCTGATCTCAGCACGCACCGGCCAGAGCGACTCCGAGATTCCGGCGGTCGGGAGTGTGTGCGATGCGGGTGGGGCCGGAATCGTGGCGTGGCTCGGCGAGGATGCCGGTGCGATCGCAGGGCAGGGTGGGATGCCGCCGGTGGTATTGAGTTCGCCGGGGGCGGTGGCGATGGCGTCGATGGTGCGGCCGCGGAGAGCGCCGGACAGGCCGTCGATGTGGTCGGCGTGCGGATGAGTGAGAACGAGCAGCGGTATTCGGGTGATCCGCAACCGGTCCAGGCAGCGCCGGAGGGAGCGGGGATCGGGGCCGGTGTCGATGACGACCGCGGCACCGGGGCCGGTGGCCAGGGCGAGCCCGTCGCCTTGCCCGACGTCGCACATGGCGAGGACCCAGCCCCCGGGTGGCCATCCGGGATGCCACAGCCGCACCGGCACAAGGACTACCGCGACCCCGAGGACTCCCACGCCGAGCAATCGACGCGTCTTCGACCAGCGCAATGCCGCCACGACGATGACGACGACGGCTGTGGCGACGAGTCCCGGACCGAGGCCGGACGGCACGCTCAGCGCTGCGCCGGGGATCGCGGCCGTGCGATCGGCTACCGAGAGCAGCCACCACAGCGGCAGGCGCGCACACCACAGCACCGGGACCGCGGCGTCATGCCACAGACGGGCGACGGCCGCTCCTATCGCGCCGATCACCGTGACGAC
Source organism: Nocardia neocaledoniensis (assembly GCF_029868625.1). Classification (GTDB taxonomy): domain Bacteria; phylum Actinomycetota; class Actinomycetes; order Mycobacteriales; family Mycobacteriaceae; genus Nocardia; species Nocardia neocaledoniensis_A. Next base: position 2,262 of record NZ_JARWOJ010000229.1, on the reverse strand, counting down.
GCCCACCACCGGCGCGACGAGTGCGTTCGCGACGATCGCCACCAGACTCACGCGGCCAGACAGCCCGATCATGAGCGGCAGGGTGACGACGAACGCGCCCGCCGAGACCGCGACGATCTCCGCCGGTGCCCGCCACCACCCGCGAGCGCGCAGCCAGTCCGCCCAACTCGGTGCGAGCAGGATCAGTCCGGCCGTGGCCAGGACCGAGAGCGCGAAGCCGGCGCTCACCGCCAATCGCGGTGCCACCACGAGCAATCCGATCACCGCGGCACCGAGTGCGGGCAGGGCTTGCTTGCGGCGGCCGGTGAGCAGGGCCAGCACCGTGACCGAGCCCATCGCGGCAGCGCGCAGCACGCTGGGGTCGGGACGCGCGAGGACGATGAACACGACCACCACTCCGGCGGCGGCCGCCGCGCTGACCCGAGGACCAGCCGTGAGCAGCCGGGTCAGCGCCAGCAGTGCCGTCAGCAGGATCGTGAAATTCGCACCACTGACCACACACAGGTGCTGGAGGCCTGCTATCTCGAACGATTCCCGCACCTCGTCCGAGAGGGCGGTCGTGTCGCCGACCACTAGCGCCGGGAGCAGGCCGGCCGCATCGGGTGGCAGTGCGCGCGCCGCGGCGCCGACGAGGTCGGCACGCACGCCCGCGGCCACCCGTTGCCACCACGGCGGCTCGCCGTGCCGTTCCGGGTCGGCCAGGGCGTTCAGGGTGGCCACCGTGAGATCCGCGCGATTCGGTTCACTCACCCTCGCCCGGAACCGGATGGCCTGTCCCGGCGACAGATCCGCCCATGTGCCACCGCCCGCGAGGACCACGATCGCCCCGCCCGCCCTGGTCGTCGCTGTCCCACTCCCGAACTCGCGCAGTCCCGCGTGCACGATCCATCGTCGCTGACCACCGAATCCGCCCGCCCGCATGGGTTTCGGATCATCGGTGACAGTGGCCAGCACCGTCACCGACTTCCCGAACGACTCCCGCAAGGGATGCGACTGCACATGGTGCTCCCGCCAGGCGCCCGCCGCTGCGAACCCGGCCGACAGCAGCATCGTCGCCAGCCCCGCGACCGCGACGACTCGCCAGCGCTCCCGCTCGTGCGCCACCGCCCACGACATCACCACCCACAGCCCGAGCGCGATCATCAGCGCACCGACGGCGAAAACCACACCCGCGACCCAACCCACCGACACCGCGACGATCGTCGCGACCCAGCAGCCCACCGCCGCGGGCACCAGTCGCATGTCCAGAACCTGCCGCGGCCCTGTGACGAGTTCGTCGTCGCGCACCGCACTCATCCGTCGACCGGCCCGGCATCCGGAGTGCCCCCGACTGGCCCGCGACGCCCGAGTACCGACGTCAACGCGAAGCATCCGAATTCCACACTGCTGTAGAAATGTTCGCCACAGTCCGGATAGCACGCGATGAACTTCGCACCCGTCCCGGATCCGGCGGCGAGCACTCGGGCTGACGTCACACCACGTTCGGATATCCCGTCCGCACCACCGCGCCCGGTGGGTTGTGGTCCCGTCACGTCGTGACCAGGTCGCGGAGGCGAGCGAGACGGGCGGGTCCGATGCCGTCGACTTCGCCGAGCTGGGTGACATCGGTGAACTTGCCGTTGGTCGATCGCCAGGTGAGGATCGCCTTGGCTGTCACCGGGCCGACGCCGGGAAGAGCGTCGAGCTCGGCCTCCGTCGCGGTATTCAGGTTGGTGCGCTTGCCATTCGGAGCAGTACCCGCGGTCGGTGGCGGGATGCTCGTGGTGTCCGTCGCGCTCGGAACGTTCGGCGTGGCGGACGTGCCGCCACCCGCGCTGATCATGCTGCCGTGACGCGGGGCGGGCGAACCGGGAGCGGTCGCACCGATGACGATCTGGTCGCCGTCGCCGAGACGCTGGGCGAGATTGAGACCGGCCAGGTCGGCGCCATCGCGGGCCCCGCCGGCGAGGTCGATCGCGTCGGCGACGCGGGCGCCGCCCGGGAGCCGGTGCAGGCCCGGGCGTTCGACCAGACCGACCACGCTGACGACGACTTCCGCGCTCGCGATCGGTCCCGCGCCACCGGACACCGCGACGGCAGTGGTCGGTTCACCACGGGCGCTGATGGGCTCCGCACGGACGACCGGCACCGGCGGCACGGACTGCCGGCTCGGGGGGGGGCGGGACACCCCCCCACCCGGGGACACCACCCCGCCCCCCCCCCCCCGGGCGGGCACGCCCGCGCCCCGCCCGCCCCGGGGGCCCCGCGCCCCCCCCGACCCCG
>NZ_JARWOJ010000228.1 GCF_029868625.1 Nocardia neocaledoniensis | reverse complement strand
AAACGCTGGCCGGAGGAACGCACCACCTGGACCGGGGCCGCCCCGAAGCAGGCGGGCCGCCCCCGCCCGCCCCCCCCGTTCCTCGACCCAATTCGCCCCCGCCGCCCGCGCCCCCGGGCCCCCGGCGGGGGCCCCCCTCGCCGTATGTCCTGGTCGACCCGCGGCGCCCGCCGCGAGCTGACGCGAGGGGCACGAGATGACCTCACTCGACCACGCCGCCGCGCCCGATCAGGCCGAGGTGGACGCCTTCGCCGGGACGATGATCGAGATGCTCGACCACGCGAGCACCGCGCTGATGATCAGCATGGGCCACCAGGTCGGCCTCTTCGACACCATGGCCGCCAACCCGGGCGCGACCAGCAGGGAGCTCGCCGCGGCGGCCGGGCTGGATGAACGCTACGTCCGGGAATGGCTCGGCGCCGTCACCACCGCGGGCATCGTGCGCTATGACGCGCCGACCGGCACGTACACGCTGCCGCCCGCGCACGCCGCCAGTCTGACCAGGGCGGCGGGGCCGAACAATCTGGCTCGCGTCATGCAGTTCATCGCCCAGCTCGGTGAGGTCGAGCCCAAGATCGTCGAACGGTTCCGGGTGGGCGGCGGCCTGTCCTACGACGACTACGCCCGCTTCCACGCCCTGATGGCCGAGGAGAGCGCCGAGGTGTTCGACGCGGCGCTGATCGACGTGGTGCTGCCGATGTCGCCCGGCCTGACCGATCGGCTGCTGATGGGGATGGACGTGGCCGACATCGCGTGCGGCAGCGGTCACGCGGTGAACCTGATGGCGCGGGCGTTCCCGGCCAGCCGGTTCCGCGGCTACGACTTCTCCGCCGACGCGATCGCGGCCGGGCGCGCCGAGGCCGAGGCGATGGGCCTGACCAACGTGGAGTTCGTGGTGCAGGACGTCGCGGAACTGCACGCGCCCGAATCCTGCGATCTGATCACCGTGTTCGACGCGATCCACGATCAGGCGCATCCCGCCGAGGTGCTCGCGAACATCGCCGAGGCGTTGCGCCCCGACGGCGTCTTCCTGATGGTCGACATCCACGCGTCGAGCAGGCTGGAGGAGAACGCCGATCTCCCGCTCGGCCCGTTCCTCTACACCGTGTCGACGATGCACTGCATGTCGGTCTCGCTGGGCCAGGGCGGCGACGGGCTCGGCACGGTGTGGGGCGAGCAGCGGGCGCTGTCGATGCTGGCCGACGCGGGGTTCACCGATGTGCACACCCACCAGGTCGACGGCGATCCGCTCAACACCTACTACGTGGCGAGCAAAGGCTGAGGTCAGCGGTCGGCGGCAAGCCAGACGGCACTGTGCGGAGCCAGGGTGACGGTGGCGGAGGCGGGGCGGCCGTGCCATGCCGTGTCGTCGGCGGTGACGGCGCCGAGGTTGCCGATGCCCGAGCCGCCGTACTCGGCCGCGTCGGTGTTGAGGATCTCGCGCCAGCTCCCGGCCGCGGGCAGGCCGACGCGGTAGTTCGCCCTGGTGGAGCCGGAGAAGTTGAACACGCAGGCGACCGCGCCGCCGTCGGAGCCCCAGCGCAGGAAGGCGAAGACATTGGCGGCGCTGTCGTCGGCCTCGATCCAGGAGTGCCCGCCCGGCGTGGTGTCCTGACTCCACAGCGCCGGGTGTGCGAGGTAGGCGCGGTTGAGGTCGGCGACCATGGTCGAGATGCCCTGGTGCAGGGGGTTCTCCAGCTCGTGCCAGTCCAGGCCGCGGTCGTTGTCCCACTCGCGGAACTGGCCGAACTCCTGCCCCATGAACAACAGTTGCTTGCCGGGGTGGGCCCACATGTAGGCCAGGAGCGCGCGCACGCCACTCGCCCTGGTGAAATCGTCGCCGGGCATCCTGGTCCACAGGGTGCCCTTACCGTGCACGACCTCGTCGTGGCTGATCGGCAGCACGTAGTTCTCGCTCCACGCGTAGACCAGGGAGAAGGTCATCTCGTTGTGGTGCCAGGACCGGTGGATCGGGTCGCGGCCCAGGTAGCCGAGGGTGTCGTGCATCCAGCCCATGTTCCACTTCATGGTGAAACCGAGCCCGCCCACATCGGTGCCGCGGGTGACGCCGGGCCAGGTGGTCGACTCCTCGGCGACGGTGACCACGCCCGGGTACGTGCGATGCACGGTGTCGTTGAGCTCCTGCAGGAAGTCGACGGCCTCGAGGTTCTCCCTGCCGCCGTAGATGTTCGGCTCCCAGCCGCCTTCGGGCCGGGAGTAGTCCAGGTACAGCATCGAGGCCACCGCGTCGACGCGCAGGCCGTCGACGTGGAACTCCTCGATCCAGTAGGCGGCGTTGGCGACGAGGAAGTTGCGCACCTCGTTGCGGCCGAAGTCGAACACGTAGGTGCCCCAGTCGAGTTGCTCGCCGCGGCGCGGGTCGGGGTGCTCGTAGAGCGGGGTCCCGTCGAAGCGCGCCAGCGCCCACTCGTCGCGCGGGAAGTGCGCGGGCACCCAGTCGAGCAGGACGCCGATGCCGGCGTTGTGCAGGTGGTCGACGAAGTAGCGGAAATCGTCGGGGCTGCCGAAGCGGGAAGTCGGGGCGTAGTAGGAGGTGACCTGATAGCCCCAGGAACCGCCGAAGGGGTGCTCGGCGACGGGCAGCAATTCGACATGGGTGAAGCCTGTGGCGCGCACGTAATCGGCCAGCTGCTCGGCCATTTCGCGATAGCCGAGGCCGGGCCGCCACGAACCGAGGTGCACCTCGTAGACGCTCATGGGGGCGCGGGTGGCGTCGGTGGTGGCGCGGGCGTCGAGCCAGGCGCCGTCGGTCCACAGGTAGTCGGCGCGGGTGACCACCGACGCCGTCGCGGGCGGCACCTCGGTCGAAAACGCCAGCGGGTCGGCATGATCGACGACGCGGCCGTCGGCGCAGTGCACCCGGTACTTGTAGCGCGTGCCAGGCCCGACACCGGGCACGAACACCTCCCACACCCCGGACGAACCGAGCGCGCGCATCGGCGCCGAGGCGCCGCCCCACAGATCGAAATCACCGAACACGGTGACGCCCCTGGCATTCGGGGCCCAGACCGCGAACGAGGTGCCGTCGACGTCGCCGTCGAGGGTGGTGTAGTGGCGCGGGTGCGCGCCGAGCACCTCCCACAGCCGGGTGTGGCGGCCCTCGCCGATCAGGTGCAGATCGAATTCGCCGACCGTCGGCAGGAAGCGGTAGCCGTCGGCGGCGAGTACCGTCTGCCCGCCCGGATAGGTGGTGCGCAGGCGGTAGTCGTCGATCCGGGGATAGGGCAGCACGGCGGCGAAGACGCCGTGCCCCACCGATTTCAGCGGATGCTCCGACCCGCCGACCAGCACCGTCACCGTCTCGGCCTGCGGACGCAGCGCCCGCACGGCGGTCCCGTCGGGGTGGGGGTGCGCGCCGAGGACGGTGTGCGGGTCGGGGTGGGTGCCCGCCGCGAGCAGCATCAGGTCCCGGCGCTTCATCAGAAGCTCCGGCGGTGGGCCAGTGTGGCGCGGGCGGCGGCGGGCACGGCGGGCAGCGCCAGGATGTGCGCGACGGCGCGCGCGGGGTCCAGGCGCACGAAATTGTGCTGGCCCCAGTGGTATTCCTCACCGCTGACCTCGTCGAAGACCACCGGATGGTCGTGCCATTCGCGGCCGATCGCGGGCAGGTCGAGCGAGATGTGGCCCTGTTCGGCGCCGTAGGGGTTCAGGTTCACGATCACCAGGACCGCGTCACCGGAGGCCGGGTCGAACTTGGAGTAGGCCAGCAGCGCGTCGTTGTCGATGTGATGGAAGTGGATGCAGCGCAACTGCTGGAGCGCGGGGTGGGCGCGGCGGATCTCGTTGAGCCTGGTCAGCCAGGGCTCGAGCGATTCGCCCCTGGCCAGCGCGCCGGCGAAATCGCGGGGCCGCAGTTCGTACTTCTCCGAGTTCAGGTATTCCTCGCTGCCGGGACGTACCGCCTCGTGCTCGAACAGCTCGAACCCGGAGTAGACGCCCCAGGTGGGTCCGAGGGTCGCGGCCAGGACGGCGCGGATGGCGAACATGCCCGGCCCGCCGTGCTGCAGGCTCTCGTGCAGGATGTCGGGCGTGTTGACGAACAGGTTCGGCCTGGCCTCGTCGGCCTTGGCGGCCAGCTCGTAGCCGAATTCGGTGAGCTCCCACTTGTGCACGCGCCAGGTGAAATACGTGTACGACTGGCTGAAGCCGCGCCGCGCCAGGCCGTAGAGGCGCGCGGGGCGGGTGAACGCCTCGGACAGGAAGATCACGTCGGGATCGGTGCGGCGCACCTCGGCGATCAGCCACTCCCAGAAGTCCGCGGGCTTGGTGTGCGGATTGTCGACACGGAAGATGTTGACGCCGAGCGAGATCCAGTGCCGCACCACTCGCAGCACCTCGGCGTAGATCCCGTCGGGATCGTTGTCGAAGTTGACCGGATAGATGTCCTGGTACTTCTTCGGCGGATTCTCCGCGAAGGCGATGGTGCCGTCGGGCAGGGTGGTGAACCACTCCGGATGCGAGTGCACCCACGGATGGTCCGGCGCGCACTGCAGGGCCAGATCGAGCGCCACTTCCAAGCCGAGTTCACTTGCGGTGGAAACGAATTCGACGAAATCTGCCTCGGTGCCGAGCTGTGGATGGATCGCGTCGTGGCCGCCGTCGGCCGAGCCGATCGCCCACGGCGAACCGACATCGCCCGGCTCGGTGGTGAGGGTGTTGTTGCGGCCCTTGCGATTGATCTCGCCGACCGGATGGATGGGCGGCAGATACACCACGTCGAAGCCCATGCCCGCGATGCGCGGCAGCTCCCTGGCCGCCGTGGCGAAGGTGCCGTGTACGGGCTCGCCGTCGGCGTCGCGGCCGCCGGTCGAGCGGGGGAAGAACTCGTACCACGAGCCGACCAGCGCGCGACGGCGCTCCACGAACACCGCGTGCTGGGCGCCGCGGGTGACCAGCTCGCGCAGCGGCGTCGCGCGCAGGATCTCGGCGACCTCGGTGCTGAACGCGGGCGCCACCCTGGCGGGGAGCTGTTCGTCGCCGCGCAGGGCGGCCGCCACGGCGCGCAACCGTTCGAACTGTTTCTTGGGGACCGCCTGGGCGGCCCGGTCGAACAGGGCGGCGCCGATCTCGAGGTCGTTGGCGAGGTCGGCGGCGGACTGGCCGACCGCGAGCTTGGCCTCCACCGCCGAGCGCCAGGTGGCGATCGGGTCGCTCCAGCCCTCGATCCGGAAGGTCCAGGTGCCGGGCAGGTGCGGGGTGAACACCGCGTTGAAGACGTCGGGTTCGTATTCGGGCGTCATCCGGATGCGGGTGATCCGGGACGAGCCGGGCGCGCGCACGGCCAGTGTCGCAGCCACGGCGTCGTGGCCCTCGCGCCATACGACGGCGCGCACGGGGAACACCTCGCCCACCGCCGCCTTCGCCGGGCGGCCGCCGGGTATCGACGGGGCGATGTCATCGATGGCAATCCGGCCGGTCACCGCACAAACCTACTGGATCCGGCGGCCGGGTGGCGGCAGACGCACGCGTCCGGGCAGCCGCCGCCGACGCTATCCATTAGTGTTCGGCTGGTGAAGGCACTCCGTCGGTTCACTGTCCGTGCCCATCTGCCGGAGCGGCTCGCCGCGCTGGGCGAGCTGTCGACGAACCTGCGGTGGTCGTGGCACGGCCCGACGCAGGACCTGTTCGCCGAGCTCGATCCCGAGCTGTGGCGTTCCGTCGGCCAGGACCCCGTGCGCATGCTGGGCGAGGTGCCCGCGGCGCGGCTCGACGAGCTCGCCGCCGACCCCGCCTACACCGCGCGCGTCGACGCGGCCGCCGCCGGGCTGGCCGACTACCTGACCCGGCCGCGCTGGTTCCAGGAGCAGACCGGGACCACCGTCGCCGGCATCGCCTACTTCTCGATGGAGTTCGGCGTCACCGAGGTGCTGCCGAACTATTCCGGTGGGCTCGGCATCCTCGCCGGTGACCATCTCAAGGCGGCCTCCGATCTCGGGCTGCCGCTGATCGGCGTCGGGCTGCTGTACCGCTCGGGCTACTTCCGGCAGTCGCTCTCGGCCGACGGCTGGCAGATGGAGCACTACCCGGCACTGGACCCGCAAGGGCTGCCGTTGCGGCTGCTCACCAGCGACGGTTCGCCGGTGCTCGTGCACGTCGGGATGCCGGAGGGGCGGGTGCTGCGGGCGCGGGTGTGGATCGCGCAGGTCGGCCGGATTCCGTTGCTGCTGCTGGATTCCGATATCGCCGAGAACGATCCGGAACTGCGCGCGGTCACCGACCGGCTCTACGGCGGTGACCAGGATCACCGGATCAAGCAGGAGATCCTGGCCGGGATCGGCGGGGTGCGCGCGGTGCGGGCCTACACCAGGGCCAACGGCCTGCCCGATCCCGATGTGTTCCACATGAACGAGGGCCACGCGGGTTTCCTCGGTGTCGAGCGGATTCGCGAATTCGTCGCGGGTGGACTGGATTTCGACACCGCGCTGGCCACCGTGCGGGCCGGGACCGTCTTCACCACGCACACCCCCGTACCCGCCGGGATCGACCGGTTCCCGATGCCGCTGGTGCGCCGCTACTTCGGTGGCGCGCACGGTGAGTCCGAATCCGCGCTGCTGCCAGGTCTTTCCGTCGACCGCATCCTGGCCTTCGGGCGCGAATCCGATCCCTCGGTGTTCAACATGGCGCACATGGGTCTGCGGATGGCTCAGCGCGCCAACGGCGTCTCGCGGCTGCACGGTGAGGTCAGCCGGGAGATGTTCGCCGGGCTGTGGCCGGGCTTCGACGCCGCCGAGGTGCCGATCGGGTCGGTCACCAACGGCGTGCACGCGCCCACCTGGGCCGCGCGCGAATGGATCGACAAGGCCCGCGAACACGTCGGGCCCGAGCTGGTCGAGGAGGCGCGCGGCTGGGAGAAGCTCAGCGACGTGGACCTCGGTGAGCTGTGGTCGACGCGAAACACCCTGCGCGGCATCCTGATCGACGAGGTGCGCCGCCGGCTGCGCGAGTCCTGGCACCAGCGCGGGGCGGCCGAGGCCGAACTCGGCTGGGTCGACGAGGTCTTCGATCCGAACGTGCTCACCGTCGGCTTCGCCCGCCGCGTGCCCACCTATAAGCGCCTGACCCTCATGCTGCGCGATCCCGAACGGCTGCGCGCGCTGCTGCTCGACCCCGAGCGGCCGGTCCAGCTGGTGGTCGCGGGCAAGAGCCACCCCGCCGACGACGGCGGCAAGGCCCTGATCCAGCAGGTCGTGCGGTTCGCCGACGATCCGGCGGTGCGCCACCGCATCGTCTTCCTGCCCGACTACGACATGTCGATGGCCCGCTACCTGTACTGGGGTTGCGATGTGTGGCTGAACAATCCGCTGCGCCCGCTCGAGGCGTGCGGGACCTCCGGCATGAAGTCGGCGCTCAACGGCGGGCTCAACCTGTCCATTCGCGACGGCTGGTGGGACGAGATGTACGACGGTGAGAACGGCTGGTCCATCCCCACCGCAGACGGTGTCCGCGACGAGCACCGCCGCGACGACCTCGAGGCCGCCGCGCTCTACGAACTCGTCGAGCGCACCGTCGCGCCCCGCTTCTACGACCGCGACGCCGCCGGCGTGCCGGTCCGCTGGACCGAGATGGTGCGCCACACCCTGCAGACCACCAGCCCGAAGGTGCTGGCCTCGCGCATGGTCCGCGATTACGCCGAGCTGTACTACGGACCGGCGGCCGCCGCCTTCGGCCGCGCCGGCGCCGACGAGTTCGCCGGTGCGGCGCGGGTCGCGGAGTACCGCAGGCGCGTCGAGGCGGCCTGGCCCGCGGTACGGGTCGCCCAGGTCGACAGCTCCGGGCTGCCCGACACCCCGGTGATCGGCGCCGAACTGGAACTGCGCGCGCGGATCGAACTCGGTGGTCTCGCGCCCTCGGACGTGGTGGTGCAGGCGGTGCTCGGCCGGGTGTCACCGACCGACGACCTCTCCGACACCACCACCGTCGAGATGACGCACACCGGCTCCGAGGAGGGCATCGAGCGGTACGAGGTGCGCTCGCCGGTGCCACTGTCGGGCGCGGTCGGCTACACCGTGCGTGTGCTGCCGCACAACGTCTTGCTCGCCTCGGACGCCGAGCTGGGGCTGGTGGCGGTGGCGGGCGCGTGACCTGCGCTGTATCGGGCGTCGCGGGTTATTCGATTCAGTGAACTTTCCGCTAACGTTCCCTCGCATCCTTCTTCTTTGAATCCGCGGACTGGAGAGTCATGGCCAGCGATCTCGTAACCCGCGCCAGACGGCGCATCGACGGATACTTCGGTGTCACGTCGAGCGGGTCCACCTATCGGCGCGAGATCATGGCGGGCACGGTCACGTTCCTCGCGATGTCCTATGTGCTGGCGGTGAATCCGTCGATCCTCGGTGACGAGGGCGCCCTGGGCGACAAGGGCATTCCGATGCAGGCGGTGTTCACCGCGACGGCGGTGGCCGCGGTGTTCGGCACGCTGGTGATGGGCATCTGGGCGCGGTACCCGATCGCGCTCGCGCCCGGCATGGGTCTCAACGCGTTCTTCGCCTACACGGTCGTGCTCGGCATGGGCATCCCGTGGCAGGTCGCGCTGTCGGGCACGCTGGTCTCGGGCGTGATCTTCTTCGTGCTCGCGATCACCAAGATCCGGGAGAAGATCCTCAACGCCATCCCGCTGCAGATGAAATTCGCGGTCGGCGCCGGTATCGGGCTGTTCGTCGCGTTCCTCGGGTTGAAGAACGCGGGCATCGTCGTCAACAGCGACGCGACCCTGGTCACCCTCGGCGATCTCACCGCGGGCACCACGCTGCTGGCGATCTTCGGCCTGGTGATGACGGTGATCTTCCTGGTGCGCGGCTGGCACGGCGCGGTGCTGTACGGCATCGTGGCGACCACGATCCTCGGCATCGTCACCGGGCTGGTCGACCTTCCGAGCGGTATCGCGGAACTGCCCAAGGGGCTGGATCAGACCTTCGGTCAGGCGATCATCCACCTGCCCGATGTGTTCACCGGCGAGATGATCGTCGTGGTGCTCACGGTGTTGTTCGTCGACTTCTTCGACGCCTCGGGCACCCTCATCGGCGTCGCGAACCAGGCCGGACTGCTGAACAAGGACGGCACCCTGCCGCGCGCGGCGAGCGCCCTGGCCGCCGACTCGGTCGGCACCACCGCGGGCGCGATCATCGGTACCTCGACCACCACGGCGTACGTGGAATCGACGGCGGGTGTGTCGGCTGGCGGCCGGACCGGTTTGACCGCGGTGACGACGGCGGGCTGGTTCCTGCTCGCGATGTTCTGCTATCCGATCTTCTCGGTGATCGCCGGTTCGGCCGAGATCACCGCGCCCGCGCTGATCGTGGTCGGCGTGTTGATGTCGCGCGCGCTGGGCGATATCGACTGGCAGCACCTCGAGTACTCGGTGCCCGCCTTCCTGACCGTCATCATGATGCCGCTGACCTATTCGATCGCCAACGGTCTGGCCATGGGCATGATCTTCTACCCGATCGTGATGGTCGCCAGGGGCCGGGCCAAAGAGGTCCATCCGGCGATGTGGATTCTGATGGTGCTGTTCCTCGGGTACTTCGCATTCCTCGTCGAGTAGGTGTCCGCACCATAGGTATGCCTATACTTAGGCTAGCCTAGCCAAGCTCGAAGGAGATTTATCCATGAAGCGCTCGCTCTTCGCCGCCTCGATGGCGGTTGCCGCCCTGTTCGCGCCGGTCACCGCGGCCGTCGTCGCCGCCCCCGCCGCCATCGCCGCGCCGGCCACGCCGTCGCCCGGTGAGTTGCAGGGCAAGCTGCAGGCCGCCATGAACGGCTCCGGTGCCGAGCTCGAGTCCGGCAACGCGGGCAGCCTGGCCGTGGTGCGCGACACCGTGAACCGCATCCCCGGGTACAGCTGGGATGTCTCGGGTCCGGTGACCGTCGACGGCGACACCCTCTCGGCCACCCTGAACAGCCGCCTCGGCGACTACACCTACCCGATCCCGGTGACCTGGAAGGACATCGACGGCACCTGGAAGCTGTCGCAGGAGTCGGAGAGTGAACTGGTCAGCTACGCGACCATGGCTTGGTGACCTGTCACCAATAAAGGCCGCCCCGTTTCGGGGCGGCCTTTTCGTCTTTTCGTGACCAGCGTCACAGAACTCGGGGCGGGCTCGTGAAATAGTTGGCCCGGGCCCAGGGTTGTGCACGGACAGGCAACCGGACCGTGGTCCGGTTGCGGGCATGTATCGAATCGCAGATGAGGACACGATGACCGACACCGCTACCCGCACCACTCCCTCGACAATCACCACGAAGACCGTCGACGCGCTCGATGCCAGCGGCATCGGCCTGCTCGTCCTCCGCGTCGGCTTCGGCGGTCTGATGGCCGCGTACGGCGCTCAGAAGCTCTTCGGCTGGTTCAACGGCCATGGCCTGCAAGCCACCCAGACCGGTTTCGACGCCATGGGTTACAACCCCGGGGCGCTCTTCGGCACCCTGGCCGGGCTCACCGAGCTGGTCGGCGGGCTCCTGCTCGTCGTCGGACTGTTCACCCCGCTGGCCGCCGCCATCGTCCTCGGCACGATGATCAACGCGATCAACGTGCTGTGGAGCGGCGGGCTCTTCCCGGCCGACCCCACCGTGACCGGCTTCTCGACCCCGCTGCTGTTCGCCGTCGTCGCGGCGGTGCTCGCCTTCACCGGCCCGGGCGCCTACTCGCTCGACGCCGGACGGCCGTGGGCGCGCCACGGCGTCGTGTGGGGTGCGGCCGCGGTGGCGCTGGCCGTCGTCACCGCGGTGCTCACGCTGATCCTCAAGTGGGCGCTCTGACAGCTGGCGGCAGACGTCGCGGGGGGGGGGGGGGGGGGGGGGGGGGGGGGGGGGGGGGGGGGGGGGGGGGGGGGGGGGGGGGGGGGGGGGGGGGGGGGGGGGGGGGGGGGGGGGGGGGGGGGGGGGGGGGGGGGGGGGGGGGGGGGGGGGGGGGGG
>NZ_JARWOJ010000227.1 GCF_029868625.1 Nocardia neocaledoniensis | reverse complement strand
GGCTGGGGCACCGCGGATCTGGCGGTGCCCCAGCCGACTATGTGCTGTGGGGATGGGTCAGGCGGCGACGAGTCGACGCTCGCGCGGTGTGGGGATGTGCAGGCCGAGGTGGACCCGGCACTGTGTGCAGAACCCGTCGTCGTGCACAGGGGTGTAGCGGGTGCAGCCCTCACACCGGCCGGGCCGCTGGCCGGGCGGCACCACCGGTCCGCGGCGACGCTTCGATGCGGTGGGTGCCGATATGTACTCAGGATCAGCATCGTCTGCGACCGGTTGCGGGGCGCCGGGCAGGTCGGGGTGGGCGGCCAGGAACTTGTCGATCACGTTGATCAACCATTCCGGTGCCCGACGGCACACCTCGGTGATCAACCTGTAGGCGGCGTCGCGGTAGTGCTCGACAAAGTAGGTGCAGTAGGCGATGGCGAGATTGGAGGTGGTGAACCCGTCGGGGAGTGCAGGCAGGCCCGTACGGTTGTCGCCGCGGCAGTAGTCGCAGAGCCCGTCGTCGCTACGCCTCACCCCGTCGCGGACGTGGACGGGTCGCTGATCGGTGGTGGGGCGTTCGACGAAGCACGACACGCACCGCCACCCAGCGACCGGGGTCATCGCCGTGGCGAAGTCGTCGAGTCCGTTGCCCTGGAACACAAACCCTTCGCGGCGGTCGGCGCGGGAGCGTAGCCCGGTCCGTTCGGCGGCCCAGGCGTGGGAGTGCTCGGGGGACTTGGTCGATTCCGCGGCCAGGGCGCGGTCGTGGTCGCGTTGATAGGCGACGTGCACGCAGTACTGGTGATCCCACATCGCCTCGGCCAAATCAGCGGGCAGCGGGGCCCGTTCACCGGGGCGACGCGGTGTCCACCCCCGGGGCGAACCGGCGGTGAGAGTGACTCCGCGCGCGATCAACTCAGCCCAGCGTCGACGCAGGCGGGCTTGCTCGACGACCTCGGTGTCGACGAACAAGCTCTCCCGCACATACGCGGTGACCTCGACCGGTTCCGGCTCGGCGGGGCGACGCTTGCCGCGCGCGAGGACGCGGGCCCGGATCTGCTCGGGGTCCAAGCGGGCGGCGTCGATGCGGCGCGAGGCGGGCATGGTCAGCCGCGGCAGCGGGTTGCGCCACGTGCGGATGGACTGGCGGGGCATCTCCGCGGCGGCGAGCTGGACCTGAAATTTCGCGAATTCCTCGGCCACGCTGGTGCGGTTGGTTCTGGCGCGGGTTTCGATGAGCTGGGCCAGGGCGTGGTTGTCGTGGGAGTGCAGGCCGGGGTCGGTGTCGGGAACCAACCGCACCAACCGTTCGCGTTCGGTTTCGTCACCGGCGGACCAGCGGGCGCGCAGACGTAGCAGCGCGGACTCACGCGGGTAGAGGGTGAAGCACTCGACCATGAAATCCAGGACGTCCCAGTCGGCATCGGTCGCCAAATCCAGCGCGGGCCGGAACATCGCGATCGCGGCTTTGCGATCGATGGTGAAAGCGAGCTCGATCGCCGAGATCGCGTCCAGGAACGACCGCGTATCCGGCACCGCCGCCGATGCTTCGGTGGCGGGCTCATCGGATGGCGGCTCGGCGCCGGCAACATCGGAGGCAGACAGATTGAGCTCGTGCAGGTCGAACCCGGGCTCGACACTGTGTGTGGTGAGGGTGGTCTTGGGGGAGACGGTGGGTGCGTGAACGGACACAGCTGTTCTCCTGACTGGGATGGCGAGAATGGGTCGGCACCCGGGCGCGCTGGGACTGCCACGCTTTTCGCGAAATAGGGGTGCCGGGCTGGGGTGGGCCCAGCCGAGGGCTGTTCACCAGGACAGCGGGTGACACGACGGCGGGAACGCGCCAAATTGCGTGCGGGGGCGAATTCCCCGCGCGCACAACCGGACCGCCGGCTGGGGCTGGGGCGGGCGCGGGGGGTTCGTTTCCGCCGGGCGCGGGCCCGACGGCGTGGCGCACGATGGCCTGGTAGCCCTCGAGCGGCTGGGCCCACCCCAGCCCGGTGCCCCGACCCACCACGCTCGCCACCGCAACGGGATCGCAGAACCGGGTCAGGTCAAAACGGTGGTTGTCCGAAATCACCCATGCCGACACCGGCCAGCACGGGCTCGGCCCACGCTTCGCTGCCCCTGCCCGCCGGGGCGGAGGTGGCCCACGGGTCAGAAGCCTCCGAGGTCGGCGCAGCGGTGGCGGGCTCGGCCGCAGCGGTGACGGGGGTAGGGTTGTCGACGCCGAACCCGTTGCCGCTGCCGCTGTTCGTTCTGCGTCCGGTGCGGTTGACCTGAGCGCGCGCGAACCGCAAGCTCGGCCCGACTTCGTCGACCTCGAGCTCGAACACCGTGCGCTTGTCCCCGTCACGGGTCTGGTAGCTGCGTTGCTTGAGCCGCCCCGCGACGATGACACGCGCGCCCATGGTCAGCGACTCA
>NZ_JARWOJ010000226.1 GCF_029868625.1 Nocardia neocaledoniensis | reverse complement strand
GTACCCCACAGTGAGCCAAGCAGGCCGTCCTGTAGTTCTGATCGCCGACAAGCTCGCCCAGTCGACCGTCGACGCGCTCGGTGACGGTGTCGAGGTTCGCTGGGTCGACGGCCCCGACCGCCCGGCCCTGCTCGCCGCGGTCCCCGAGGCCGACGCGCTGCTCGTGCGCTCCGCCACCACCGTCGACGCCGAGGTGCTCGAGGCGGGCAAGAAGCTCCAGATCGTCGCCCGTGCCGGCGTCGGCCTCGACAACGTCGACGTGCCCGCCGCCACCGAGCGTGGCGTGATGGTCGTCAACGCCCCGACCTCCAACATCCACACCGCCGCCGAGCACGCCGTCACCCTGCTGCTCGCCGCCGCCCGCCAGATCCCGGCCGCCGACGCGACCCTGCGCGAGAAGACCTGGAAGCGCAGCAAGTTCAACGGTGTCGAGATCCTCGGCAAGACCGTCGGCGTCATCGGCCTCGGCCGCATCGGCCAGCTGTTCGCGCAGCGCCTCGCCGCCTTCGAGACCAAGATCGTCGCCTACGACCCCTACACCTCGCCCGCGCGTGCCGCCCAGCTCGGCATCGAGCTGCTGAGCCTGGAGGAGGTGCTCGAGCGCGCCGACTTCATCTCCATCCACCTGCCCAAGACGCCCGAGACCAAGGGCATGCTCAACGCCGAGACCCTGGCCAAGACCAAGCCGGGCGTCATCATCGTCAACGCCGCGCGCGGTGGCCTGATCGACGAGCAGGCGCTGGCCGACGCGATCAAGTCCGGCCACGTGCGGGCCGCCGGTCTGGACGTGTTCGAGACCGAGCCGTGCACCGACAGCCCGCTGTTCGAGCTGCCCGAGGTCGTCGTGACCCCGCACCTGGGCGCCTCCACCGCCGAGGCCCAGGACCGCGCGGGCACCGATGTCGCCAAGTCGGTGCTGCTGGCGCTGGCCGGTGAGTTCGTGCCGGGTGCGGTGAACGTCACCGGTGGCGCGGTCAACGATGTCGTCGCGCCGTGGCTGGATGTCGTGCGCAAGCAGGGTGCGCTGCTCGGCGCCATCGCCAACGAGCTGCCCGTCAGCGTCGAGGTGCAGGTGCGCGGCGAGCTGGCCTCGCAGGACGTGGCCGTGCTGGAGCTGTCCGCGCTGCGCGGGGTGTTCTCGGCGCTGGTCGAGGACCAGGTCACCTTCGTCAACGCCCCGGCGCTGGCCAAGGAACGCGGCATCACCGCCGAGGTCACCACGGCCACCGAGAGCCCGAACCACCGCAGCGTCGTCGACCTGCGCGCCGTGTTCGGCGACGGCTCGACCCTGAACGTGGCAGGCACGCTGACCGAGCCGAACCTGGTCGAGAAGATCGTCAACATCAACGGCCGCAACTACGACATGCGCGCCGAGGGCCTGAACCTGGCCGTGCTGAACTACAGCGACAAGCCGGGCGCGCTGGGCAAGATCGGCACCAAGCTGGGCGAGGCCGAGATCGACATCCTGGCCGCGCAGCTGAGCCAGGACGTGGACGCCGA
>NZ_JARWOJ010000225.1 GCF_029868625.1 Nocardia neocaledoniensis | reverse complement strand
CCCACCCCTCCAAAAAAAAAAAAAACCCCCCCCCGCGACGTTGCGTTTTAGCCAAAACGGTTACTTGGCTCTGGGATTGTCTCGGTCAGCGTTCTGTGTCCGAGACTGGGATCGACTATGTCGACCGCACCTCGGCGTCTGCCGGCGAGTGACGAATAGATTCTATGACTTTCCACTCAAATTGCCGCGGATGCCCATCTTCCTGTGATGGTGAGGTAAAATGCTTGCGCGTAAGCTGACTTATGCTATGCTGAATCCGTAGTGATGCCGGGCACACTCGAGTTGTTGGACTACTTGGCTGAATGGCAGAAGTCTCGACCTGTGATAGAACCGGCTTCGATCTTTAGGCACACCTGACCCAAGGGTATCGAATGGATGCGGAATCTAATCGAGAATAATTGATCATAGGGACCGGACCGGATCGCCGGCTCGGGCGAGCTGAGCTCGCCGCCGCCGCCCTCGCGAGCATTTCTGTATCGACGCTCGCTGGCTGAACTATCTTCAGCTGAGTTATTCCTGAGTGGAAAAGGTTACATTCAGATGCCCGATTCTCGAGTGCGCGAGAATTTCAACGGAAGAACCAAGGACGGCTCCGATGATTGCTACGACAACTCCGCTGCAGTCGGAAGATGCTCTGCGTGGCGTGCATCCTGACGACAAGGATCCACCGCCGACTGCGTCGCGGGACCGTAGCCGAGGGGTCGTGGGTCGTACACTACACTACCTACGCACCACCCCGCTTCTGTCGCTGGCCACAATTGGTCGATCGGTCCGACTGACGGCAGCTGTAATCCGCTATGCGACAGTCGATATCGTGCATCTGCGCCTTCCGGTACACGAGGTTGCCCTGCAGATGTGGTCGCTGCTGAAGGTGACAGCCCTTCCCGCATTGCTGATGGCAGTGCCCATCGGGGCTGAAGTGGCTGTTCAGGTCGGCGGAATTATGAACCAGGTAGGAGCGAACTCGCTGGCCGGCGCTGCCAGTGGTCTCGGCGTTGTCGGGCAGGGTGCTCCAATGGCCGCGGGGCTGCTGATGAGTGGAGCCGCAGCCTCGGCCATCGCATCAGACCTCGGCGCCCGATCGGTCCGCGAGGAGATCGACGCGATGCGAGTCATGGGCGTGGATCCTGTAGAGCGGCTCGTCATGCCGCGGTTCCTGGCTATGATCGCGATCGCGCCGGTGTTGTGCATCGTCATTATTTCAGCTGGTGTTTTCGCCGGACTCGCGATCTCCAACTACGTCTCTGGTGTCGTTCCGGGTAGCTTCTGGCAATCGTTCGGTGCGTTCGCTACACCCACTGACCTGGGCTTTTCGGTTCTCAAAGCGGTGGTATTCGCCGGGATCGTTGTCCTCATCGCGAGCTTGCGGGGCCTTGAGGCAAAAGGCGGGCCGAAGGGTGTCGCCAATGCGGTCAACGCGTCGGTCGTCCTCAGCGTGTTCTGCATCTTCATGACGAACCTATTGATCAGTCAGCTGCAGACCATGTTCTTCCCGGCGCGATTGGCATAACCGTGAACACACCTTCGAAGTACCAGCCGTTCCCACTATCGTCACCTCTTCTTCGGCCAGTTCGAGCGGTTGGCCGTGGTGTGGCGGGGATGTTCGCCGAGCTGGGCCAGATCGCCGTATTTTCAGCGAAAACCGTCTACCTGCTGCCGACAACTGTCCGACACTACCGTCAGCAGACCATGAAAACCACCAACAGCATGGCCTGGGGCAGCGGTTCCCTGATCGTCGACGGTGGTGTGATCAGCCTGATGTTCTTCCTCGGTGTTGCTGTTGGTGCGGTGGTCGCTATTCAGGCGTTCACTGCTCTGGACTTGCTAGGGTTCGGCCCTTTGACGGGCATCATCGGATCGTTCGCCAACATTCGAGTCATCGCGCCGATCATCACCGGGATTGGTTTTGCCGCGCAAGCCGGCTGCCGAATGACGGCAGAAATCGGATCGATGCGTATCTCCGAGGAGATTGACGCGACCGAGTCCATGGGTCTGCGCGCCATCCCCTTCGTGGTCGGAACGAGGCTTATCGGTGGCATGCTCGTCGTGCTGCCCGGCTATCTGATGGCACTTGTGGTCAGCTTCGTTTCGGGCAACTTCATCGTCAAGGTTATGCATCGCCAGCCTGCCGGCACCTACGACCACTATTTCAGCCAGTTCCTGAGTGTCCCCGACCTGATCGCCTCCGTAGCCAAAGTCCTCGTCTTTTGCTCGGTTGTCACCGTCATCCACTGCTACTACGGGTATTTCGCGTCCGGCGGACCCGCCGGCGTCGGTTCGGCGTCCGGCCGGGCGATCCGGGCGAGTCTCGTCGCCATCGTAGTACTCAACTTCTGCATGACAGTGGCCATCTGGGGCCTCAGTCCGCTGCTGCAGTTCAAGGGGTAGAAGAATGAGTAAAACGAGGAACCAGGACTTCCTCCGAGGAACAGACGGACAGCAATCGAGGGTGATCTACCTCGGGGCACTCGCGACCGTTCTCGTCATCGCGATGATCGTATTCATCGCCGGCTGGGTCTATCCGCGGGTCGCACCGGACGATGCGGTCGAACTCGGCCTGGACGTCCCCTCGGTGGCACCCGGAGTCGCCGTGGGTACGAAGTTGATCATGCATGGCGCCGAGGTAGGCGAGGTGACATCGCTGGACAAGGTTCAAGCCGGGGTAGTCCGCGTGGGCGTGTCGATGCAGCCGGAAAAGATTGAAGGACTGACGGATTCCTTCGATGTGGACTTCCGTCCGCAGAACTACTTCGGCGTCACGGCGGTCAATGTCATCGCCCGACCGGGTGGGCAGGATCTGAAGGACGGCCGAGTTCTAAGCAGGGTACCGGCTGGAGACTTCACCATGTCCACGATGCTCGAAAAGGGCTCTCTGGTCATCGACGGCACCTTGACTGACCCGATGATCCAGACCCTGGACAAGATCATTCGGTATACGGACGGGCTTACCCCGATGATCGAGGCGGGTGTCGTCTTCACCAACCAGGCAGCCCGAGCTCAACAGGCGATGCCGAGCCATTTGATGGGACGCGTGAACGATGTTCTCGCTGTGCTACCTGCCTTCAACGACCAGGCGATCGTCACATTGAACACTCTGTACCAGACCAAGTTCAACAAGCGGCCAGACGGTTCCTATGGCGTCGACGATGCTTTCATGGACGAGACGGATGAGGCGATGGACATCATGTCCGTCGACGTGTTCGGTGGTGCGGGTAAGCTGCTTGCCTCACATGGCACGGAACTGACGCCAGTCACCACGATCATCGAGGTGCTTTCGGACGCCATGCCGGGCCTGCTCTCCGGCGGTGCGGTGGGCAAGGATATGCAGATGTTGGTCGATCGGTACAACGCTGCTTTCTCCACGTCCGGTGACCGGAAGATCCTGAATCTACGTATCGTCTTGGACGACCTTCCCGGCGTCGCGGCACCGCTCGCGGCGGCCGGCGTCAGTACCCAAGCGGCGCAGGAGGGACCGCGATGAGTTTCCGGGTCGAATTTGCAAAGCTGCTTGCGAAGATCAGTGTTGCTGCCCTCGTAGCGCTGCTGCTCTTCGTCATCATTATCAATGCGATCAAGAACCCGGTCGACGGTGATGAGCGTATGTATTCCGCGGAGTTCACCGATGTCTCCGGGTTGCACGTGAACGGTGATATCCGTTCGAAAGGCGTGCAGATCGGCAAGGTGCATTCGATCGAGTTGCGGCGTAAAGGTGACGCCACAATTGCCGCGATCGATTTTTCTTTGATCGAACCGTATCGACTGACCGACAGCACAACTCTTGCGATCAAGTATCAGAACCTCACAGGAGTCCGGTATGTCGACATGCAAGAGCTTGAGGCTCAGGGCAAGCCAGTCGACCACGTGAGCATCGATCACACACAACCTTCCTATGACATCACAGAGCTCTTCAACGGATTGCAGCCCGTTTTGGCGACGATGAGCACCGATGAGATCAATGAGTTCACCGAGAACGCGATCGCAGTGTTGCAGGGCGACGGGGACGGACTCACCCCCATGCTCGACAGCGTCCAGAAGCTCGCCGATCTCGCCCACGATCGAGAACAGGTCATTTCGACACTCACCGCCAACTTGGCACGCATCTCGGATTCGCTGGGCGGGCGTTCCTCTCAGGTGCTCGGTTTCCTGCGTGCAATGAGCTATCCGGTTGCGAGAGCCCAGACCGTACTTGAGGAGATGAAGAAGACGGCGCAATACGGACCTGAGTTCACCCGCCCGGTGCAGAAACTGATCGTCTCACTTGGGATCAGCGAAGATCTCGATGTCGATGCCCTGCTGAAGCAGGCATTCCCTTCTCTGACCGACGCCGCGGGCGCCCTCAGGCTGTTACCGGTGACTTTGGCAGGGCTGCAGCTGCCTCATGTAACCCAGGAGCCGGGGACAGTCGCCTGCAGTAACGGGCTGGCCAGCCTGCCCACTGAGGTCAAAGTCCTTCTGAGCGGTAGTGAGGTAGTGGTATGTCAGCCGAGGTGAGTAGTCGAGTGGTGCGCAAGTTGAGCGTTCCAGCAATGGTGCGGCGGATCGGAAGCAGCGACGTCGCGCTCGGTGCCACAGTGGTTCTGGTCGCCCTGGCGACACTGACCGGAGTCACGGTCTTCTACCTGAATCCGCCCGGGCGAACGACAATTGCCTTCGAGACCACAGACGCGGCATCGTTGGACATCGGCCAGGATGTCCGGGTAGCCGGCATCTCGGTGGGCTCGGTCACCAAGGTGTCTGCTCAGCCCACGACAGTTCGCGTCGAGGCAGAAGTCGATGCCGATACCTTCGTCGGCGCAGACTCGCAGGTATCGGTCAGGATGCTGACTCCTGTCGGCGGTTACGCGATCACCCTGACACCCATCGGGAGCAAGCCACTCGGTGATGCGGTTATCCCCGTCGACCGGGTCAAGGTGCCGTACTCCATTGCCGATGTCCTGCAGGCATCGCCGCATGTGACGGAAAAAGTCGACGGCAAAGTGATCGACGCCAACATCGAGCAGGTGGCAGACGCACTGGAACACAATTCCACCTCTGTCGGGTCGCTGATCAACGGGATGAACAGCATCGCTGCGGTTATGGATCGTCAGCGTGAACAGGTCCATCAGGTCGCTGACCTTGCCTCCGAGTACCTCGTCGCGTTCAACAATGACCGGGAATTTATTTTTGACTTCATTCGGCGCGTGGAGATTGTCGCGAGCACTTACAACTACGCCTCAGCTGGGTTTAACGAGAGCTACCATCGTCTCGGCGATGTGCTCATGCGTGTGACCTCGGTTGAGAAGTTCTACCTGGGCCACAAAGACGAGGTGCTGGCCGCGGTCAACAAGCTGCGTGACGCGATCTCAGACGCCCAGACCAACCTTAAGCCGATAATCGACCAACTACTGGCATTGAAGAGTCAACTCGAGGCTTGGCTGACTCCCGAGGGTATGACTGCCATCGGAGGCGGAACGATCATGGCTTCGAACGTATGTATTCCAGTGGCGGGACGGACGTGCTGAGATGATGATGAGACGTCGAGTATTGGCAGCCGCGATGGTCGGCACAGCTGTCATGGCTGCAGCGAGCTGCTCGAGTGCACGTAGTGATGCACAGAGCTCGGACTACTGTGCTGCCCTTCCCGATGCAATCGGACTGTACGCGGGTAACGCGGTGACTCAAATGGGCCTCAAGGTCGGAACGGTGGGTCGAGTCGAGCCTAAAGGTAGTCACGTAGAGGTTACATTCAGCCTCGACGGCGATCGCAGATTCCCTGCTAATGTTCAGGCGGTCACCCGGTCGAAGTCCCTGCTTGCCGATCGAAGTCTTGAGCTGGTAGGGAACTATGAAACGGGTACTCAATTGCAGCCGGGGCAATGCATCCCGCCGGAGCGGTCATATACGCCGAAAAGCATTTCTGAAATTGCCGGCTCAGCCTCCGATTTCATCGACGCTATGGCCCCAGTCAACGGACAGGAGAGCCTGGAGCGCTCAATCGTCGGCATGGCGGACGCAATGCGATCCAACGGCGTAGTCGCACAGTCGATGATGTCGCATGCCTCTGCCGCGATGACCGGGCCGGACCAGCTAGTCGCCGATCTCGCGGCGAGCATCAAGAACATGGCGCCACTCACCGATGACGCGTTGCGGAACTGGGTGGCCCTGCGTTCCATCCTCGACCAGCTGCCCGAAGTGGTAGCCGCCGGTCGTGATCTGTGGCAAGGGCCCATCGACGTCGTTATCGGTGTGGCGTACTTGACTCCGGTCCTCCTCGACATTCAACGCAATTACGGCGATGATCTCTGGCCGTTCGTCCACGGCGGGGTCGTCGACGCAATCCATCTTGCCGCTACGAGGTCCAAAGACATCCAAAGTCTCATCGCGACCGTGCCGATGATCGCCGACCTGATGCGGCAGCAGTCGGGCCCCTCTGGTTTCGCGGTGCAGTACAAGGTCCCGACAGTGCAGATCGATAACCCAGAAGCGCCCCTGCTGTGCGACGCGCTCAACGCGGCCCTTGTCGGGAGTTGCAGTACCGAAAACGGTCGAGTCCAGCTGCCCGCCACTCGATTGCTCGACCTCGCCCTTTCGAAAGGGGACCGATGATGGTGTTCTCCGCGAGAACCAGATCCGGAATCGGTGCCTTCGCGCTGTGCGGAGTCGTGTTTGCCACCTCGTCCTGCTCCGTCGGCCCCAACGACCTGCCGGTATTCCGCGGCACGCCGAACAACGGGTACGACGTCACACTTGAGTTCGCCAGCGTGATGAACCTCCCAGCCGGCGCGCACGTGATGATGGACGGGCTCAAGGTCGGTGCGGTGGACGCAGTTGACCTAGCAGCAGACTCTGTGCGGGTGACGGTGACGCTCGACGGCGGTACACAGGTTCCGACCGACGTACGAGCCGTGATCCGTCAGAACACGCTACTTGGCGACACCTACATCGGTCTGGATCGGCCGTTTGAAGGAGCCACCGGCGCGTTCCTGTCCGCCGGGTCTACTGTGCCGGTGGAAAGAACGTCGTCGCCGCCTCAACTCGAAGACACCATCGCAGTGCTCGCTCATTTCGTGAATGGCGGAAGCATCCAGCGTGTTCAAGAGGCGATGTCTAAGATCAATACTGTGATGCCGGAAATGCTCGATCTCCAGCACATGGCATCCACTGTGGCAGTCGATCTTCGCGATCTGGCAGGTAACACCGGCGAAATCGACCGCTTCCTCGAGGGCCTGGATGCCACCGCACAGTCTGTCAACAACAGGTCGGACATCGTGTCGACGGTATTCACCGACAACGCGGTACACTTCTGGTATAGGTGGGCGCATAACATCGTCGGCTATGTCAGTAAGGCACTCCCCGCCATCGGCAGCATTTTCGAGGGTGGGCTATGGATGGTGCCGATGCTCGAGTCTCTCGCTGACACAGCATCAATGGGTCGAGGCATATGGGATGACGCTCCGACGACTGCGGCTAAACTCTCGGAATTCCTGCGGCTGACCCTGCTGCCCTTTGTAGAGAATCCTTCCATCAACGTGCTTTCAGTCGAGTCGGCCAAGGGTGATCAAATGATCGCGGACGTCGAAAATGTCTTGCGGATGCTGGGGGCAGTCAAATGATATTCACTCGAAGTCGTCTTTCCGTGACGGGCATGGCGGCGATCGCTGTTCTCTCATTTGTCTACATGGATTCGCTGGGCTTGCAGACCGGCGCGTTCGAAGATCGGAAAACGGCCTCGATGTCCGTAACCGATACCAACGGGCTCGTCACTGGAGCGAAAGTCCTGTTACGGGGCGT
This sequence comes from Nocardia neocaledoniensis, assembly GCF_029868625.1. Lineage (GTDB taxonomy): Bacteria > Actinomycetota > Actinomycetes > Mycobacteriales > Mycobacteriaceae > Nocardia > Nocardia neocaledoniensis_A. Next base: position 64,575 of record NZ_JARWOJ010000225.1, on the reverse strand, counting down.
CGAAATCGGCCATATCACTGGCGTTGACACGTCCGCCAAGGGTGTCCAGGTGGACTGGAACTATGAGGCGGGCTACCAGATCCCTGTGGACAGCAGGTTTCGGGTGGACAACCTGTCTGCATTGGGGGAGACGTACCTGGCCGTGCTGCCGGCCGCATCGTCGGGCCCCTACCTGGATGACGGTGCTGTTATCGACGCGAGTCACGTCACTGTTCCGACCACCTTCAAGGAGTTGTCCGAGAAGCTCACCCGGTTTCTTGAACAAGTCGAACCGGCGCGAGTTCAGGAACTCTTCAAGGAAATCAATATCTCGTTGCCAGACGATGTTCGGGTGCTCGGCAACCTGAACGCAGCAGGCGAGTTGCTGGCGGCCGCCATGACGCGCGAGTCCGACAACCTCGCGCTGTTGCTGAACACAATTCAGCCGATGCTGCTCGACAGCGCCACCATCCCCAGCGATCTTGCCCGGACGACTCCTCACCTTGCCGGTTTCGGCCACGGCTTCAACGAGTTGGTCGACGGTATCTATTTCGCTATGGTGTTCTCCCCATTGCGCGATGCTGTGAAGTACGGAGCGAAGCCGCTCATTGCCGACGGGCTGCAGGTATTTCTCGACAAGAGTGCGGCAGATCTCAACATCCTCGGTACAGACCTGCTCCCTGCCGCCCGTGCGGCAGGCGCCGCACTGCAAACAGTTGACATCAGCCAGCTTTTTGCAAATGCAATGCGGGCAACCGAATCCGGCAACGCCGTGACGATCAACGTTCCTCTGCCGGGGGGTGGATAGTACTGCGAATCCGTAGCCAGATCTATCATTTCACCCAGGAAGTTTGATATGTCTCTGAAATTTGAAGTACTGGAACAAGATACCGCTACACCTGCTGCGAACGGTGTCGAGGAGCCCACGCAGGCGGATTCCACCGCGGGAAAGGCGACGGGGCCAGCCAATCTGCTTCACCGCCTCGGCGGGCAGCCTGTTCAGCTGAGAACCCTTGTCGTCGCGGCTGTGATCGGCTGTCTGGTTGTGGCCTTCGGTGTCGTGGGGTGGCAGTTGCAGTCGAAGTCGAACGAGCTCAACGACCTCTATGCGACTTCTGCCCTCCACAAGCAGGTCGAACAAGTAGCCCTTGACTACTCAGCCGGTGCGGCAGAAATGGATTTTCGGGATCTTCCAGCTTGGAGTGCCCGGCTGACCAAGGGGACGACGCCGGAACTGTCGAACAGGCTTTCCCGCGCGGCCGCGTCGATGGAGCAGATCATCACCCCTCTGCAGTGGACGTCTACCGCGCGGCCCATCGCGGCGAAAATTGTGTCGGAATCCAATGGGGTCTTTTCGGTGAGTTGCTTCGTCAGTGTGCTGACCAAGAACTCGCAGGCGCCAGACGGAATTCAGTCGACTGCTACGTATCATCTGTCGATCGACAGTCGGAACAACTCGGCGATCACGGAGATCGGTGGCATCGACTCTGCTTTGCCGGGCACAGCGACGGCCCAACCGGCGAATCCGGGTTCGAACCCGCCGGCTCCCGCCCCGGTGGGTCAGCCTCCTCGTTGACCGAGCCTAGTCAGCAACTCCTTGAAGTCCGGGTGCTAGCGAATCGGGTGGGCCAGAGGTGCGAAGAAGTGCCGCTCGGCCCGCCCGGCGAGCCACCTGCTCATCCGGCAACGTATAGGGCTCGCGACGCGAATTCCGGCCATCGGCTGTTGACCTATGGCGACAGTTAATCTATATTCAATTAAACGTTCACGCGAGTCGTGGTTGGAACCGTCCAGCCCGGCGTAGATGATGATGTCGAAAGGTGTCCCTACATGAGAATCGAATTGGATCGGACCAAGTGCACCGGCCTGGGGATCTGTGAATCGCTTGCGCCGAGCTTCTTCGAGGTCGATGAGAACGGCGATCTGATCATGCGTAAAGACGATGTCGCCGACGGGGAGTTGGCCGAGGTCGAGGAAGCTGTGTTCAGTTGCCCTACCGAAGCGTTACGTATTCTGCGGCAACCCGAAGCCGTCCGGTCGTAGGTCCCAAGATTCTTGTAATGAGTTGACTGATTGGCAACTGCGGCGCAGGTGCTTCTACGGGACAGACTGTGTGGGATGGTTGGTGCAGGCTGGCGTCCTCGAGCGTGACAAGTCTCCGCAGTTGTGAATTAGACCGCCATGTCTGAGCTGATGCTTCTATCGCATGGCGTGAGAATACGTGGCGAGGTTTCCCGAGAGCTTTGGGACCTTGCATTATGTGCGGTTCTTTGTTGCTTGCCGCGCTGTTGAAGTGGCCGGTCACCGTCTCTACTTTGCTTGTGTCGGCTTTGATTTATCGAGTTAGGATCTATACTGTTGCCGGCAGATCCACAGCCAGGGGCGAGTTCCAGGCTGAAAGTCGTGATGCAAAGACTTAGCATGCGTTCTGGTTCGAGCATCCGAGCCAGGGTACTTGCGATAGCTCTTATTCCTAGTGCGGCGTTGGTGTTGACGGGCGCCGCAGCCGTTGCGATCCTCATAAGTGACGCGAATACGGAGCGCGAGCTTTTTGCCTATCGGCAGTCATCCATCGAGCCTCTCGCTCATATCGTAACGACGATGCAAGATGAACGGACGACGACCTTGCTGGTGCTCGGAGGCGACTCACGGGCATCCCTCGATTTGGCGGTCGACAGGGCTGCGACTGACGCTGCCGTTCAAACAATGGGGCAGCTTGCTAGTGGCGCTCAGCGCCTAGATTCTGAGGCAATCGCGCGGCTAAATACGCAATTGTCGAGCCTGCTTCCGAAGATTCCGACGGTGAGGGAAGCTGTCGATGCTCGTTCCCTGACGGCCGATGCCGACGGGTTGTACAGCGGGATCGTCGAAGCAATCGCTGACGCCATCGAGGTTAGCGCCGTGAATGCGCCCCAGACAACGACTGTCACCGACCTAACGATCACAGCAGCATTGCTGAGGATCGCCGATCTTCATTCGCGCACGATCGGGCTGGTAGCGGCTGATGCCACCCGCGAAGGCCTTCGACAAAGTGAACGGCGGACGATCACGCAATTGGTCGGAACCTACCGGGAACAGCTGCGCCAGCTCGATGACCATCTCACCGAGAGCGAGACAGAACGCTATCGTGCTCTAACCGCGAGTCCGGCGTGGCGCACGATCTCTGCCGAGGAAGACCATATTGCCGAGTTCGGTCAGCTTTCGATTCCACAGGACGAATGGTTGGCCGCAGAGCGAACCGTCAGCTCCGAATTGTTCGATATCTTCCGCCTGCACTTCGTGCATGCAACCAACGGTGCCGGAACCGCGGCTGATACCTCCTTCAAGCAAGCACTGATCGCCGGATTCTCCGTGCTGATCATTGCCGTGGGATCGTTCCTGCTTGCGTTCGTGGGGGCGAACCGTCTGGTTCAAAGGCTGCGCAGGCTACGTTCGCGATGTCTGGAATTGGCGAATGAGGGACTGCCGTCGTTGATTCGACGCCTCCACGACGGCGAGGAAGTCGATGTCGATGCTGAGACCGCGGTTGTGGATGAAGGTTCTGACGAACTCGGTCAAGTAGCGGATGCGTTCAGTAGGGCGCAACGGGCGGCGATGACTGCAGCCGCCGCCGAAGCCCGGACGCGGGACGGCTTCAACAAGGTCTTCCTCGACATAGCCTTCCGTACCCAGACGGTGGTTCGCCGACAACTCGACATCCTCGACATCGCGGAGTCGAAGCAGGATGATCCTGACCACCTGGAGTTGCTGTTCAAACTAGATCATCTGACAACGCGTGCTCGGCGCAACGCCGAAAACTTGTTGATTCTTGGTGGGAAGCAGCCAGGACGCAGATGGCGCACGTCGGTGTCATTGGAGGATATCGTTCGAAGCGCCGCGTCGGAGACAGAAGGCTTCGCTAGGGTTGTCGGTGTCCGCTTGCCGGACATTCAGATGCTCGGTGGTTCGGTAGCGGACTTGATCCACCTGCTCGCCGAGTTGATCGATAACGCAGCGACGTTCTCGCCGCCGGACGCGCCTATCTCTGTGCGCGGCAATCGCGTCGGTCGCGGGGTTGCCGTAGAAGTCGAGGATCAGGGCGTCGGCATAAGGCCTGACGACCGCGATCGACTCAACGACTTGCTACAGACCCCTCCCGAGTTCCAGGAGCTGGCCGTTGCTGGCCGACGGCATCTGGGGCTGTTCGTTGTCGGCCGTCTTGCACAGCGACACGGTATCTCGGTGAGCCTGCAGGAATCGGCCTACGGGGGCGTCAAAGCAATCGTGCTGATCCCCGCCAAGCTGCTCAACTCGCCGGAGATTGACGAAGCGACACGGCCTGTCGCGCTGCCGGCGTCGCTAGACGATGCGCTGGAGGCCTCGAACGGGGTAGTACGTAGGCCAGTTCGGCACCGTCTCGACGAAAGCACTAGCGGGTCGCGTGGGGCCGCCATCGGATACGAATCGCAGACTCCAGAAGCTGGCACAGCAGCCGGGCGAGCTTCCGTGCCGAAACAGACGCGACTGTCCTCGGTACCAATGGATTTCCCGGCACAAGTGTCGCCAGGGCGATCCCCCTTGCCACGGAGGCAGCGCCAGAGTCACCTCGCCCCGCAACTTCAAATAGACAACTCGGCTCCCTCGCAACGGCCTGTGGCCATCGATTCTGCGCGATCGGCCGAGCAAGCACGCGCCGCTATGAGCTCCTTTCAAGCCGGAACGCAGCAAGCGCGTACCTCATCGGCTGGACACACCACGGAAATGGATGGTCGGATATGAACGACAATGTTGCAGTGGACCGAACTGTCGGTGCACTCGACTGGCTGCTCAATAGTCTTGTCGGCAAGGTTCCGGGAGCCGAGCGGGCGGTCGTGCTCTCTGCGGACGGATTGGCGTTGGCGGGTTCGGACGGGGTCAGCCGCGAGGATGCCGAACACCTCGCTGCAGTATCCTCGGCACTACACAGTTTGGCTCGCGGGGTCGGATACCGGTTCGACAAGGGGCAACTTCGCCAGACGGTCGTCGAGCTCGACGAGGGCTACTTGATGGTGACCGAAGCCGGCCAGGGCGCGTGCGTGGCGCTGCTGGCAGGCATGGACGCCGATCTCGGCTTGGTCGCCTATGAAATCAACGTCACAGTCGGGCAGGTCCGCGACCAGCTTTCGGCGAGTCCCCGGTCCACCGCGACCGCCCCACATGTGTCGTACCATCCGTGAATTTCAACGATAGCGACGAGTGGTCGCTCGCCGATGACCCCGGACCATTGGTCCGGCCTTTTGCTGTGACTCGTGGTCGAGCTGGAAAAGGTCGACATAATCTCGATATTCTGACCTTGGTGGTCGCCATCCGGTCGGAGGCTGCGACCACGGCGTTCGATCGAGAGTATGGAGAGATCGTGCAGTTATGTTACGAGCGTCCGCTATCGATTGCTGAGATCGCCGCGCATCTGAACCTTCTGATGGCCGCGGTAAAGGTCCTTGTCGGCGATTTGATCGACTCGGGACACGTCATTACTCGGTCTCCGTCGGTTCCCAGTACGCCGGATCCGACACTTCTTCAGGCGGTACTCGATGGCATACGCAGGATCTGATCGTTTCAACGAGACCGATATCGGCGCGATTCAGGCCGTAAAACTTCTGGTCGCCGGCGGCTTCGGCGTCGGCAAGACCACCATGGTCGGCACCGTGAGCGAGATTACCCCCTTGCGCACCGAGGAACGGCTCTCCCAGCTAGGTGCGATCGTTGACGATATCACCGGAGTTGAAGACAAGACGACGACCACCGTTGCGTTGGACTTCGGCCGAATCACGCTCGCATCGGATATCGTGCTATATCTCTTCGGCACGCCCGGGCAGGATCGCTTCTGGTTCATGTGGAACGAGCTTTCCTTCGGTGCGTTGGGTGCGGTGGTGCTGGCAGACACTCGTCGGCTTTCGGACTGTTTCGCGGCCGTGGACTATTTCGAGTCCCGGGGGATACCATTCATGGTCGCCGTCAATTGTTTCGACTGGGCCGATGTCTATGACGCAGAGGAAGTCCGCGCAGCGCTGGACCTGCCATCCGGAGTGCCCATTCGCCTGTGCGATGTACGCGATCGGGAATCTGCCAAGCAGGTACTGATTTGTCTACTCGAGCATGTCATGGCCATAACTCCATCATCGAGCTACGGGCCGGGGCGCTAGACGAGCTGATCCGGGGACAACATCGCCTTGTTGGTATAGCCACCGGGCAACTGTTCAGGAAGGGGTGCGCGCGCATCATGTTCATGGCGGACAGTGGTCGCCGGGTCCCGAGGCACCGGGTGGGTATACGCACTGGCAGTTGATCTCAGCGACCGGAGTGTCAACGAGGTCGAAGGAACAGCGGATTCCTGGTCCCGCGGAAACGGGCGAAGGTGGGCAAGTACCAGTTGTTCTCGACATCGGTCCGGTCGGGAGAAAGTCGGCTTCGCCGCAGGTGTGGCGGGCGGGCTTGTGTATGCGTGCATGGCCAGGGCGGCGGTGAGGCTGTAGCCGTAAAGGCGTGAGCGCGTAGTGGGCTTCGGCGAAGAGACTGGCAGCCGCATCCGAAATGTTGGGTGTCCGACTATGTATCGGCCACGTGGGCGGCTTGGTCGACGTGTTTTTCGTCGACCGGCACGTTGGGCATGTCCAGCTTCAATCGGCGGAGGTTCGTCAACCCGCAGTCGATGTCGGCTCTACGGCCGGGTTATTCCGACACTCTGACACCGTTGAGTGCAAATGTTGTCGGGTGTACAGCCGTTTAAGTTGTGCCGAACCTAGTAGGCGCCCGTCGAACCGAGGTCACGGGCGACCCGTCTACCTCCTGGGCATCGTGCTCGCCGCGTTATTACCGGCCAGGTCCACCGCCGATAGCACGGTCAGAGCATGACCGGCTCACCTACGATGCCTGAATGCCCCCATCAGGACAGGCACAATACGTGTCAGGCATATGCTCCCTCATCAGCTGCTTTCATCCTGGGCATTTGCGGCATCCAGCGGCATCGTAGGGGCACGGTGATCGATCCCGGACAGCCCTCCCCAACATAGCGATGCAGTGGCTGCCACTGCATCGGCTTTGGGAACCGGGCGTCCGGCCTCGATCCAATACCGGGCGGCATGGTGGCTTGCACCGACAAGCCCGACCGCCATGGCGCGGGTGTGTTTCGGTGACAGGCTGGATCCGCGAAGAAGCTCAGCGCACACTGCGTCGATGCAGGCCTCGGTTGCCTGTCGTGTTCTCCACTGGACCGATGGCTCGCTGATGAGGTCGGAATCGAAAACCAGTCTGTAACCGGCAGTGTCTTTGTCGACGAAGTCGAAATAAGCGGAGACGGCATTGCTGACCCGCATGGCATTTTCTTCCGCAGCGCCAAGAGCACTCCGGACGCCGGCTACCAGATTGTCGAGGTGCGTCTGCAGTACGGCCAAATAGAGCTCCAACTTGCCAGTAAAGTAGTTGTACAGTACCGGTTTGCTGACTCCCACACGCCGACCGATCTCATCCATGAATGTCGCGTGATAGCCGTTCGTGGTGAACGCTTCATCTGCGGCGAGAATGATTCGGCGCCGGTACCACTCCCTGTCGGCGTGTCTCTGCGCTGCGAGAGCGGACACGCTGGCCGGGTGGTATGGATGGTCGGTAGTCCGATTGGTGGTCATACGTTCCTCTTGGTAACTGGACAGATGCGTACGCGCTGGCCCGCTCGGGTCGGTCGGCTGTTGCGGGCACGAAGGACGGGCGCGCATCGTGCCGCCTTCGTCTCCGGGAGGCGTGAAATTGAATATAGAGTCTAAGCGGGGCGGCGGGTGCGAGCCGCCCTCGTCGTCAGCCCGTCTGATCGACGGGTCGAGGACATCGCCTACTCGGGTTGCTCGGCTGGCCAGAGATGGTTCTTACCAGCACCCTTGCCGCATAAGTCGACTTATGCTAGACTTCATGCAGGATATGTCGCAGGTCACATCTCCGGTCCTCATTGCCGGATGGAGATGACGCCTTCGGTAGAAATTCTACATGGTATTTGAATCGTAATTGGGTTGCCGCGGTCCCCGGCCTGGCGACCCCATCGGCATCGGAGATCTCGATGAGTGTTCGTATGCGGGCCCAGGGTCGACCGCTCCGCCCGGCGACGGGCATGCCGCCGAGCAATGCCAGAGGCTTCAAAGAGGCGCGAGGCGGGGTCGCTCAGGGGAACCCGCACAGCCCAGATCGTCGTCGCTCGGACGTCGCCGGAAGCTCAGAGCGATAGAGGAATCTCGCCCGCGAGATGTTTCCTGGCAAGGCGGGGGTGCCTGCCGCGCCCAAACATCCTGAAGGGCGAGATGGGGCTGTCCTTCACGTTACGGCTCTGATTCAACAACAGGAGAACCAATCGATGAGCACACTGCCTGCAGATCGCGAGTACGACCCGGTCGAGGTGTCCAGTCTGAGTTTCTGGGCCATGAGCCCGCGGGAGCGGGACGTGCGTCTGGCCGAGTTGCGCAAAAATCGGCCGGTGAGTTGGCAGCCGCCCGCTGAAGGCGGTATCTCAGAGCCTGAGAACGAGGGCTACTGGGCGGTGACATCGCATGAGCTGATCAAGTACGTCAGCAGGCGCCCGGACCTCTTCTGCTCTGGCGAGGGGGTTCAAATGGAGGAAATACCCAAGGAAATCCTTGAGGCCGCAGAAGGTTTTCTTGGCATGGACGGCGAAAAGCACATGACCATGCGCAAGCTGGTCAGCGGCGCGTTCACGCCGAAGCAGGTGCAAAGGCTAGAGGAGGGCATCCGAGCCCGCGCCGCAGGCATCGTCGATCGACTGCTCGATATCGGTGAAGGCGATTTCGTGCAGAATGTATCCAAGCACATGCCCATGAACACCTTCTACGACGCGGTGGGGCTGCCCGAGCAGTACAGAGACCAGGCGGCGCACAACGCAGACGAGATGGCAGCCTGGAATGACCCAGACGTCGCGGCCGGAAGGCCGCCCGCTGAGGTGCTGATGGACGGGACGATCGGCAATCTTGCCATCGGATTCGAATTCGCCGAGCTCACGCGAGCCTGTCCACGTGATGATGTGTGGTCGAACCTTGTCAAGGCTGAAGTCGATGGCAAACGGCTCTCCGACGAGGAGCTGGCAACCATGTTCGTGCTGCTGTCATTCGCTGGGAATGATACGACACGAACGTCGATCAGCTTGGGAACCAAGGCATTTCTAGAACACCCCGACCAGCTCGCCTACCTGCTCGAAGACTTCGACGGCCGAATCAACAACGCCGTCGAAGAAGTGCTGCGCTGGGTGTCTCCGATCATGACCTTCCGGCGAACGGCAACTGAGGACACCGAGCTCGGTGGGCGTCAGATACGCAAGGGGGACTGGGTCGTGATGTTCTACGCATCAGGCAACCGGGATGAAACCGTATTCGCCGACCCCTGGAAGTTCGACATCAGCCGGAAACCGATGGGGCATGTGGCATTCGGCGGCGGCGGGCCGCACTTCTGCATCGGCAGCTTCCTTGCGCAGTCGATGCTGCGCAATATGTTCGACCAACTGTTCCATCGCGTGCCCGACCTCGTCTTGACCGAGCCTGAATTGCTTGTCGGAAACTTCGCCGGTGCTGTCAAGAAGATGCACGCGACGACGGGATGTCCTGTGGCGCACTGAAATCCTGCCCCAATCTCCGACCGACCCGTACGATCGGATCCATCAACGAAGAATGATCGAAGGGCAACCCATCGCTGGGTTGCCCTTCGACGCTCGTGTGGTCTTCAACTCAGCATGCTAGTTCTCGGAGTGTAGAGATGGTTACAACGCACCACCAGCGTACTGCGGCCGTAGAGTCTGTAATCGGTATCGCGGTTCGTCTCGGAATTTTTCGAAACACCGCACAGGACGACAGTCTTGACGGTCGGACGGTGACGGTCGAGGGAAAATCGCTACTGAACTTTGAATCATGCAGCTATCTCGGCCTCGAGATGCACCCGGAGGTCAAACAAGGCGTTAAAGATGCTGCAGACCGCTACGGAGCCCTCTTCTCGGCCTCGCGGTCATATCTTTCGTCGCCACTCTACGCTGAAGCTGAAGACCTGTTGTCGCATCTCTTCGGACGCCCGACGCTCATTGCGCCGACGACAACGTTGGGACACATCTCCGCACTTCCGTCCCTGGTCGCTGAACAAGACGCACTCATCCTTGACCGCCAGGCGCACAACAGTATCTACGTGGCGTCCTCGTTGGTTCGGGACTACAACCCCAACGTGTCCTCGATCCCGCACAGTGACCTGACTGAATTGGGAGCTCGCGTCGAGGAACTCTCATCGAGCCACGAGCGAGTCTGGTACGCTCTGGATGGCCTATACAGTATGGAGGCGGATTTCGCTCCGGCTGAAGCCCTCAATCATTTGATGAAACGCTTCCCAAAATTGTGGCTGTACGTCGACGACGCGCACTCCGTTTCGTGGTCGGGAAAGCGAGGAAGAGGTTACGCGCTCGAAGCGCTGGACTCGGCGACGTTGTCGCGCAGCGTCGTCGCCATGTCGCTGGGCAAGGCGTTCGGAGCTGTCGGTGGAGCGCTCACCTTCCCCAACAATGAACTGTTGGAGCGCGTTTTCACCCTCGGCGGGCCGATGCTGTTCTCTGGGCAGGTCCAGCCACCCATGCTCGGCGCGGTGGTTGCGTCGGCTCGACTACATTTGGCTGAAGCCGTGCAACCGCTGCAGGACCGGCTGTGCAGCTTGATCGAACTGTTCAATAGACGAGCAGCAGAACGTGATCTGCCGCTCACCAGCGATTCAGTCGCTCCGATTCGCTGCATCACCGTGGGATCGGTCGATCGTACCTACCGAGCCATCCGTGACCTTCGTGACGGTGGTTATCTCGTCGGTCTCGCGGCGTTCCCCGCTGTGCCCATGGACCGCGCAGGTCTGCGGGTGACTTTGACCTGCCATCACAGCGAAGCCGACATCGAGAACCTCGTCTCTGCGATGGCAAACGCCCTTTCGGTGGCGCGTCCAGCAGCGGGCTGACGGTACCTGTCACGCATGAGAGGATGCTGGGTCCATCTCAGTGGAGCCAGCGCGGACGCAACCGAAACACGTCATCGATAGGAAACGATGTCTAGTCCAATAGATGAACGGTCATCCGCTGAGTCGCAGGCGCTGGTCGACCGGGCGCGACTACTTGTCCCACTGTTGAGGGACAACGCGGCAGCTGCGGAACGTGATCGACGGCTGACCCCCGAAGTTGTGGATGCGCTACGCACAGCGGGCCTGTTCCGAATGAGCGTGCCCAGGTCACTGGGTGGTGAGGATCTCTCAATACGCGAACAGGCTAGGGTCATCCTCGAAGTCGGTCGTGGATGTGCGTCCGCAGGCTGGCTGGTCGGTATCACCGGCGTGGTCGATGCACTTCTCCCTCTCTTGCCACTGGACGGTGTCGAAGACATGTTGTCCACGACACCGGACATCTTCGTATGCAACAACGGCGGAAATCACAATGCGACGGCGACCGTCGTCGATGCCGGCTACCGAGTGACGGGACGGTTCCCCACAGTCTCCGGTTGCGAGATCGGTGACTGGATGCTCCTGGTTACTGTTCCCGTCGTTGTCGACGGAGTAGACAGTGGCGAGGTGGTATCGATGATCGCGCCACTTGCTGCGGCCGACATCGAGCACACCTGGGACGTAGCAGGCATGCTCGGGACTGGCAGTCACACGGTCAGATTCGACGACGAATTCGTCCCCGAGCACCGCGTAATCCGGCACCCGGTCGATGCTGTCGAGGGTATGCTCAACCTTCCCAAGCCTGAGAAGTTCATCGGTCTGGCTCATCGTACGATTGCAGCGCTGGTGGGAGCCGCGTATGGCGCTCTCGATACCGTGCAAACGATGCTCGCCAAAGGCAAGCCGCTCACCGACACGATCTATAGCTCAGCTGTGGAATCCCCCCTCACACGCCACTGGTTGGCAGAGGCCGATCACTTGCTCGATGCAGCCACCGGGCATCTGCTGTGTTCGGCTGACCTGATCGACGCCGCCTTCACCGCGGACGCCATGACACGGGCAGAGCGCACCCGTGCTCGTCGGCATATGACGGCCGCGATAGATCGGTCCCGCGAAGCGATCTTGTTGCTGCTAGATCTGGGTGGGACCAGCGGGTTCGCCGCTAGCAACCCGTTGCAGCGATATTGGCGCGATTTCGAAACCGGTAGTCACCATGCCCATTTCAACAAGCTCGTCAGTATCGAGGACTACACACGCGCCCTCCTGCGAATCGACCCTGCGGTGTCGATAGTGCAATAGTTGTGTCGCTGCCGGATGGCTACCGGCCACTGGTGGGTGGGAGGCTCAGTCAGATGTCGGCAAACACGGGTAGGAGTGTGACGGGGGCGATCCCGCGCACTGCAGATGCACAGGGCTGCGAATTGCCTCGGCGCCAGGCGAGGAACATCTTGTGTATGGGCAACTGTACCCTCAGCAGGTAAGGAGGCCGGATCGTGAACGCGACTACCGGAAAAACGAACTCGGCGAATCCCGGACTGCTTTCCGGCGTTTTGGTAGCAGACTTCTCCAGAGCACTCGCTGGCCCCTATGCGTCCATGATGCTGGCCGATCTGGGTGCTGACGTCATCAAGGTCGAAAGCCCCGAAGGAGACGAGACGCGCGCGTGGAAGCCTCCTGTCCGCGGTGATACTGCGACGTACTACCTCGGGGTAAATCGCGGCAAACGGTCGATCGCCTTGGACTTGCGGGACGAGGATGACCGCGCTGCTGCGAAAGAGCTGGTCAGCCGTGCCGACGTCCTGATCGAGAACTTCAAGCCGGGCGGCATGGCCCGATTCGGGCTCGATTTCGAGACGGTGAGCGCCGACAATCCTGGCATCGTGTACGCCTCGATCAGCGGATTCGGCACCGACGCTGGGGCGCACGTGCCGGGCTATGATCTAGTGGTGCAGGCGATTTCGGGCTTGATGAGTCTGACCGGTGAGCCGGGTGACAAGGCTTATCGCAGCGGAATGTCGGTGTTTGACGTGATGGCGGGCAACCATGCCACAATCGGTGTCCTTGCCGCGCTCAGGCATCGAGACACCTACGGCACAGGGCAACATGTTGAAGTCAACCTCCTGTCTTCCGCTCTGTCCGGATTGGTGAACCACAGCTCCGCTTATGTTGCAGGGGGTGTCGTCCCGTCACGGATGGGAAACGCCCACCCGAGTGTCTTCCCATATGAACCTCTACCGACAGCCGACTCCGATCTCATTATCGCTGCGGCCAACGACCGCCAGTTTCGCAAGCTGTGTAATGTGCTGGGCATTCCGGCCATCGCAGACAGCCCTAGGTTCGCACGAAATGTCGACCGCACCGCAAACCGTGACGAGCTTCGGGTGATTCTTGTCGAGCGGCTAGCCGAACGTAGCGCTCACGAGTGGTTCGAGTTGCTCGTCGAGGCAGGCGTGCCCAGCGGCCCCATAAACACGATCGCAGCTGGGTTCGCGATGGCCGAGAAGTTTGGTCTAGACCCGATTGTGTCGGTCGGCGAGGGTGAGCGGGCTGTGCCGTCCACACGGCATCCGATTCGGTTCTCGGCGTCGCCAGCCCGCTATGAATTGGCGCCGCCTGAGTTGAACGAACACGGAACCGAGATCCGGGGTTGGCTGGCAGGGACACGGCAGGAGTGCTCTGGGTGATTGCGGTCCGCACCAGACCGACCGAACGCCTTGTGCGAAGGGTCGACCGAGGCCCGTGCGACTTCTCGGACTGAGGCTTCGGTTTTCCGGAGGCGGCACGCGCGTCCGACACTCCTTGTCGACTGCTCCCTCGTGCCCGTGAGCCAGTTGTCCCCTGCCCTGACTGGAACGCTCCCGTGTCGGCGACTTCGGTAGAGCTCGCTGTCCGCCCATGCTCCGTACGTTTGACGTATTCGATTCCTTCCACAGTTCGAAGTCGTATCCCGATCGGACGTCGATTCCCTGCGGAGCGCATACTCGATACGCATGCCGGAACGCGTTTGGAAACGCTGCGCAAATTTCGTTCTGCCGAGCTATGTTCTCGCGCATTGTGTTTCATGTACAGAGGTTTTACGAGAGGTGTACTGTTATCCAGTTGTTGTGATTCTCGCCCTTAGTGCTGGATATGGTGTCGGAATGCACGTGCCGTTTGTCTGCAACTCCAACCTCTGCCGCTCGGTGATCGCCGAACGGCTCACCGAGCGTTCGCTGCGGACAAACCCCGGCCCGGGTTGACAGCCGAGAGCGCGGGAACGCGTGCGCTGGTCGGCATTCCGCCGGAAACTCTTGCCTCGGACGTCATCGTCGGCCTCGGTGCTGACACCGCCGGATTCGAGGCCCGCAAACTCAAGCCCGAGATGGTCGATCTCGCCGATCTGGTGCTCGTGATGTCCGAATCGCTGTGGGGGCAAGTTGGCAAACTGGCCTTCGGGGCGGCCTCGCGCACCTACATCCTCGGCGAGGCTCATCGCATCGCCAAGATCATCGGCGCGAAATTCATTGCCGCGCTGCATCGGCCCGTAACGATCTGGCCTACGTCGGCTGGGCGGACATCGCCGACTCCATCGGCCAGTCTCCCTTGCGTTCCTCGAAGTTGGCGACCGCATCGCAGAATTGCTGTTCCCGGTGCTGTTTGCGCCGTCCCCGTACGAAGCGCCCAAGTTCTCCGCGGACGACAGGTGCCGGCGTAGTGATTGAACCCGCACGGCCCGGCCCCTTTTTGGCGTTCCTGGCCGCCCCGCGCAGATGCTGACCCTGGCCAGTGCGCAGACGCCCCTCGCTCGTAACGGTAGGCTGTCAATCGGGGCCTGCTCGAGGTGCTGATCAGTCGGGAAGGCGACGACGCACGGCTCGCCTGCCAGCGTTCGCGGATGGACTCCGCGATTGTGGAGCTCTTCGCGTGAGCGCAGGCGGCGGGCGAGCTCAGGGTTGACGCTGCACCCGGCGACTTCGCCGCCCTCAATCACATGGTCGGCTCGATGGCGGAGTTCAGCTACCGGGTTGCCCCAGGCGCGTGGTGCGGTACCTCGCCGTCATTTTGGACGGACTCCGTGACGCGCGATTTGTCCGCTCACCTCTGCCCGGGTCTGCGCTGTCGGAGCGGCAGCTCGAGTGTGCCAGGGAGTTTGTCTAGGGCGCCGCGGCTGACAAGTGATGTAGCACGCAACTGGCGGGCTCGGCGTCGCTGGGGGTTGAGGCGGTGATCGCAAGCGGACGTCCGCGGGTGATTCGGCATGGCTTTCTCTCTGGCGCCCACCGAAGCTGTTGTCGGAGTGTGCGGTTTGGGGCGAGTCGGCTCTCCATGGTGGACCAGCCTGCTACGGGATCTGATCGCGGCTTGGATGATCGCGAGCTACCAATCCGCGTAAGTATCGCACAGCCGCGGAGCGTGAACGGCGCTGGTGTCCGGAAGTTTGCTTCAAGCTGCCCGATCAGCATCGGAGCCGTTGGGCGATCTTCGAGAAGATTGCTGCGGGACTCCATCGCCGCCGCGGGTACGGCTCGAATCCGTGCGGTGTCTAGGCACCCTCCGTGGTGTGTGCCCACCGCCTCAATCGTGAGTGTCTCGGGTCACAAACTGACCGATTGACCGTTGTGGTCAGTAGGATTTTAGGCATGATTCAAATCCAAGAGGGCAGGGTATTGGTTGTCGGAATGGGCGTGAGCGGTCTCGCGACCGCGGGCAGGTTGCGGAAGGCGGGATGGAGCGTCGTGCTGGTGGAGCGATCCCCGGAACGCCGTTCAGGTGGGTATTTCGTGGCGTTGTTCGGTGCGGGTCAGGCGGCTGCGCGTCGGCTTGGGATGATCGAGCACCTCCACGACCGTGCCTCGTCGGCCGACGCCGTAAGTCTCGACCGGGCCGGTCGGATCCGCCCGGGAAGGTCGTATTCGGATCTGCCGACCAAACCTTGGCTCATGCTCCGCGGCGACGTGGAAACAGCGGCATTCGAGGTGTTGCAAACCGATGTGGAGATCCGGTATGCGACGGTTCCGACCGAGATCTATCAGGACGCCGACGGGGTCACAGTAACCTTGTACAACGCGACATCGGGGACGTCGACCACCGAGCGGTTCGACCTCGTCGTCGGGGCCGATGGAGTGCGTTCCACCGTGCGATCGCTGGTGTTCGGTCCACACGAGCGATTTCTCAAGCGGCTGGGGTACATGGTCGCCGCATTCGAATGCCGCGACGGGGTTCCAGGGGTAGCTGAGGATCAAGGCGCGAGTCTTCTGGAACCACACCGGTCGATGTTGCTGTTCGCTTTCGCCGATCACCATCCGACGATGCTGCTGAGCTACCGAACCGATGACGTGGACGCGGAGTTCGATCGCCCGCCCGTCGAGAGCGTGCGGGCCGCATTCGGCCCACAGGCGCCCGGCAGCGTTCTGACTGCTGCCTTCGAGGAGATGGACAGAACCAACACCGTGCTGTTCGACTCCGCCGAGCAGGTTTGCATGGCGACGTGGCACAAGGGCCGGGTCGTTCTGTTGGGTGATGCTGCGTGGTGTGTGAGTCTCTACGCTGGCATGGGCGTGTCTGCAGGGCTGGCCGGTGCCGACCTGCTCGGCGGCATGCTCGAACGTCACAGGGGTGACATCGCCACGGCGCTAAACGAATGGGAGCAGGGCTTGCGCCCGTATATCACCCACTACCAAGAGAATATCGCCGCAGACCGGAGGATCTTCATCGTGGACAATCGGCTGCAGATCCTGCTTCGCCGACTGCTGCCGACGATCAGCAAAACCCGACTCGGGCGCCACGTAGCCGACAAAATCATGCGGGTGGAGGAACTCTTCGAGTACAAAGGAGCCGATATCGTCGGGAAGATTCTGGGCGAGCCGCCTACCCCGATCCCCGAGAAAGCGACGTCCGATGCCTGATTTACCAGAAGAGAGCTCTAGCAGGGCCGCCCGCATCCTAGCTGCCGCGGGCGAGCTGCTCCTCGCTCGCGGCAGTAAGGGTGTCACCGTCGCTGACGTCGCCGCTCGCGCGCACGTGGGCAAGGGCACCGTCTATCTGTACTGGAGAACCAAGGAAGATCTGCTCCTTGGCCTGATCGGCCGCGACTTCTTGGCGCTCGCCGATGAAGTGACGGCCCTGGTCTCCGTCGATCCTGAGATCGCACGACCGTCGCGCCTCTGCCCGAGCATGCTCTGCATCGCCGCCGAGCACCCCTTCATCGCTGCGCTGCAACACTCGGACAACGATCTGCTCGGTATTCTGGCGGCGGATCCTCGCTCGGCGAGGCTGTTGGAAATTTTGGGTCCCGACGCAGTCATCCGCGCGATACTTCCAATATGGCGTGACAGTGGACTGGCGCGCACCGATTGGCCGCTCGATGATCAGGTTATCGCATTACAAGCGCTGACTACCGGGTTCGTCGTGGCCTACAAAGCAACACCTCGGCCACCGGTGCAGGACCTGACTCGTGTGTTCGCGGCCGCTGTCACGTCGCTGCTCGGTTCGGAGATCTCCACGCCCCAGCAATTGCGCACAACCGCGAACGGCGTCCGAGCATTGATCGCTGAGCACCGAGCTGGGGTCTTGAACCTCATCGATGAGCAAGTGTCCGTGTGAGCGGCTACGAAAAGTCAGTCGCGCGATAGAGCGCTGTCGGCGGAATAGCGTCACCACTGGACGTTGTGGCACTCGCGTCGAGCCTGAGACGGTCGTCTGTAGTGGTGACGACGCGGCACGGCCGGTCTACGTGACGTGATCGTCGCGCCTCGCGGGCGCGTCGCCTGGTCGTAGTGCGAAGGACCGTAGAGCCGTACCGTCGAAGTGAGTACCATCAAGCGCACTAGGTCTGCTTCAGGCTCATGACAGGTGTCCGTCGATTGCCGGAATCCCGCGGACAGCAAGGAAATAGGCTCACCGCTACCACGCGGAGGCTTAGCAGGGTTGGTTGACCGCAGCTCACGGCCCGCCGCACAACCGACCAGAACACCGTCCGATGTAGTGCGATGAATTATCTCACTGCTGGTGCAGCGACCGGGCCGGTCCGGATCGCTGGCCATCTCGCGATGCTGGCCTTGACCGTGCACGCGGTACCTGGTGCCAGATCAACCGTTTGGGCAGTATCGACTGTGTCGGCGACGAATCACTGCGCTGCTGCTACGAGCCGTGGACCGGGACCCGCGGTGCCACCCAACCCGGACCAGGCGCCCCGCAGCCGGTCGACAAGACCGCCCTGGGCGCCATCTACAACCCCGAGGTGACCGGCGAAGACTGCTTCACCCTTGAGATCTGGACCCCGGACCCCGGCGCGGCCGCGCTGCCGGTGCTGGTGCACATCCATGGTGGCGGCTACATGTACGGCACCGGAGCATCACCGCTCTACAGCAGGCGAAGCTTCGCCCGCGACGGAGTGGTACACGTCGGCATCAACTGCCGCCTTGGGATCGAGGGCTTCCTCGACCTCGGTGAAGGTACCGACAACCTGGGCCCGCGCGACCAGACCGCAGCGGGGCCTCGTCATTTGCGCGACACCAGCGCCCTACTCGAAGCGGCCTGGAGCGACTGGCTCTTCCGCGTTCCGACGATCCGGTTCGCCGAAACCCGCGACGCCCCGACATGGCTGGCTGTATGAGTTTCGGTGGCAAGCCGAAACCCGTGCACCACGCCGCGGTGCCGTCCACGGGCTCGACGCTGCCTTCGTCTGGGATACCGTCGACGTGGTCAGCGGGGTCGGTACGAGGGGTTCCAACAGATGGGAGCCGAGCCGCCGCAGGAGCTCGCCGATACTTTGCACGCTGCCTGGGTGCGCTTCGCTTGCACCGGCACCCTGGTTGGGCGCGTTACCGCCAACCCGAACGCCCAACGATGCTGTTCGACACCGTCAGTCGCGTTGAGTCCGATCCCGCCGGTGCCGAGCGCCGCCTGTGGGAGGGCCGCGTACTGCGTACCCAATAGCGGTGGCGCCGCGTCTGCGGTGAGCACCCGTCGAATCCATTCAACCAGTGGTTTGTGCAGGCCAGAGGAGGTGAATCAGCAAGAACCGTGGCGGGCTTAGCAGCGCTGCTAAGTCGTGAATCCGCGCCACACCTCGCCGAAGGCTCGAGGCACCCAGGGTGCCGACAGCCGACGTCGTGAACACTGGCCGGAGATCGGCACGCGGCGTTGACCGTGGTGGTGCCAGTTTGATCCTCACATGGGCGAATGGGTCGAACACGACATCTTAACGTGACTACGGCCCTCGGTGCGAGCGCGGGCCGTTCTCACAAGCATCAAAGTCGTCGAGGACCGCTGAAGGGGCAGCGCGATCCGGTGGGTGACGGGCGGATTGACCAGCCATCTCGCCGTCACCGAGGGCCCCGAAGATCCGCCTCGACGAGCTCACCTCACTGGTTCGGGGCGACCGGAAGGCGGCTGGTACAGATCACCGATAGTCTGTGGCCGAGCCGCTGTGTAGTGAGGGGAGAGTCGTGGAACCCACCGACGCGTTCGGCCAGGACGAGATGGGCCCTCCCGCGCCGCGGCCGTGTGTGAGTTGTCCGTACCGGCGTGATGTCCCCAGTGGCGTGTGGGACTTCACCGAGTACGAGAAGCTACGTGCCTACGACGGCGACTTGGGTGTGCAGGCGCCTCACTTGTTCCAGTGTCACCAGAGCGACGCGGACTCCAGCATGCGGCGGATGTGTGCCGGTTGGGTTGGTTGCCATGGAGGACGTGGGTTGTTGGCTTTGCGCCTTGCGCTGATTCAGAAGCGTATCAGCCCGCACACGTTCGAACAGACGCAGGGATACGAGTCGCCGGTGCCGTTGTTCGCTTCGGGTGCGGAGGCTGCCGAGCATGGCCAGCGCGACGTCGACGAGCCCGGGCTGGACGCTGTGTTGACGATCCGTAAGGTTGCTCGAAGGCGTAGTGACCTGAGCATGTCCGAGTCTGATAGCTCGAAGGCAAGAGTTGGCGACCGGTAGCTGCTTTGGTTCCGTTGAGGCCAGGTTCGTCGCGTGTTCGAGGCCGGCTGCGGTCGTGAGGTTGTTGGTTGACGATTGTGGTGTTGTTCGAAAGTGAACGTAATTCGGTCGATTGCTGTGTGAACATGCAGGTCAATTAGTGTGCTCCCCGCGCGAGCGGGGATGAGCCACCGGACCGTGCCGCCGTCTTTCGACGAGGTGACGTGCTCCCCGCGCGAGCGGGGATGAGCCCCGATCGTGCCAGGGTTCGCGCGCGGTGGTGGCGTGCTCCCCGCGCGAGCGGGGATGTGCCCGCCAGGCGCCCGGCCACGGCCCCGAGTGCTCCCCGCGCGAGCGGGGATGAGCCGCGATCTCGCCCCGGTTCGCCACGAGGACCTTGGTGCTCCCCGCGCGAGCGGTGATTCGTCCCAGAACTTAGGGGCGCAACAACGTGTGCCTCGAATCAAAGCAATTCCGTGGATGCACGGATGTCAACTATCCCAGCGGGACACGCTGAAGTTCACCAGCGCACTGGCAGGCGCGCTCGGCCTGGGATCCATCGCCGCGGGCACCGTGGCGCAGTGCGATCCTTTCATCCAGCAGTTGTAACGTGCTTCGTCCGCGAACGGGGGACAAGCCCGAACCGTCAGGCTGAGAGTTGACCTCGCCGCGGCGCCCTTGTGCCACCGGGGTACGCCCGTCGATACGGGCGACGGCACCGCTCGCAGACTGCTTGTGTCGGAGGCCGGCTAACCGTCGCGCACCGTGTGCGTCTTTGCTAAGCGCAGTCGGTCTGATTTCTAACGGCCCCACAGAAACTCCACAGTTTTGGCCGGAATTAACGCGAAGTTGTGAGAACTGTCGGGGATGTTCGCTTCGCGAAAGATGCTGCTAGCAGGCAGTGCTGGGAACTGACGAGCATTATCGAGGCAACCGGAACGCTCGCGAGGTGGTCGCAGGTTCAAATCCTGTCAGCCTGACAGTGAAAACCCTCTCTGACCTGGGTCGGAGGGGGTTTCTCTGTTTCGGAGATTTGACGTTTCGGCCAAGTCCCACAGAAACCCCACGTTCTTGAACTCCGCGGCCTGCCGAGAGGATGCGGGTAGTCGGCCTCGCAACATCTGTCGGCGTAGCCAGCGGAACCCGTTTCGCGCCTCACTCCGAGGGCTCGTCGGTCTGGAACCGACGCTGCCTGCGCCGTCGTGTTGGCGCGGCTCGCATGATTGAGCCGCTGACCCGACTAAGTTTGCGAGTGCCCCGCGACGTGTGCGGCGTGTGGGTGCACGGGGAAGGTTCGCCTCGATCGCTTGCTCCGGTCGAGGCGAACCGCATCGAGCCGGCGGTGAAACGACCACCCTTGCGACGAGCACGGCCAAGATGATGCCGCCGCGATGGACCCGATCTCAGAATCTCGTCGCCGCGCGAGGACTACGCCCCACCTCTTACGCTCAGCGCCCTGCCGGCTGCCGCGATCGGCACAAGCCATCGCGGCTACCCTCGGGGTAGCGCGAACAAGCCCAGCCGCCCGCCGAGCAGTCGCAGCGCGAGGGCACGGCGATCAGACTGTGCTCAAGTTGCTTGCCGCCTGTCCTGGCCTTCATGATGTTTGCGGTGCTGGCGCTGTTCGTCGGGCATCCGGACGTGGGACTCGGCGACCTGAGCGGTCCCGGACCGATCGTGCTGGTTCTCGTCCTCGTCGGCACCGTGGTGCTGGGAAATCTGTTCCCCCGCAAGGTTCCTTCCTGCCCGGGATGCGGTATTACGCCGGTAACTGGGACACCTCGCTGTGGTGCATGAAACCGTCGGCGTCAGAGAAGCTCGAGCGGAGCATCGTCTCGATCCCGAGCATGCCCGCCGCGCAACGCGAGAAGTTCTTCGGCAGCGCGGAGAACGCGCAGATGCACCTCTACATGGGCTACGCCTTCCACGGATTCAACACCCACGGCCGGGCGATGTTCACCCTGGCCCACCGCGCCATGGCGGGCGGCACGAAGACGACTATGTGCTCATCGACGGTGAAACCCTGTGCAGCACCGCGATCGGATGGAACTTCGGGGACGGGCACATGCACAACAAACAGCTCGTGGCGGCCCTGCAGAAACGGTGCCGCTTCGAACGCGGCGAGGTTCGCATCGCGTTGATCGACGGGCAGCCGATCCACCGGCAACACCAGCGGTACCGTCTCGTCGACGCGGCCACCGGGGAATTCGAGACCGGCTATTTGAACGTGGCGGACATGGTGATCCGGCAACCCTGGGACGACGACGTACCGGTGCACATCGACGTGCCGACCGGCTCACCGGCGCGCTGACCCCGGGCGCATCGGCGGCGACAGTACTCTTGCGCCAAGGGGTTTCGCCGTAGCCGGGGGGCGCTGGTGCGCACACACGGATGGTCGGGCGATGCGGCGCTGACCGATGCCGAGGCCGTCGAGGGATCCTGGCGGTCGCCCGCCGGGTCATCGGCGAGCGTGGCGACAAGATGCGCATCGCCGACATCGCCCGTGAACTCGGTGTGCCCCGGCAAACTGTGTATCGGTACTTTCCCAGCACGGAATCGATGTTGCAGCGCACCGCCATCGAGGAGATGGGGCCTTATCTCGACGATCTGGCCGCCCATGTGCAGGGCATTCACGATCCGGCCGAGGCGGTGGCGGAGGGCATCGCCCATGTGCTCGAACAGCTCCCGAAGCAGAAGTATCTGGGACTGCTGATCCCGCCCGGTCGCCCGGGGGCCAGCTCCGCCGGGATCACTTCCGATGCGGCTTTCGCGTTCGGTCGTCAGCTCCTCTAGCGATACGAGGTGGTTTGGGCGGCAGGAGGTTTCGACGAGGCCGCGCTGGACGGGCTGGTTGAATTCATCCTGCGCGCAGCGCAATCCTTCGTGATCGATCCCGGCCGCCCGCCCCGGCACGGCGAAAATCTGCGGGCGTTCCTGAGGGAATGGGTGGGACCGGCCGTGGCCGCCCGCGCGCTGCGGTGATCATGGTGCCAGCGCGGTCCGCAGCGCGTGGCACTGGCTTGCGAAGAAGCGCTGGGACACAGGGGCATTGGGTGCGATCATGTCGAACGCGTGGAACGCTCCGGTCGCGATTTCGGTGTGGGTCGGCACGTTTGCTGCCCGGAGCCGCTCGCCGTAGGCCACGGACTCCGGATAGAAAAGATCGAGCGTGCCGACTCCGATCCATGCCGTCGGCAATCCTTCGAGGTCTGTCCTGCGAGCCGGTGAGGCGTGCGCCGGATCCGATCCATTCAGGTAGCAGCGCCAAGCGATCTGGTTGTCTTGTCCCGACCACATGATCCGGGCGCGGGAGTCGGGGGTGGTTCCGGTCCTGTCGTCGAGCATGGGATACGTCATCAGCTGCAGCACCGGTGTGATGTCGGCGCGCTCGCGTGCCAGCAGGGCGAGGGCCGCGGTGAGGCCGCCACCGGCGCTGGCTCCGCCGATGGCGATACGAGCTGGGTCGATCCATGATTGGCGAGCCAGCCAGCGCAGGGCCTCGTAGCAGTCCAGCAACGGGGTCGGGTAGGGATGTTCGGGCGCGAGCCGATGGTCGACGGCCACTACGGTGATATCGCAGTGGTCGGCCAGTCGTCGGCAGTGCTTGTCTTCCTGGGCGGCGCTGCCCATGACGGTTCCGCCGCCATGGATCCACAGCAGCGCCGGTCCGGAGCCTGCTCGACCGGCGGGGCGGTGTATCCGCACGGTCACATCCGGATTGACCCTTGCGATGGAGATCCGGGGTAGTTCCCCGATTCGGCCGGCGAGTCCCATGATCACCCGAGGCACCGTCAGTCCGCGGTGCAGTGCGGATCCAGTTGGCAGGAAACGTGCGACGTGGCGCAGGGCCGGGTCCACCCCGGACATCTTCGACGGGGATCCGATCATGACAACGTTGTCTTCCTGAGCGCGATCGGTCATCGGGCGAGGTACTCGATGATCGATCGATTGATGTGCCGCGGCTGGTCGAGATGCAGGAAATGCCCTGCGGCGGGCACGATCTCGTGCCGGCTGCCGGTGGGGAGGCGTTCGGCGCTGAACGCGGCGAGACGGGCGTCGAGGGCGCCGTCGGTCGCACCGTGCAGAACCAGGATCGGCATACGGGCCGGTTGCGTACGCCAGCTGCGGTGCAAGGTCCGGTAGGGCGTGGGCTGGCGGCGGGGTTGGAACTGGAAGCGATAGTAGGACAGCGCCGCCGTACGATGGGCGTGGTCGGGCAGTGCGGCCCATACCCTTTCGACATCTTCGGTGACGTCGTAGCCCTCGGGGCACCAGTCGCGCCAGAGTTTCGGAATGAGGCGTCCGAGGGCGCGTTCGGAGACTCCGGGGATTTGCTGAAACAGCACATACCAGCTTTGCCGGGTCTGCGCGGGGAGCCGTCGCAGCAGCCGCGGCGGCATGCGGTTCCGGAAGCCGTGCAGCACCGGTATTCCTAGGGCGGCAACCTTCGTGAACGGCGAATCCGGGTGGGCGGCCAGGGCGACGGCGGTGAACCCGCCCCAATCGTGGCCGATGAGAACGGCATCGGAGCCGCCGCCGAGACAACGGTGGAGTTCGATGGCGTCGAACATCAGCGCGCCGATGTGATAGTCGCCGTCCTCTGGGATGGCGGTCGGGGCGTAGCCCCGGGTGAACGGCGCGACCACCCGGTAGCCTTGCTCGGCCAGCTCGGGACCCAGATGCCGCCACGTCCACGCGGTGTCGGGGTATCCGTGCAGGCACACGGCGAGCCGCCCGTCCGGCGGTCCCCACGCCAGCGCGGAGACCTTCAGGTGCGGCAGGTCGATGGTGAGGACTTCCGGTTCAGTAGGCACTGCGCAGGAAGCTCCCGGTGCGGACCGAGCCGAGCGCCTCGGTGGGTTTGCCGTCGGCGACGACCTGCCGACCGTTGACGAACACGGCAGCGACCGCCTCGTCGTTGCGGTTGACCATGCGCACCATCCCGTCGTACGGCTCGGCGGCCTCCTCGGCGTACGCCTCGACCGACTCGTCCAGGTGCGCTGGGTCGAGAATGGACAGGTCCGCGCGATCGCCCACCCGCAGGTGCCCGGCATCGAGGCCGTACCAATCGGCCAGCTCTCCCGAAAGCCGGTGCACCGCACGGTCGACGGTCATGAACGGGGCGCCTGCTGCCTCGGCTTCGATCACGCGCTTGAGCAGGCGCAGGCCCATGTTGTAGAAGGCCATGTTGCGCATGTGCGCCCCGGCATCGGAGAACCCCATCTGGACGTATCGGTCCTTGGAGAGCTTGTCGAGCACCTGCGGCCGGTGGTTGGAGATGGTGGTGCGCCAGCGCACCGCCCGGCCGTGCTCGACGACCAGATCCAGGAACGCGTCGACCGGATGCAATCCGCCGCGTTCGATTCCGACCTGCCCGAACGACTTCCCGATCACCGAAGGGTCGGGGCAGTCGACGATTTCGGCGTCGAAGAAGTCGCGATGCCAGACCTTGATCCCGAACTTCGCGTCGTAGTCCTTGCGGAACCGCCGCCGATAGGTCTCGTCCTTGAGCAGCTCGTCGCGTTCGACGCAGTCCGACAGGTGCAGAGCCTCCTCGCCGGAACCGAACTCCTCGAAGATCACGAAGTCGATGCCGTCGGCGTATACGGTGAACGGCACCGGCAGATGCTGGAATCGGAAATTGCCGCCGAACAGGTTCGCCACGGTCGAAAGCGCTTTGAGCACATACACACCCGAGGGGTTGGACTTGGAGTCCGCGGCGGCGAGCATGCTGGTCTTGAGCGGCTTGCGGAACCATCCGGTGGCGTGCAGGGCGTGGGCGAGCAGGTCGGCGGGGCGCTTGATATCGGGTGCGGTCTGCACCACCGCGCCCCGGCGGCGCACCTGATCTCTGAGCTTGCGGAATTCGCGGGGTTTGGCGTAGGTCGACGGGACGGTGCGTGAGCGGCAGCGGTCGCCGTCGAGCTTGTCGAAGCGCAGGTTCATCATTGACAAACCGACGAATCCGGCATCCAGGGCCTCGTCGAGCATGCGCTGCATCCGGGCCAGTTCGTCGGGGCTCGGTGTGACCTTCTTGTCGGTCGCCCGATCCAAACCCATTGTCGCCGTGCGCATATCGGAGTGGCCCAGGAACGCGCACACATTGGGACCCAGTGGCAGGGACTCGAGCGCGGCGATGTATTCCTCGCAGTTCGTCCACGTCTTGTGCTGCTCCATCGCTTTCACGACGTGCTCGCGCGGGATCGCCTCGACCCGGCCGAACAGATCGCCGGCATCGATGGGATCAACGTGAACCGTCGACAGCGAGCAGGACCCCATCGCCACCGTGGTCACCCCGTGCCGGGTCGACTCCTCTAGGCCCGCGCCCTTCCACAGCTCCACGTCGTAGTGGGTGTGCACATCGATGAACCCTGGAACCACCCAGCGTCCGGTCGCGTCGATGACCTGCGGGCATCCGGTCGCGTCGAGTTCCTCGGCGGTCACGGCGGTGACGCGGCCGTCCTTGATGCCGAGGTTGCGGATCGCGGAGGGCGCGCCGGTGCCGTCGAACCAACGGCCTTGGCGGATGATCGTGTCGAAGGCCATGAGAGCTTTCCTCCTCGGTTTCTCGAAAGCCGCGCGAGCCAGGCGGCGGTGCCAGCCTTCCAGCCGAGCGGTGAGACGTATTGTGAAAGCATCTCACGCGGAGCCTCTCGTATCAACGGGATCACGGGAATCGTTCGGCGCGAACATTGCTCGGCAGCCCGCCGGTGCAGGTCCGGCTGGCGGCTAAGTCCCTGGTAGCATGACCGATTGCGCTGCGACGCCGGGTCGCCGAGCGAGGGTGGGAGGCAGGTTTCGTGGTAGGCGATGTCCGTAGCAGGCTGATAGCCGCCACGGCCGAGATCATCGACCAGCGTGGCCCGCTGGCCGTGCGTATCGATGAGGTCGCCGAGCTCGCCGGATGTTCGCGAGCGACGGTCTACCGCCATGTCTCGGACAAAGATGAGCTGGTCCGCGAGGTTCTCATGACCCGCACCGCGGTGATGGCCGGGATCGTGGCACATCAGATCGAGCACATCGCCGACCCTCTCGACCGCATTGCGCAAGGGATGCTGCTGTTCAGTGACGCGCTGCGTTCCGAACACTGGTTCAAGGCATTGCAGGCGCACGGCGGCGGGGGACCGTCCGCGATGGCGCGGGTCGGCGGTGGCCTCGAAGCGATGACCGCCGCGCTCACCCCCATGCTCGAAGCGCTGCTGCGCGACAATGCCGAGGCCGGCTACCTGTACGACGACATCGTCGCCCACGACGCGATCGAATGGCTGATCGGCATCCAATTGAGCCTGCTTGAGCCGCATTTCCAGCATCCGCGCGAGCATCGGCTCGCCATGCTCAAGCGCTACGCGATCTTCCCCCTGATCAAGCCTCGCGCCGAATAGCGTTGCCACCGCGCTCGGCTGCCCTGGCATCTTCGCGCGTTTGCCTGTGTTGACACCTCCGCTCTTGACAGCGCACCCTCCTGCCGACACTCTGTTGAGACAGAAATGAGAAACGTCGCAGATGGTTCGGTCCGGGCCACGCGGCGGTGAGCGGGAGGACTGTTGTGAGCACCCTGAAGGTACGGAAACCACCGTTCACGTTCGAACCGGACAGCACGCCGTTCCTGTGGCAGCCTGCCAACCCCGACTTCTCCGAACTGTGCAACGCGATGAGCTTCGCCGCTCCGGCCTTCGAGCGGTACATCGTCATGGCGATCCAGCAGGCCGCGCCGCGGTTGAAAGGCACCCCGATGGAGCGGGAGGCCAAGGACTTCCTGCAACAGGAGGCGCAACACGCACGCATGCATCGTCGTCACGTCGCCTGCCTGGTGAAGCAGCACCCGATGCTCGCCCAGACTCAAGCCAAGATCGACCAGGCGTACTCCGATCTGTTCGAGAGCGAGTCCCTCGAATTCCACCTGGCCTACATGGCCGATATCGAAGCGACCTTCACGCCCCTGTTCGGGACGATGCTCAACAACGAACCGGCGCTGTTTCGAGGCGGCGCGGATCATGTTGCGTCGCTGTTCATCTGGCACTTCATGGAAGAGATCGAACACCGGTCCTCGGCGTTCGCCATCTATGAGGCCGCCGTCGGACGGCCGTGGGAGCGCACGCGCCAGATGCCCAAGGCAATGCGCCACATCATGATGGTGATGCAGATGATCGCCGACGACTTCAGCAAGTACATCCCCGCAGCCGATCGCGGCGGCGCGAGTGACACCTCACGGGGATTCGTCGGGACCCAGGCGTTCCGGGACATCCCCAGGCGGCAGCAGCTGCGCATACTGTACCGGATCATGCTGTCCCAGCTACCTTTCCACCGCCCTGACCGGCAGCCGATTCCGCAATTCACCGCCGAGTGGTACGGCGCGGAGTCCGAGGGCCGCGACATTACCCGCTGGTATGCCACCGCGCAGCAGCCTCGATAGCGGAAAAATTGGACGACCCGGGCATTGAAGTTCCCGGTCGAGATTGGATGATCCATGCGTAACCGCTGGGCCGGCGTACCGTTCACCGACGCCGATGACGACATCGCCGCCGCATTGCTCGACCTCAGCATCCCGACCTTGATGCTGTCGCTGGTGCACATCACCGGCGACATCGAACTGCTGCGAGATCGGTTGCGGCCCAACGGGGTGTTCCTCAACGAGGTGCAGGGCTTCATGTCGCCCGAGGACCAGGCCGCAGTGCGCGAGCTCGCACTGCCGATCCTGCGCGACTACCGAGATCGCGGCTGCCCGGAACCGGCCCCGTTGTCCGGGGAAGTCATCACAGAGATGATGCGGTGGCTGGTCTGCGAGGAGGTGCCCGAGGAATACCTGCCGATGGTGCTGGCGGACCTCGAACTCGACGGAACCGACCCCGACGAAGCGGTTCGCGAATCTGACCACTCTGATCGAGACGACTTCAATGTCGTGGTGATCGGATGCGGCCAGTCCGGCCTTCTCGCGGGAATCCGACTCCAGCAGATGGGAATCCCGTACATCATCATCGAGAAGAATTCTGGCGTGGGCGGAACCTGGTGGGAGAACTCCTATCCCGGCGCTCGCGTCGACGTCGGCAATCACTTCTATTGCTACAGTGCCGAACCCAGCTATGACTGGAGCGAATACTTCGCCCAGCAGCCGGAGTTGCAGGGCTACTTCCAGCGGGTCATGGACGAGCACGACATCGCCCCGCACGTACGGTTCGGCACCGAGGTCCTGGGCGCCCGCTGGGACGAGCAGCACCAGCGCTGGCTTGTCACGATCCTGCCCGCCGACGGTCCCGCCGAGATCGTGGAATGTTCGGCGATCATCTCTGCGGTCGGCCAGCTCAACCGCCCGAAGATCCCCGAGCTGGAGGGACGGGACCGCTTCGCCGGTCCGGCATTCCATTCCGCGCGCTGGGATCACGATCTCGACCTCACCGGCAAACAGGTGGCGATGATCGGCGCGGGTGCCAGCGGTTTCCAGATCGCACCGGCCATCGCCGAACAGGTCAAGAGCCTGAGCATCTTCCAGCGCACCGCCCAGTGGATGTTCCCCAACCCGAACTACCACGCAGCGGTCGGGCAGGGAGTCCGGTGGGCGCTGACTCATCTGCCTTTCTACGGCCGCTGGTACCGATTCCTGCTCTTCTGGCCCGGATGCGAGAAGGGCCGCGAGGCAGCACTCGTGGACCCCGACTACACCGGCGATCCCGCCGAAGCGGTCAGCGAGATCAACAATGCCGCCCGGCTGATGTTCACCCACTGGATCTCGAGCCAGATCAACGATGATCCCGACCTGCTGGCCAAGGTCATGCCCGACTACCCGGCGACCGGCAAACGCACCCTGCAGGACAACGGCAGCTGGCTACGCACCTTGCAACGCGACAATGTGGAGTTGATCCGCGAAGGCATCCATCACATCGAAGCCGACGGAGTGGTCGCCGAGGACGGCAAGCGCTATCCCGCCGATGTCATCATCTACGCCACCGGCTTTCACGCCAACCGCGCGCTGTGGCCGATGGAGATCACCGGCCGCGACGGGCTCGAACTGCAACAGCTCTGGGGCGAACGGCCCAGCGCCTACCTGGGCATCACCGTGCCCGGCTTCCCGAATCTGTTCTGCATGTACGGGCCCGGCACCAACCTCGCGCACGGCGGCAGCCTCATCCTGCATTCTGAATGCCAAATGCGCTACATCAGCAGCGCATTGGAGCAGCTCATCGACTCCGGGCATCGATCGATGGACCCGCTGCAAAGCCGATGCGAGGACTGGCACGCACGCTCACAAGCCGAACTCGCACGGCTCGTATGGACCCAGCCGAGCGTCAAGCACTCCTTCTACAAGAACTCTCACGGCGAGATCCACAGCCTCAGCCCCTGGCGCCTGGTCGACTACTGGACCTGGACCAAACACGCCGACCTCACCGACTACGTACTGCGCTGATCGAGAACATCTTCATTTGTTGTCCGAGAAGGGAATTGAAGTGTCACCAACCGAAATCGTGCAAGGCATGTGGCAGGCGGTCTCCGACCGGGACTGGGAAAAGGCCCGCACCTACTACGCCGACGACTGCGTCTTCTACGACATCCCGACAGGGCCCACGATCGCCGCGATCGGACCCGACGACATCATAAAAAAGCTCAGCATCTCGGTGGACCCTCTCGCCGCCTACGCCAACCACCCCGGCCTGCTCCTGACCAACGGAACTGACGTGCTTTTCGAACATTCCGAGACCTGGACTTGGGCCAGCGGCGAAATCGCAGTGCTGCACTTCGTCTCGGTCCACAAGGTCCACGACGGCAAGATCACTCTGTGGAAGGACTACTGGGACATGAGCGAACTGACCAACAATGCCCCCGCAGGCTGGTACGAGAGCTTTGCCACCAGCGACCTGTCGTGGATCTCCGACGCCACGGGCAAGGTCTGAGCCATGAACGATCCGGACGATAACGCGACCACCTATCCGCCCGCACCGTGGCGGATGACTGGGCACATGTGGCTCGCCAGCTTCGCAGTACGCGCTGACGTCGACGAAACCCGTCCCGCCGGTACGTATCAAGTCGCCTTCGTCGACTACACCGCGGACAGCGCAATGGTCTACTCCGAACTCATGGTCGGCCGCGTTATCGGTTCGGGCGAGTATCGCAATCACTTCACGATTTCCGACATCTGGGTAGACCTGCCCGCCTCGGTCGCTGGTGGACGGCAGATCTGGGGCGTGCCGAAAGAACTCGCACAGTTCAGCAAGACCGAGACCGTGCGCGGTCCGTTGGCTCGTACGGCACTGGGCTGCGATGCCGGCGAACACCCAATCGTACGGGCCCACTTCACCGATGCATCGCGGCTGACAGTGCCGATACCGTTACGCGGCCGCACATTCCAGCCGCCGCTACCCGAGGGCGACGGTACAAAGCTGTCGAGCATGCAGGCGAGAGCTCGTGCGCTGCCGTGCGCTAGTTCCTGGGAATTCGATCCGGATGGCCCGCTGGCATGGCTGCACGGCACCACGCCTCGAATGTCGATGCGTGCGTATCGATTCCACATGACGATGGGTGTGGCCGAAACCCTGACGGTCTGATCGACGTCGTGCCGCGCGCCACCGGATTCCTGGGGCCTATGTCAGCCGGACAGCGCCGAATCCCGGATACCTGGCGGGTTGCCGCAACCCCGGGCGTTCGACATGACGGGGGCAATACCGAAGGAGGTTGCCAGCTACTCACGCGAGCGGTTAGATCAGTGCTCACCGGTGATGAAATGTCCGTTTTCAGGGGGAGCGATTGGCATCAAATTTGGCATCACGACAGCGTGGGACGCATCGGCCGGGGTGGGATCAGTCCGACGCCGAGGACGACTGCTACCCAGCTGACCTGCGCGGATAGGACGCACCGATACGGGATGACGTACCCGGGACGGTGTCTGCTGGGCTCATAACCCAGAGGTCGCAGATTAATCGTGTCCCCGCTACTAGCGAAAGCGGCCCGGAACCAGTGAGCCGGAGGCTTCCCATAACCGATTTGCCCCGAAGTTCTCAGGAAGTCCAACGCAATTTTCGAGGTACGAGGTGCCAGTACTGTGCAGCAACTCCGTAAATCGGAAGGACCCCCTATGTTCAGCACGCAACATTCAACTCTACCGAGCCCCTGCTCGGCGAATACCGAGCGGCGATCGGCCCTTCACAACGGCCGGTTATGGCGTCGTTTCCGCTGCCGCCCCACCGGTAGCAGGTCTGCGGTGACAGTCCCAACTATGAAACGCGGGCGACGTCCGCGCTGCTGATCAGCCCAGGTGCCGTGCAAATCTCGGGCCGCGCCTGCATTCCCTACCACACGGCGACCCGGCACCGGACAGGGCCGAGCGGAGACGGGTGCTTGACGGTGGACTTGACCACTACGTGTGTGTTGAAGGTCGACGGTGCCGTGTCGGGATTCGTTTCGGCCGATCTGGCAGTACACGATCGTGACGCGCAGGTCTACCGCTGGCGGGTCTAGGGACGACTCAGTCGGTGAGGAGACTCGCCCGGCGCGGTCGCCCGGCTTCCCAGAAGCGGGGCCGCCTCCGGAGGCGGTGTTCGAGATCGAGGTTGTTGACGGAGCCGAAGGACAAGCACTTGCCGAGGTTCAGGCCAGCACCCGGTACCGGCGAAAAGGGCTAAGGGCCAGAAGAAGACGCTGCTCGAACCGGACCCGGCGCAAGCTCCGGTGGTACGGCGCATCTACGAGTGGCGGTGCATCGAGCGTCTGACCTACCAGCAGATCGCCGATCGGCTCAACCTCGACCTGGTGACCAATCCGCCGCCGGTGCCGGTGAATCGGGCAATAGCGCGGGGGCGCTGGACATGGTCCAATGTGCGTGATGTGCTGACCAACCCGAAGTACACCGGCCACCAGGTGTGGAACCGGCACGGGCGCAAATCCAACAAGAACCGGCTCAACCACATCTCGGAATGGGTGTGGTCGCACCAGCCGGTCCATGAGGCGCTGGTCAGCATGGAAGACTTCCTGCAGGTACAGCAGAACCGCAGTATCCGGCGCGGCTCGCGTGCTACCGCAGACTCTAACGTGCGCCCAGATATCAAGCGCACCTGTTGGTTTCGCTCATATCGTTTGTGCGATCACTGCGACCGCCGCATGTTCGGCAAGACCCGCCGCGTCGCGGCCTACTATGCTTGCCAGCCGAAGAAGGGCTATGCCCCCGAAGGCCACCCGAACGGCGGATCGTTCTTCATCCGCGAACAAGACCTTCTCGACCACCTGGCGACTTTCTTAAACCAGCATGTCTTCGGCTCCTACCGACGCACCCTCCTGGTCGCAGACCAACCCCAGGCATACGCGCCGAAGAGCAACGACAGCACAAGCTTTCGGCGCTGCGCCCAGATAGCCGACGTCGAGACCCGGATGAAACAACTGGTCCGCAACCTCGAAGTCCTCGACGACACCGACCGCGAATTCATCTCTGAAATCAACGACCGCCGTATCGAACTCAAGGACGAACGATCTCAACTGTGCGACAAGCTCGAAGCTATCGAAACCCAAGTAGCGCAGGCGCTGAATCTCCACGTGCGTCGAGGGACTGACCGCGGCACTCCACGAACGGCCCGCAGGTCAGGGAATCCTCGACACCGTCGAGGAGTGGTTGCGTCGCAAGCAGGACGCGCGCACCAGCTTCGACGACCTGTACGACCGCATGCTGCAAGCCAATCCGCAGCTCGAAGGCCTTTTGTCGGGCCCGGCTCACCAAAGTGATCCGCGAAGGCGCGCAGCTACTCGCCGAAGAACAGGGCTGGAGCGCTGACGATCTCGCCCCGCGCATGTTGGCCGCGACAGTAGCCAGCGTCGTCAGCGAACTCACCTACCGTTCCCAACCGGGTGACCTCGACCGGGCGATGGTGTTCATCCCGGCGGCGGCGGCAACTTTGCGCTGAAACCTGGGCGAGGACTCGAGGATTGGTTGGAGGGGAAGCCGATCCGCGGGTCGAGCCGCTGTCATGTCCTACGTAACCGTAGGTTCGACAGGATGTGTGTGCCGATCGTGCCGCATGCGTGTCGCGCCAGCGCGGTCGGTGGCCTTGAGGCGAGGTCCGCCGTTGCTCCAGCCGAGCAGCGGTGCGATCTCGAGCACGTAGAGCGAGGGCTGCGGCACCGGCGCCAGTGTCCGTGGGGAACGGCCGAAGCTGTCGTCGCGACCGTCTGTGCGGGCATTGTTGCTTATCGCGTGACGGCGACTCCGGTCCTGCCATACAACGGCGCTGGCTGTCGCTGATCGAACGATGCGCGTTGGAGAAAACTACAGAGTTGGCCCCTGCGGCAGGGTCACAGCTCTGCCTTCGTGACCGGGTCAGGCGATGGTTCGCGTTCTCCGTCCTGGTCCCAATCGCGGCAATACGGGCACCATGGTCGCAGCTTGTGACGTAACCATACTGCGTAAAATGAAGGTCGCCCAGAGTGCGTCGACCGGCAGTGACACCACGCGTGGCAGACCGACGCGTAGACGAGGTAGACCGGCGTGGTGAGCAGTAGCAACACCGCCAGCATGCGTGGGGTGGTGGTCACCGCATGCCGCAGCCACAGCAGCCATTGTCGGCGTTCGGCCTGTCGGCCGGCGTCGGCGGGTACTTCGCGGGGGCGACCGGTTCCGGGTTGGCGAGGCGTTCGGTTGGTTGGTTAGGCCACGGCCTTGTTGTAGGCGTCGATGATTTCGGCGGCGATGCGGCCGCGGGTGGAGACTTTGTGGCCGTTTTCGGCCGCCCAGGCTCGGATCGCGGTGAGGTCGTAGCGGTTTCGGGTGGGTGTGGCCGGTGCGGCGGTGTTGCGGCTGGTCGATTTGGTTGTGCGGCCGGTTTTGCGTGCGTGTGCGACCCATTGCGTCAGGTTGTCGCGGAGCTTGGCGGCGTTGCTGTCGGAGAGGTCGATTTCGTAGAGGGCGCCATCGATACCGAACGTGACCGTCTCGCTAGCGGGGGTGGTGCCGTCGATGTCGTCGACAATGTTGACTACCACTTTGCGTGCCATGGGTGTTCCTGTCTGGTCGATGAATGGGCCGACACTGCCGCCCGGGTTTAGGAGGCAGCATGGATGACTATCTCACGCCCGGACTTTGCGCGTGGACGGCAGTTTCGGCGATCGTCGGCCGCGACCAAGCGTGGGAATGTAAGGGGATGCCGGCTGGATCATTCGAAATCTGTAGGCCTGGTGGTGGCTTACGCACAACATCGCTGTTGTACGGCGGCCCACCTTACTTGTTCGGTGGGACGGTCAGCTGTCGGTGTCTCGGCTATGACTGATGGTGGTCGGACTGTGGCGCTGTGGTCGGCGTCCTCGATCGTCCAGGGCGTGATCTTGGGCAGTTGGGATGTGGTCACGGATAGTCTGTGGCCAGGCTGCTGTGTAGTAAGCGAGGAGTTGTGGAACCTCGCGACGCGGACGCCGTGGACAAGATAGGACCGCCGGCGCCGCGGCCGTGTGTGAGTTGTCCGTACCGGCGTGATGTTCCCAGTGGGGTGTGGGATTTCGGCGAGTACGAGAAGCTGCGTGGTTATGTTCCTCCGCGTTGGCACCTCAAGCCTCGGATCGGGTGTCGGCCCTGACGCGGTGGTCTACCCTGTCTCACTGTCGTGCTCGGGAGGCAGGTCTCCCGCGTTCGCGAGCGCGGACTCGCACACGAATAGTGGATCAGAGATCAACAAATCTGTGATCGAGTGCGATCGAATACAAATCGCAGGATCACCGACGGCAGACTAGCATGCCGGAACGTCGTTGACGGCGCCGATTGTACAGGTGGACTTCCGATGATGTCGCTGTGGGCGCAGCTAGCCGGATTGTCGTCTCAGTTCAGTATCCGGCAGTCCCGCTGGTCACTGCAATCTGCAGGGGTTCGCTGCTGACTACCTGGAACGGGATGGGTTGATTCGGCTTCCTGGCACGGCGACATGGATGATGTGGCGAGGCTCGGGGTCGCCCTTGATATCGAATGCGGTGTGCCCGATCAGCGACTTGATGTGCGGGGGTGGACCGGTGGGATCGAACGCCTTATGTCGCAGTGCGACGAGGAACCCGATGCGGATGTCGTTTCCTTCGTAGGTCGCCGCTTGCTTCAGGTATGCAGTTCGATCGTTCATCGGGAGCTTCGAGTCGTCCACCTTCATCTCGATGTGGAGTGCGAAGTCGTCGAACTTCAACCGGATGTCCACTCGTCCGCCGCCGACGTCGAAGACCTCGTACTCGACGCGACTTCCGAGGTTGCCGACCAGGTAGTTGTAGAGATCGTCGTGGATCGCGTTTTCCTTCGCGGCAGGGTCGAAGAGGTAGGGGAAGTGTCGGGCTGTCGAGTTTGTTCTGCTGGCTACGAAATTGATGATGAGCAGCAGGAGGTTGTCGACGACCGCGACGACCTCGCCTTTGTAGTCCGGGCTCGCCGACAGCGCCTCGCGGAGCAGGTCGAGCAGTTCCCGCTGCACGAGGTTGAGATGGGACCGTCCCAGGGCGACATGGTCGAGCTGCTGTTCGAGAGCGGCGAGTGTTTCTGGCGAGATCTGTGCCAGCAGTCCTTCGTCATTGGAACCGAGTGGCACCAGTTGTCCAAGTAAGCGTGGGAGCGGCGTGTGTGGGCCGCCGCCGGCTTTTCCCCGCGACTCTTCTCCTCCCCTTGCCAAGCGTCGCGCGATCTCGATGATGCTACGGGCGGCCTCTAGCTGAGCGTGCTCATCGTCGTCAAGACTGTGGGGGTCTCGCGACGCGAGGCCAGAAGCGTATTCTTCGAGGTTGCTCAGGTGGCTGGCCTTTTTGGCGAAGCCCTCGTCGATAACCGGCTGGATCAAGTCCTGTACGCCGACGATGTCTGCACAGCGAGTGCCGACGCGGAACGTCCTAGCGCTGATATAGATGGAGAGTAGGTCTCGTATGATTACTTCTGCTTGATAGAAGCCGTCCTTGCGGAGTTGGTGACCCATCCGTTCGAGGTCATCGGCAAGTGTGGCCCACGCGTTCAGTGCGGCGCGCTTGGTGTCGCTGTACCAGTGGTCCAGGCCGCTGGAATCGATACTGAATCGCAGGATCTGCTCGCGAATTGTGCTGAGCTTGTCAGCTGAAAGCGGAGCCGTGGTCACCGTGTTCATCGCGTTGCCGGAAACGATGCCGTTGACGAGTTCGCGAAGGGCTTCGACGACGCTGAGCATCGGGACAGCGTCGGTCCTCAGATACGTGTTGGCTGTTATTTCAAGGTACTTGGCAGAGTCTGCGAGATGAGGGCTCATCTCCTGGACAGACGCGGCGCGCAAGGAGCGGAGCAAGGAGGCGGTCGCCAGAGCCCATGCGGCGTCTGATTCGACCTCTGCTGCCAGAGTGACGTCACCTCCGTCCACTGGGTCGAGGCCGCTGAGAACGCGGATGATGCCGACCAACAGGTCTGCTTCCGGCCAGATATCGACGGAGGTGCTCACCGAACGGATCACTGCTCGCGCCATCGGGAGGACTGTCGGTCGGGTGAATTTCTGCAGCAGCGCTAGCAGTGAGAAGTGCGATCCGTGCCCTGCGGCG
Source organism: Nocardia neocaledoniensis (assembly GCF_029868625.1). GTDB lineage: Bacteria > Actinomycetota > Actinomycetes > Mycobacteriales > Mycobacteriaceae > Nocardia > Nocardia neocaledoniensis_A. The sequence goes on along the minus strand of NZ_JARWOJ010000225.1, from coordinate 27,247 downwards.
ACGAGGCGAGTCATCGCCTCGAGCGCGTCAGCGGATACGAGGTCCGCGAGTTGCTCTGGTTGCTCGCGGACAAGGAAGCCCGCGACCACGGTTTCGAGATCTGTGACGAGCTTGGTGCCGACAACTTGGGTGATGACAGCGCTGTCCAGGAGCGCGTCGAGCGAGTCCCGAAACAGCGTCGGCTGGGCGGTCGCGACGACGGCGGCGGCTACAGCCGATACGGCCGCAGCAGCATCAGTGTCGCCAGGGCGTGCGTCCCTGGCGATCAGGGTGGCCACGAGCGGAAGCGCTGGTTTCCCAGCAAGGGTCGCGGCGTCGGAGGCAATACGTCGCCATCCCCCGAGGATTTCGATCGCAGTGTGCGGGAATGGCTTGCCTCTGCTGGTTTGAGCCAATCCAAGAACAGCGTCGGAGAGCGATAGGGCATCGGTGTCGCTCATGTGCTCTCCTCCCGCGACTGGGTGAGGTCGAGTTGATGTTTCCTAGGGCTGGTGTCGGAGCGACCGTGTCCTCACCATACGAAATCCGCTCCTTCGGCGATCAGGCGGTTCTTCTCGGGCAGCAGGTCTACCAGCGGGCCGGTGCTGCGTGTTGCGACGATGATCTGCATCGGTGCTTCTTTGGCTACCTCCAGCAGTGCCGCGACCATCGTTGCCAGGTCCCCGTCGGGCATCTCCTCCGCCGCTGGAGAGTCCAGAAGCAGGAATCCTGGATGACGCCCAATGTTCTCGGCGTACCCGTGCTTGATGAGCGCGATCACTGTCGCGATCTTCAACCGCAGCTGCTCACCGGGAGATACTTCCCCGTAGGTGGAGGGATCTCCGTTCTGTCGCAACTTCATGTTTGCGGCCCCGTCGAGCTTGATGTTGCTCAAGCTGTCAGCGCCGAAGTTCGCGACTAGACGCCCAATCTCGTCTGAGATCGTCGTGAGCAGCGGATCCTGGTGTTGCTTCACCCACGCTCCGAGGACCTTCTTCGCAGCATCGGCTACGGCAAGTTGCACTGGGTCGACTGTGGATGCGTCCGTCGGCGTGACAGGTTCTGCGAGGGCAGCTGCGGCACCCTCGGCGCGGGCCAGTTCGATATCCAGCAATCGACGGTTCTCCACCGATTCGAGCAGTGAAGCCTCGAGGTCGGTTTCTTTGACGAGTTCGTCGTGTGCCGCCTGCAGCCTGTCTATCTGCTCGCCCAGGCTAGTAATCGCGCTCTCCACCTCGACCTGTGCCTGCTCGAGCGCGTCGATCTCGCTTGTGGGCGACTCTTCCTCGCCTTCATCGATCGCGGGTCCTGTGGAGTCGAGGAGTGCGGAGGTTACGTTGGCCTCGACAGTGTCTGCGACCACGACGTTTGCCTTGAGTGCCTCCAAGTTCAGGTCGCTCGTGCACACGGAGCATTTGTGTTCGTCCGGTTCCGCGGCGCGGCGCTCGGAGCTTACGGTCGCAGTGCAGCGTGGGCAGACAGTTGGCTGCATCTGGTGGAAGAACTTCGTCAGCAACGCGTGCTCATACTGGGTGTGGTGGCGAGCCTTCGCAGCCTTCAACTGCTGTCGCACAGTGTCGGCGGCGACCGACCGGTTCAACAACTGGGTGCGCAGAGCGTGTATTTGTCGACTCAGCTCACTGATCCTGGCGTTCGCTGCGGCCAGCTTCGCAGGTGCGGGTATGCTGGCGGGGAGCTCGGCAATCTTGGCTTGGACTGCCTCGACCAATTCGAGTGCCCGGCGTCTCGAGTTCTGCACCGCCGCGGTCGCGGTATTCGTCCGCTCCTTCGCAGCCTTGTGCTCGGCCTCCAACGTCCCGGCAACCGTCGACGCGGTCGCTAATACTGGCACCCAGTCTGTTCCGATGAACATCTGCATCAACCGGATGCTGAGGGTCGGCTCCTTGCCGATGATCGAAGTCAGGTATTTCGGCCGCACCCAGAGCGCGTTCACATACGACGCCCACTTGTGTGTCGTTGACTTCCCCGACTGCGAGACCGTGAAGGTTTCCAGGCGAAGGCGGCTCAACATTACCGAACTCATCGCGTCCTCGAAGGACCCGTTGTCGAATGAAGCGAGGACCGTTGCCGCAACACCTTCCTGATCAATGACCGTGACCGTGCCGTTGTGGGCCTCGCCGTTGCGCGCATCGAAGGCGACGCGCAGCGTTTCACTCCCGACCTCCCAATCGACCTCGACATGCTCAATCCACCGTTTCACGGAGACCGAGAACTCCGCGCATCGGCCGGAGAGTGACCACAGCAAGACGTTCACAAGGCTTGACTTGCCGCGCAGGTTGTTGCCCGACCCGACTCCTGTCACTCCGTCGAACAGCTTCCACTCGAAGTTGAATGGGACCAGCGCGCGCACAACCGGACCCTCAGTCTCCGCACTGCTGTCCCCGTCCTCGTATCCTTCCTCGCCCTCGTGGATCGGCCCGGTATCGGTTTCGGCGGCAGCGGTCGCTTCGGTTTCCCGCCGCATCTTTCCGTCGTCCCTGTAGATCGTTTCGAGGGGGTGGCCTTCGGCGTCTGGATGCGACGCCTTCAGGCGCTTGGTTCCTTTGAAGGCCACTCGCGCCACACGAAGGTGGACGGGTACACCACGCGACGCCGAGGTCGGGATGCCGAGGTCGCCGAGTATCCGGTCGACCTCGGCCGGGGTGATCTCAATCCGGTTCTCCTTCTGACGGCGGCCTAGAACGTTTGCGATTTCGTCGGCAAGCGAACTCACACGCCACCCCCAGACTTACCAACCGATGCGGACATCTGATCAGCCAGCCGCTTCCGAACATGATCAGCGATCGGTGCGATATCCAAACCCAACTCCGTGCCGGCATAGGTCGCCTGCTGGTACTGACGCTCCTTCAACTTGCCACCGACTGTGTCACCAGCTACCAGCGCCACCAGTTCGGCCTGCCGTGTGTACCAACCCAACACCGGATCTTCTGACAAATCCGCCACCGCGGCCCCGCCGTCCGCGGTCAAGAACAGCTGGTTGCGATGACTTTTCATCCCGGGTTCGCCGGAGCGTCGGAAAGTCGCCAAACCGTAGGTCTCAAGCAACGCCATCGCGTCGTCGATCGCTTCGTAGGCACCGTAGAACCACCGCGGCATCGGGTAATAGCGCAAGTCGGGCTCGGGATCCTCTAGTAGGCTCCGTGCTACGGAGAGGTACGACTCCGCCAGCCGGCCCTCCGCGACTTGCGAGATGATCTCGTCGGCCAAGTAGTCGGGATTGCGCATCCAGAAGTCCATCGCCTGCAGACGCAGTTCGCTACGGACAGCCTTCACCGCAACTGGCGGGTCCCCGTCGACCGCGTCGTCGCCTGTCCGGTCGAGTAGCACGAGAAGACGGAGTGCATGCTGCGTGCGAGTGTGGGATGGGCGCTCGATCCCGGAGCCTGAACCCGTCGTCATCGCCTGCCTTCCGTGTCAATGTTAGCTGCGCCTACTTGAATCGGGCGTACGTACCACTCTCGGCCAGATATTGCCGTGAAGAGTCTCCCTTTCGGCAGGTGCAGCATGGTGAATCCAAGCACAGGAATGGCGTACATGCTGGTCAGCGCGATACCTCCTGCCGGTGACACGGTCGCCTAACCGGGACTGTTCATTGCGTTCATCATGCCGGAAATTGTCCGCAGCGATAAATCGTTCCCGGTATCGCCACAGTTACTGCCGACGAACGTCTTTCGGGAGCGGGTCGAGCTCCGGGACTGGCACTTGAGCGCAACCGCCGCCGCGGTGGGCAGGTTCTTCCCGACGCCCGATGGGTCAGTGCTGCTGCCAGTGATGATGCAGCCGAAGTTGGTAGCTTCCGATCGGCTCGGCTCCGCCGTGGACGAATCCTGACCCGGGGGTATGGGTTCCGGTGCGCACCACCAACGCTGCCAGAGACTGTTCACCCCGGTTGATGCAGTCCAACGTGATTGCATCGAGGAGTCCGCCGAGGCGACGGTAGGGATACAAACCACCGATCGCGGCGGAGAGCCCCTTGTAAGTGATCGTCTGGCCAGTGCACGCCACGGCGATCAGTGCCGCGCGCGACCGGATCGCCGCGGCCATCAACCGGTCGTTGACAAGTACCGGGCTCTCGGGGCGCCACGGGAATTCCAACCGATCGCCGGCGGCGAATGTCATCGGTGCATGAGTGGTTTCGATGGACATGCTGGTGATGTCGCTATCGCCAGGTCAGGTGTTTCGCCACGATCTGCAAGGGCCCGTTGCGACTGTTCCGCAGCGAAATCGCCGACCACGTCGTGCTGTAGCCGTGAGCGGTGCGCGATCATCGACCAATGACACAGACACAACGCGGCCAGGGTTTGCGTCGCATGCTGAGCGCGATCTTGTTGACTGCCGCGTTGGCCGGGTGCAGCCAGTCTCCCGCATCGCTATCAAGCAGTGGCGCGACGGGAACCCCAACAGCCAGCAGCACCAGCACCCCGAACCCATCACAGTCCACAGCCGTTGAACAGTCGCCGACGACGCCCACGCCTACCGCGGTGCCGACAAGGCCTCGGATCGTGTTCCAGCACAAGACAAACCAGAGACCCGCGCCACCACTGCCCGCAGCAGTGGCAGCCGAGTTGCCCTCGGCCTATGTCGAAATCTCTGGCGCATGGGCAGGCCGAATCGACACCACCAACATCGCCTGCATGGCGCACCCGCCGCTCACCTCGACCTTCGTCGGCTGGCAGTACATTGCGCGTCGACCCGACAAACCGGCCAGCGAACCCGCGATCGATGTGCAGCTGTCCAAAGCTTATGAACACGAGACCGACAGCCGGCGTCCTCTCTACTCGCCCGACCTCACTGTCTCGTTTCCCGACGAGAACGGCTTCACCTGGATTGCGCATTCGTCCTGGGGCGGGCCACTGAGCTGGAAGGGGCCGACGATCGAGCTCTCCGCCGACCGCCGCACCGTGTCTTTCAGTGCCGCCACCGCAGTCCGGTCGACCGCGGTGACCGGTGTCGACCTTGAGCGGATCTCCTGGGTCACGGTGGCCGGGGTGATCACCTGTCCCGAACCGCTACCCGACCTGCCATGAGAATTCGGCCGCCGCCTCGGCCGAGCGTCCGTCCGCGTCACCCTGCAATCGGCAGCGACACGGACTATATGTCGGGGCCGCTGGTCTAAAGTCGCTCGATGGCATACGACGACGTCGCCGAGCGCTCCCACGAGCCTCTGACCGAAGCCCATCTACGGCGCCTGGCAGCTCTGGCCTGTGAGGATCAGGCCGAGCTGATGCGACGCCACCCGCATCTGCGAGTACTGCGGGATCGAGTTCTTCTGACCGCGCTGTGCCAGGGAGCCGCCCTGCACTGGGTGGACGGCAGGAACGGCGTGAAGGACCTGGACGTGTTCACCTTCTACGCCAAGCATCCTGAGCAGGCGTACCCGGCGCGCCGGCGCAAGTGCGGGGACTTTGGTCCCTCTCAGCTCGGACGGCATCCTGCAGACCTCGGCTATGCCGGACGTCGGATCGACTTCATGGGCAAGGATCTCGACGTTGCCGTCGATGCCGATCCGGTGGATGCAGTGCGTTCCTACCTCCGCGGCCGCCGCACAGCAACAGCGCGGCATCTCTCGCAGAAGCCGGTCGTGGTGATCGGCCCGGATCATCTGTTCGGCCATACCATTTGGCCCGAATAGTTCACACCAGGCCAGGTTGGAGCGATGACGGCCCCGAGTGGCGCATCGCCAGCAGGTTTGGAAGGTCAGCGTGCCGCCATGTCGACCTCCAGGCTGCGACCGACTGCTGCCAGCAGCTTCGCCGTGGGGACGGTGGGGACATCGGTCATGAGGCGCAACCTCCGGAGGTCGTGTGGTGGGCCGCGGTCTCGTCGGTGGTGGTGCGGGGCAGGTAGATCGAGCGTGCCATCAGCAGGTCGTGGCAGCCCGGTCCCCACGATGGGCGGGCGCTGGTGCGTGGAAGCCATTGGTCGGCGATGCGGCGCCAGCTGTCGGGTCCGCGGGTGGTGTCGGCGTAGTGGGAGACGATCCGGGCCAGTGATTCGGCGACGGGCACACCGCGCCCGGGAGTGGTCCAGGCCCGCAGCACGGTCGCGATCTGTTCGCGAGCGTCGAGGTCGACGCGGGACGGTTTCGGTCCGGTGTGCGGTCTGGGTGGGCCGGCGGGATGGCGGCGCCGGTTGAGCCATGCCCCGGTGTGCCGCAGCCACATCAGCGTCTGGGGGTTCCAGAGGGCGGGGGCATCGGCGCCGGTGAGCACGCGCTCGGCGGCCGCGGAGTCCCACCGGCCGTCACGGTAGTTGGCTTCGTGGTGGACCTGGTCGACCGCAGCCGCGAGTGTCCCTACCGCGCGCCGCCCGATCGCCTGGATGGCCGCGCGGAGGGCTGCGGCTTCGCCGGGGAGATACCCCGGCGTGGCCGCGGGCACCGTGTCGTGGGTCGGTGTTGCGCTCATGTGAGGTCTCCGGTGCGGTGCTCGGCGAGGTCGGCGGCAGGGACGTTTCGGATCGCTGCGAGCTGGGTTAGGGCGTTGTCGAGGACGCTCAACGCGCGGTCTCCGGCGAGGATGCGGGCCGCGTCGTTGTAGTCGTCGGGAGTGCGGGCGGCCCACTGGTCCAGCGAGATCGAGATGAATCGCGTCGGGACGACGAACCGCTGGAACGCCCGCGTCACAGCATGGGCCGGGCCGAGGGCCTCGAGATCCGGGAGGGGTGCGCCTGGATCGACGGGGTCGGGCGGCGAGGTGAGGGTGGCGGCCAGGCGGGCGCGGATCGCCGCGAGGTCGGTCAGCGTGGTGTCGATGGTGGCCAGCGCGTGGGTGCCGAGGTCGGCGCGGGTGGCGGGTGCCAGCGCGGCCCACTGGCCGTGTTCGGCCCATTGGCCCAGAGGGACTTGTAGGTGGTCGAGGAAGTGCACGATCAGTTCGCAATCGCGGGCGATCGCGCACCGGTCTGGATACTTCTCCTCCACCGCTTTGGCGCGACAGGCCATGCGCTGGTCGCCCGGCTCGCTCACTGGGCAGGCTCGGGGCGATCGGCGGACAAGAAGACCGGGAACTGGTTGGCGGTGACCGGGTTCGGGTGCGCCGTCGGTGTGGCGTCACCGTCACCGTGACTGTGACCGCTGAACAGTGGCGCCGTCGTGGGCTCGTCCGGGTGCGGGTCGGTCAAGATCGTTCCCCCTGAACAGGTCGGCTGAGCTACGGTTTCGGCGAGCTTAGCGGTGTCCACCGACCATTCCCCTGGGTCGCCGTACACAAGCCGACACGGCGATACATGGTCCGATCGTGCGCACCCAGGCCGCCTGCGGGAGCGAGCCGGCTCCGCGCCCGCGGGGATGGTCTTCGCGCTCGGCGTCGGCCAAGGGTGCGTCGGTTGGCGGGACCTGGTGTGGGCTTGATCGGCACGATCGGGTTGTACCCATCGGGGATGGCCCGGGCGCCGCGTGGCGGGTGTCGTCGGCGACGTCGATTCCGCACGCGGCCAGGCCGAGGCCGGCCGGGAAGCGCGATACAACTCAAGACGGTGGGGAGCGCTGTCGCGCTCCCCACCGTCTCGGACCCTGTACCTGTGTCTTGTTTAAGTGCGAAAGGGGGTATGGAGTTCCATTTTCGTCCTTCTACTCGTGGGCTGCAGGGTCGGCGTTGGACTCGAGTTGCTGGGTCGACGACCTGCGGCGGGCACGGCGCTTCCTGAAGCGATAGGCAGCGGAAGCGCCGGAGAGTCCTAGTCCGCCGAGTACGAGTGCTTGGATCGGGTGTACGCCGGCAATCTGGGAAACCTTCGACATCGGCAGGGTCAGCATCCAGAGCAGTCCTGCGATTCCGCCGACCAGGGCGAGCATGTTGAGCGTGACCTTGATGTCCCAGTGTCCGCTACCGAGCATCTTCACCTGCCTGTCGAGAAAATCCAGCAGGTGATCAGGGCGGTCGGTTGCCCTGATCTGGGCCAGGCACGCGGGTCCGTGAATTCTGCATTCAACACGTCCCTCCACCCGGTCTGAGTTCTTTCCTTTCGGAGCGGACATGGGCGACTACCTCCCGCTACTGCACGAATCCGGCTGCCCGGGTCGTTATCGAATTTCCGTCGACACGATCGTATGCAAATAGGGGTCGGGATTGTAGCGGCCAATAACCGGCGTAGTCAATCCCTGGGGTCGCTAATCTGTGGCTTCCTCAATGTTCGGTGTCGTCAGACAGCGGTTTCGCCAGATATCGGTGTAGCCGATAGTTGGTGTAACCAGTATCTGGCTACCAGGTCGGTCTCGGGTGAGGGCTGGGGAGAGCGTTCCTTCGAACCCTTAGGAGCGGGGGCCTTCGATGAAGCCGTCGGCGATGGCGTTCTTTCGAATCTCCGCTTTTGTGTTGCATGGTCGCCCGACCCTTTCGTACTTTGCTTTGATGTTCTTTATGTGAGTTCGCACCGTGTGCTCGCGAATCGGGAGAATTTGCGCGATTTCTTTTGCTCCGTCTCCATACGCGTAGAGTCTAAGGACTTCGAGCTCTCGCGGTGAAAGATCAGGGACCTTGTTTGGTGCGAGCCTGTACTTCTCGATGATCTTCTTGAGTTCATGTATCAACTCGGGCATGGATATTCCGAGAAGTTTGGCTATGTCCGGACCGAGCAGGCCGGTAGCGTACAATTCGATGATCTCTCCTTGTCGCGGATCCCATTCTGGAGCATGGGGATCGTGATCGATGGACGCGGCCCAATCGATCGTCGGCATCGGATCGCCGGCTGCGCCCGAACGAAGTGCCGCGATAAGCAGTTCGCGTGCGGCTTTCTTTCGCACGATGCTGAGAACACCGGACTTGGCTGCTTGTTGTATCAGATGCCTTTGATCTCCGACAGTGAGAACGATGATGTTGTGTATCCCTGCGCGGCGTAGCGCAGCGACATTATCGGCAGGTTTGGATTTGTCGGGCAGATGGGCCAAATCTAGTACGACAAGGTCGAGGTCCGTTGTCTTTTCGAGCAATTGGGTCACAGTCTCCGCGCCATCAACGATTTCGAGGTCTGGACACTCGGAAACCGTTGTTTTGAGATAGTCGCGGATGATTGCGACGTGGTCTTCTACGAAACCGATCCGTCGCGGTCCTTCTTGAGCATCGGGTGCGATTTGCATTTGGGCGCAATTCTCCATCAGTCTGGGCTTGCCGTCGTGCGTGCGATGCCTACGTTGCGTCGCGTGTCCGTCTGGCTGCGCAGTCGGTGCGAGTAGAGGTCGCGTTACAGCCGACGGCGTGTCGCATTCGGACACGGTGTCAATCTCTGATCAGGTGCAGAGTGGCCACATCACTTCACTGTCGCTTGGCCGGCCACGTCGAAGTCCACCCGTCGGACTGTCGAGTTGGTATAGGCCACGACTGTGGCGAGTTTGGAACGGCCAGGGGGCACGATTCGCACCGCGATCCGACCGTTTCTGGTGCGGTTCAGCTCGTCGGCGATCGTGCGAAGCACTTCATGTCGGATGGCCGCGTCGATGTCGTTCATGCCCTCGTCATCGAGCATGACGACTTCGACCCCGCGGTCACGAGCCGCGGCGGAAGCCGGATCGACCAACGGATGGACCAGCCCGATGGCTCGTAGGTGGTCACGCAGCTCTTCGGCCAGGTTGCCGCAGCGGTCGAGGTCTGCTCGGGTGAGGGGTGCCGGGTCAGCGATACGCCGCAGCAAGGGACGCGCCTTCCGAGCGAGTTCACGTAGTTGCGCGTTGTTGTCGTCGATGGCGGTGGCAGCGACCTCGGCGCTGGCATGATCGCGAATTGCCGCCTTGCGCAGACGATAGATCTCCTCCGCGGCCGGGCGGATGGTCGAGGCGAACATCGCGGCCATGATGATCGGCCCAAAGTTGATGAGCGAGTTGGAGATTCCGTATCCGGCGCCGACCCCAGCAAGTGTTGACCATACTCCTGCGATCGCTACTGTGGCTGTGATCATGATCCACGCCAGCAGCGTTCTGCCTCGGACACACATGAAGGTCGCCACAGCGGTGAAGCCGCTGGCGGGCCATAGTTGATGGATGCTGGCGATATATGGCGGTGACAGGAGTACGACTCCGAGCGCTGCTGCGCCCATGAACGTGATGGTGACGGCTGTCGCGGGGTGAAGCGGGTCGCCGGGTACCCACAGGATTCCGGCGACCGACAGGGCCAACAGCGACATCGCTATAGCGGTCTGCCACCACATTCCTGCGGTCGTCGCTTCTACCGCGAGCGCACCGACGCCCACGTAGAAGAAGCCGGCCACCAGCCAAGCCTTGGGCGAGCTCATGCCGAGCAGAGCTCGGACATCGGCTACCTCTTCGAAAGCCGTGGTGTCGGGTTCGTGCCACGACAGCGATACGGTTGTGCCGCAGCCCGGCTCGCTGCGGATGTCGATGTCGCCGCCCCGCAGATGGGCCATTCGCTTCTTCATCTGTTCGAGCCCGATACCGTCGGGGGTTTCGGCGGTATCGAAACCGACACCGTCGTCCTCCACAATGACCGACAATCGGTGGCGATCCGGTTCGATTCTCACGGTGCGCCGAGCGTGGGGTCCCGCGTGCCGCAGGCTGTTTCGGATCGCTTCGCCGGCGCTCATGCGGATCGCGTGCACGGTGCGGGCTTCGTAGGTGAGTGCAGCTGTGGACGCAGCTGCCCCGACGATCTCGATATGTGCTTCGCTGTCGAACCGGCGGATGTTCTCCTCGATGCGCTCGATCGTCACGGCCGTGGAGAGCAGATCCGTAGAACTCTCCGCACCGATGGTCTCGATGTCTTGGTCGAGGTCGTCGAGGACGTCTTGGGCAAAGCTGCGGACCTTGTCGCCTCCCAGCTCGGAAGCCATCGTCAAGCCGAAAATGACACCGTCGTGCAGGAAAGCCCGCATCTCGGTCCTGTCGGACTCATGCTTGAGCAGGACCTCGGTCTGCGCGGCAGCTGCGTACGACTCCGCCCGCGTAGCATCCAGCACACGCGCGGTGTGCATCATCATCAGAATTCCCGCTACGTAAACCAGCGAAAAGCTCCAGCTGAACAACCATTCCGAAATGAACGGGGAGCGGATCTCTGGCGCTCGGTTCCGTCCCAGGAACTGGACGACAAATATGAGGACAGACAGATACGTGATCGTCAGCCAAGGGCGCCAGACGATCGCGCCGGCCATCGCGGCCAGGGCGGGGATGGACGCCAGCCATAGTGGGCTGGCGATGAGCTCGCCATTCCAAGCCAGCGGCCAGGTGCACGCCGCCAGCAGATACAATGGCGGTATCACGGTCGCCACGCGGTGGATGGCCACTACCGACTCTCGGTAGCTCATTATCAGCAACAGCGTCGGTGGCAGAAATATCGCGGCAACAGCCGCCGGCGTCCACCATGTATCGAGATACTCTGCGTTGGCACGGATATCCTTCGATAGCAAGGGGAGGTAAATCAGGTAGCCCAGCCCGATGAACCGGGCGATTAGTCTGGTTACCCGGGTGGTGTCGTCAATGTAGTTTCTTTCAGAAAGCAACAACTCGACCAGTTTGCGGGGAAACGCGATCACATCGCGATGTGACAGCTTCATTCTGCCTCTCCAGCTTCCACGTCATCCTTCGTCGCCGAGTTGCGCAGTTACCTCTCGCGCCTACTCGGCCGAAGCAAGAATTCTATCCCCGGAGGCATACGGTCGCAGTCCCCAATTATTGGGGACCCCGCCGTGTGCGAGGGCTAGCCAACTATTGGGGATTGAGGGCGGTGCGGAGGAAGTCATAGCATATTGTGCACGTTTCATGTGCGCGTTCGGAGAGGTAATGGCAATCAGCAATATTCGGGCATTCTCGCGGCTTTCTACGACCCAGATCGCCTCTCTGGAGGCGGATCTCGACGCGCTGCGGCTAGAGATAGAAAGCATGCTGGGCGCGGAAGACGCCGATTTCATCCGCCACGCCATCGTCGTGCACCGCGCCTTAGAAGTCGTTGGCAGAAGCATTCTCTTCTACAGTCGCAAGCCGGCTGCGTTCGCCGCTGGGTGTGTAATTCTCGGGCTTGCGAAGACCATCGACAACATCCTGCTGGGGCACAACATCTGCCATGGGCAATGGGATTGGATGAACGATCCGGAGATTCACTCTTCTTCATGGGAATGGGACTCGGTCGTATCGGCGTCCCATTGGAAACATGCACACAACTACTCCCACCACACATACACGAACATCGTGGGCAAGGACGAAGACCTCAGCCACGGCATTATCCGTATGAGCCGCGATATCCCATGGCGGCCGATCCACCTGTTCCAACCGGTCACCAACCTTGCCCTCGCGGCAACGTTCGAATGGGGCACCGCCATACATCACTGGCTGGTGCATCGACACCTCGTCGGCATCCCGCGATGGAAGCTGACAACCGAACCTGATCGAGACCTCGGACGAAAAATCGCGCGACAGGTAACAAAGGAATACCTCTTGTTCCCTCTGCTTTCGGGCCCATACTGGAAGACCACGCTGGCTGCCAATGCGGTTGCGGGCATCGTCCGAAATATATGGCTCTATGCGGCGATTTTCTGTGGCCACTTCCCGGACAGTGCCGAAAAATTCGCGAAAATAGACACCGCGTCGGAATCTCGCGGCGAATGGTATCTACGGCAAATCCTCGGAACCACCAATTTTCGATCCGGTAGAATACTTGCGTTCGTAACCGGCGGTCTCGGCTATCAGATCGAGCATCATCTATTTCCCGGAATTCCATGTAACCGGCTCCCCGAAACATCCCGACGTGTTCAGGCGATCTGCGAGAAATACGGGATTCCATACACCACGGGCTCACTACTCGGCCAGTTCTGGCTGTCCTTTAGAACCCTCAACAAGCTCGCGCTTCCGGACCTGTTGCTGCGCCGCACATCCCACGATGCGCCCGAGACCCGGTCCGAGAAGGTGCTCGCGATCCGTCCCACGTGTCCTGGGACGAGCAAGCATCCTCGGCGGGCGGTGGTCCGGATGGCCAGCGCCGGTGCGTTCGCACTGATCGGCGTCATCAGCAAGACCGGACTCGCCCTGGGCGCGAAGACAACGACTGTCCAGGGACGCGACCAGTTCATTGCGACGGTGTCCGACCCGCGACGGACTGCAGGTGTGCTTGTCGTACCGAACCACCGGTCCACCCTTGACGATCCACTGATGTGGGGGACCCTTCCGTGGTCAGTACTGCTGCGACCGCGGCTGATGCGCTGGAGTCTGGGGGCCGCCGAACTGTGTTTCACCAACCCCGTCACATCGACGATGAGTTCGCTGGCGCAGGTGCTGGCCACCGTCCGTGGTGATGGCATCTTCCAGCCGGCGATCGATCGCGCCATCTCGGTCCTCGACTCCGGTGGTGTGGTGAACATCTTCTCCGAGGGCCGAATCAACCAGGGTGCGCCAACGCTGCGATTCAAGTGGGGTATCGCTCGGCTGGTCGCAGAGTCGGCCGAGGCCCCTGTCCTGTTCCCTGTCTACCTCGGCGGATTCGAACACGTCGCTCCGTTGCCTCGGCGACGCTGGATGCCATTCTGGGGCAAGGAAATTCGCATTGTATTCGGCACTCCGATCGATACTGCACCGATGATCGCTGCAGCGCACCAAATCTCGTCCACGCCTGAAGGTTTCCGGAGTGCGCTGACCGCGTCGATACGGGACGAGGTCGAAAAGTTGCGGGCAGAACATGAAGATGAATAGTCCGGTGGAGCATCAGCCAACCTTTCGAGTTCTCGCAGGATCCGCGGGCAGGCATCTGCCGATGATGGCCGGCATGCTCAGCGGTGCCATCGACGCAGTGGAAGCTTTGCGGGCATCTGTAGGAGATTCGACCGGACGTGCCGGGTCCAAAGTTCAACCGATCGTTCTGGGCGTCAGCGGCGGTGCGATTGCCGCTGCTGCTGCGGCACTGGGCATGACCGCCTCCGAGATGCGTGAGATCGCTGTTCATTTCCCCGATAGTCAAGTCCTCGGGCCGCGGAGTATGCGTTCGCTGATCGCTCGACGGACTCTGTACCCGGCCGCTGATGTCCGTGCGATCGCACAAGCGGTCGTCGGAGATCGGTCGTTTTCAGACTTCACCTTGTCGGACAGCAGATTCCCGCGGTGGGGTGGGCCATCGTCGCTGTACATCACCGTCTACTCCGCGCAGTGCGGCACGCTGGTCCTACCTCGTGACTTACCGCTGCTCGGTGTCGACGACATGCTCGTCGCGGATGCCTTGGTCGCAGCGACGCGAATCCCCGGAGCGCTTCCTGCGGCGCGTGGGCTAGATGATCTCTTCGATGGGGCAGTCCACCACCGAGTCCCCTACGAGCTGTTCCTTCCTCACCCGGCGCTGGTCCTGGATCTGTATCGTCCGCGGCCATACCGCAGTCTCGGCGGTCTCGCGCTGCCAGCCATCCATCCTCGTCTGCCGATGATCCCGGTCCGCCCCAGGCCTTTTCGAGATGAGACTGTGCGACAACGGACGATCTTTGCCAACCTGCCATACGGATCATTACTCACCTCGCCTGCGCTGCCCTCCGGTGCGCTGTTCGACCAGGGGCGCCTGTTGGCGACGACGTGGATGCAGTCCCGAAGCATGAGCGAACTAATGGCAATCGCTGATCCCCGCGCGCTGGGCCTGGACGCATCTCGCGATCTGCCCTTATCGGGTTGACCGGTCCAAGCATCTGCGCTTCCCACGTCAGTGATGCGGGCGCCCGGACCCATCACGCGCTACGACCAGAGAAGAGGAACACAAGTGAAGACATCACCTACCGTTGTAGGACTGGCGATCGGGATAGTCGTGGCAGCAACGGCACTTGCCGGCGCTTCTCCCACACAGCCTGCACCCCCGGTCCGATATGCCAGTCTGGGGGACAGCTTTAGCGCCGCTGCTGGGGTTCTACCCCTCGTCGATGACGCCCCGTTGAGCTGCACCCGATCGCAACGAAACTACGCTCACATCGTCGCTGAGCGGCGTGGCTACGCTCTGAACGATGTCAGTTGCGCCGGAGCCGAGACAGTCGACCTCTACCAGGAACAGGAACCGGGGATCCCGCCTCAACTCACAGCGCTGGACGAGGACACAGACATCGTGACGTTGACCCTGGGAGGAAACGACCACGGGGTCTTCGGCACGGCGGCCACCGAATGCACCCGAGCGATGATCGAGCTGCCCCACGATTCGAGCCCATGCAGGGCCCGATTCGGCAGCAACTTCGTGGAGTCGATCCAAACGGTCACTTACCCTGATCTGGTGCGGGCACTGGCCGATATCCACACAGCGGCGCCGAACGCCCGTGTGATCATCGCAGGCTATCTGTGGCTCGTTCCAGAGTCGGGACCATGCTTCCCACAGATCCCCGTGGCGGCCGGCGACGTTGCCTACCTCCGTGAGATCCAAGCAGTGCTGAACGACGCCGTCGAGAGGGCGGCGAATGCGACCGGTTCGATCTACGCCGATATGTCGTTCACGTCCGAAGGTCGCGACGCATGTCAGCCCCGCGAACGGCGTCTCTCGGAGCCGGTCCTGCTGCCCACACAATTCATGGCATTGCATCCGAACAGCGAAGGTCAGCAAGCCATCGCGGAGGAGGTCCTGAAGGCCATAGACCGGTAAACCCACAACACGGAGTTCAGCACCCTGTCCGACGCACGGACGCTTGCAAGCGCGAGATCCGTCCAGCCCTCGCGGTGGCTTCCAGGACATGACCCGCCGCCGACCGGATCTCCGGGGACATGCCGCAGGCGAGCTCGAGACAACGAGACGCCATTGATCGTGCAACGGCTGGCTCCAGCACATCTGCCAAGCGTGGTTCTATCGGCTGCACGGTCGGAGTCGAACTCGCTACAACGGATGGTACAATCACCGTGGTGGGAACTGGACTGTTGCGGACGGTCGTCGAACTGCACGGTGCGATGTCCAGGCAAGCAGTCACTGGGCGGGCCGAATCCGAGGTTTGACCCTGCACCAGTGACGGCTGGCGCACGCCGCCGCAACCTCGATATAAGCAAGCATGCGCGGTGTTGCGGGGCGAGCTACCACCGATAACTCACAGCTGTGCACCGTAGTCGACCAAAGATGTGCCTGCAGCCGACCGCGGACCGGATCGGTGGATCCCGTGGCCGACATCATCCTGTTGCCTTCTCGACCTCGTTTTTGCAACCGACACCGCCTTGGCCGCGCCCGTCCGATACCCACAAACGGGCTTGTTGGGACTGGGCGACGGGGATTGCTGAAGGTTGGCCATCGAAGGTGATGGCCGGGGTCGTGCAGCGAACTTGCTCTGACGACCGGTCCAGAAAATCTGAAACCCCGGCGATGTGTCCAATCTTTCAGGACAGGGATCGTTCCGGGGCCTTCCCGACAAAAGTAGCAGTCAAACGCGGACTCTGCAAGGCTGAAGAGCGGCTACAGTGGCGCGTTGTGGCGAAGAATCACGGCATCAGTGATGCCCAGCTGCGCGCCTGGATCAGCGTGGAGCGGCTCACCAAGTACGACGCAGTGCGCGAGGACTCGGTAGACCTCTATCATTGGAATGCTGAGCTCAGCGCGGCGTTCTTCGAGCTGATCGGTCACGTAGAAGTTCTGCTGCGCAATGTAATTCACGCGAAGCTTGAGCCCCACACGAGCGGCGGAGCATGGTACGACGACCCGCACTACCGGTTCTCGACCGACTCCCGACGAGAGATCGACAAGGCCAAGCGGCGGGCAGGCTCCGGTGGCCGGCCCGCGACGCCTGGTCGGGTGGTTTCCCAGCTGACCTTCGGATTCTGGCGATATCTCCTTGCCTCGAACTACAAGACAACCATCTGGCCCCGTGTCAGCCCCGGGTTCACCGGCGTACCCCGACACGAGCGCAAACGCGAGGAGCTCGAAGCCGCAGCGGCCAGGGTCCTTGCTCTCCGCAATCGTGTGGCCCACCATGAGCCGATCTTTGACGAGAACAGCGCTCGACACTTCGCGGACCTGGTCTTCATCGCCAGCTACGTAGATCGCGACGCGGTCCACTGGCTCTGGCGAATCTCCCCAATCCATCAGCTGATGCAGAGCCGACCATGTCCGTAGCAGCGTTGCATCGGGGATCTGTGAAGGCGCTGGGCGAACCTCCGCCTGATCTGGCGTCGATGGACGGGTTCAAGGCAAGGACGAGTCCAGGATCCCATCGCCTTCGTCGTAGGTAGACGTAGCTGGCATGGCGGTGGTGAAGCGCAAGTCGACGTGGGTTCAGGCGTGGTCGCCGGAGGTCTGGTCGCGAGTGACGCAGCGCCCGAACTCGTCGTCAGCAGGGTGTCAGCAAACCTCCAGTTGGCAGCAGTGCTCACCGAGTCGACGACCTCGCCCCTGTCGCCACCCCGTGGTCCCCGATGCCGCCTCGCCTTACCCAGGGCCCGGCGGCATCGTCATGCCGGAAGCGACTTTTCAGTGCCGGAACGGCTGGCTGCGCTGATCCCGTTCGGCTGGGCGCGAGCTTGATGTCGGAGAAGAAATCGGCACAGCGAACCTCGAATTCCGTCAGTGCCTGGTGGTGCAATGTCGCCATGACAAAGCTCGACGAGGCATGGCTGCAGTCGGTGGATCGGTTCAACAAGGTCGGATCTCGGCACCATGTGATTCCGCGGTTCCTGCTCCACCGGTGGGCCAATTCGACCGACCAGATCTGGGTGAAGTCCAAGCACGACCGCCGGGAAGGCATCCGAGGCATACGTGATCTGGGAATCAAGGACTTCTACACCTTCCTCGCGACCGATGGACAGCAGCAAGATCGCCTAGCCCACTCGGAAATCCGTTGTATCTTGGGTAGTCGCACGCACTGATCACCACCGGCGACAGAGAGGTTGCCAGCAGCTCTCGATCTCCACATGGCTACGCAGGACGATGCCGCAGGGATGGTCGGAATGGCGGGCGGAACTGCCATCGTCAGCTAGTCCGAAGGTCACGCCAGCAATACTCCTATTCCGAGTACGGTGCGAGCCGTGCCACCCCAGCGACGACCAGGGCATCAACTGTGCTTTGCCAGGTGGACTGTGTGGTGAGATCGCGTATCTCAGGATAGACGTCGATCAGCCACCGAGATACCAATCCAGGGCAGCGTTTGGCGATGACGAATGGATCCGCCATGACGATCTCGGAGAGCCAGGGAATGCCGATGTTGGCGCGGTCGGCCGGTTCGAGGAAGGCCAAGAACCGGATCAGAGTTTCCAGGCATCCGGGTCGTCCATGGGCGTGTGGAAGCCACTGCTCGATCATTCGATGCCAGGACTTTGGCGTCCACCACACAATCGGTACGTCATCGATCTCGGGATACAGGTAGTTGTACTCACCGGCGGCATTGGGCAAGAGCGATTCGAGCAGAGAATCGTGGTGGAGCCGACTACAGCTACTTTCACCCGTCAGTTGTCGAAGTATGTTGGTGACTAGGTCGGGCCACATCTTGTGCGCTGCAGCTGCAAGATTGGGGGACTCTTCCGCTGCTGCAGACAATGCGGATAGGAAGGCGCTGAGCAGGATCGGATCCTCACGGTAGCCAGCGATGTGTTCGATCAGCGATTGGTTGCTGCCGTGGGCTGCGAGTGTCAGCAGTGCGCGGGCCACGATGAGTGCGTGTGAGCCACGCTCGTCGACGGCTAGATCAAGCCGTTCGCTCCGCTGCTGGGCCTGCAGTGACCGGCGGTGTGCTTCAACAACGACTTTCAGGAGCGTAGTGGCTTTCTCCGAGACGCAGTGCTGCCGAGTTGCTGCCGAAGCCAAGGCTCGGATGGCGGCATCGAGCCGCGAGGGCAGGATGTCGTTTCCATTGACTGTGGCCAGTGATTCTTCAACAGGGTCCGCGAGCGCGACGATCGGCCGCTTTTGCCCATCGATGTCCCAGTCTCCGAAAATGCAGTTGCGCATGGTCGCGACGACCAGCTGGTAGGCCGTTTCGTGATGGCATTGCGTCAGGCTGGAACAGGGTTGGGGCCAGATGTTGTCGAGTCCGCGGCCGAGGTGCAGGCGAACCTCGTCGACTTCGTCGGTAGCGAGGTTCGTCGCCGCCGCCACTATCCGGCCGTATGCAGGTGCGTTGTCTCCCGCTGATAGCTGTTCACGCAAATGGCCGGCGACGGGTAGGAGAAGCAATGGTAATGCGCGCGCGGCGCTTCGCGTCGCTCCTTGCTCGAAGTACGAGGCGTGATACTCGTACTCGTGACGAGGCGATTCTCCTTCGCCGACCTGGAGCAGAATCGTGGCGGCGAACCTCAGTCCGGATCCCGGCAACCCTATTGCGCGGATGAGGTGAGCCTCCAGTGCCGCGGCGGAAACCATGGCAGGGACGTCCCAGCCTTCGGAGCTACGCCAGTCGGGGTCTTCGAAGAGGTTCTGCGCGGATGTAAGGTCGGCCGCCATTTCGTCCGAGCCGAGAGCACGGGTATGTTCGTCGTTGCCGTTGACGTTATAGCGCACGTTGAGTCTGGCCGATTCGCTTGAGCGGCGGCTGTATTCGGCGAGCGGCTCTAGTGCTTGAGAAACTTCGGCCGGAGGCTGACTCTCGATGTAGACTTGCCCGTCGGCCCGTTTGGCGATGTAGGTGCCGCGGTCGAGGTATCCGGCCCATACGCGGACTGTGGCGATATGTCGCTCGACTGCTTCCGGATCCTCGGTTCCGAGCTCGCGTGAGGCCGCACGGCGCGCGTTGGCTACCAGTCGATCGCCGATGGCGCGCAGTTGCTCGACACGATCGTTGTCCGCGATTGCGACGAGCGGCATGACCACGGCTCCTAGTGCCAGCTGTCTCCGATCGGCAGCGGCAATCCCCTCTGAGTCGGCGGCCAATCCGCTGTACTCGTGTGCAAGGCGGACGGATTCATGGCTCCAGACCTCCGGTTCGGCCAGGTAAGGATCAAGTGCACGATCAGCAGGCTTGAGATGCCGCACGATCAACCCTGTTGCCAGTGCCACCATCGCGATATTCTCGCAGCCTTCGAGCAGGAGTGCTGTCAACGTTTCCAGCGAAATCCCGGCTGCGATCCACCGGTCGCATTCGCGTTCGAGAGCCTGCAACGCACTGAAGCAGGGCGCCGGCCCGACGCCGGTACCGCGGTACCACAGCCACACGTGGGGGTCACCGACGTACTCCTTTGGCTCGCCGGTGATAGTCAACATGATACGGAACTTGTCAGGGACCTCACTGCTGCTCGCCACGCCGTAGTCGTTGCCGTGCCGGGCTAGGGTGCGAGCTCTAAGGAGGGCAGCGTGGTTCAGCATGCGGTTCAGTACCGTCACGCCGCCACGAAAGTCTGTTTGGAATACAAGCGCGAAGGCACCGCGATACCAGGCACCGCGGGGAGAGAACCCGAGAGTTCGTGACTTGTGCGGTCGGATACCGACTTCACGCACGAATCTGCTGTCGGCCTCGGCGTCGAGATAGTAGGCCTCGGTCAGTTCTGTGAGCAGCTTTGGGTCGAACAGTGCGAGCGCCCGCGTCGCCAGTGTCTCCTCGAGTGCGGGGGCGAGCGCCTCAGGAGCTTCAAGCGCTAGACGTCGCAGGATCGCGACTCCGTCGTCGCCGAGGTCGGGACCGAGCAGGGCCCATAGCTCGACTACGACCTCCTCGCGGATCTCCCGCGGGATGCGGGAGCGGCCCGCGGGACGGCGGGCTGTGGAGCGCCGAGGCATCTGGGCGGAACGAACTGGTGGCGCGGCCGTCTCAGTTTTCGATGCGCGCTGGAGCTCGGCTTCGGTTGCGCGCCGGTCGGCTGCTGCGGCCGCATCGGCTAGGAGGCGTCGCAGTGTGATACGCAGTGGATGTCCGACTGGCGCACTCGACCAGGACAAAGCGCCTAGCCAGTCACGCAGGAGGTTCCGCATGTAATCGCCAGCCCGCCATGGCGTCGGTTGCTCCAGGAGAAGCGCTATCACCGGTTCTACGGCCACGGCCCGGACCATGCCCTGACTGTCTCGCAGGCGCTGATCGATCAGACGGCATAGATTCTTCACACCGGCGTCGCCGTCTTCTCTCAGCAGCGGCCACGCATCGCGGAGGACAGGTGCGGGATCGCCCAGGCCCATCAGCGCTTCGCCGGGTACATCGCCCCAGCGTGCACCATGGCCCGCGTCGACCAGTGCATCGAACGTTCTGCGCATAGTCGCATACCGGCCGTGTGCAGGTCTGATCGGAGAGTCGGGCATGGCCAGCTCTGCCTGGCAGGCCAGCCGAGCCGCACCGAGAACCCATCGCGGAGCGCCAGCATTCGAGAGTGCTGTCCCTATTTCACCCGTCGACAGCAACAGGCGCGCGAGGGCGTAGCGACGAATCTCGTCGTGGGCGAACTCGGGCTCTATCACGAACGGGTTCTCCGGCGACGTCCGCAGCAGCCCGTCACGGCGCAGGCCCTCCAACGCGGCCGGATCGAGGGTCGAGGCGACGGCGAGCGCGTCTCCGCCCCTGAACTGCAGATCGGCCAAGCGCAGCATCACGATGTTGCGTGCGTCCGGGTAGCCCCGGTCCGGCCGCTCCCGCTGCAGCACAAGGCCGTTCCACACTTGTTCCATCGCATCGGACTCGCTGAGCGGAACTCCCTCGATGCCTCCTCGCACTAGCAGGTCGACGACTACTGGGCGGCGCAGAAGATCCCGCGAACGCGCCCCGAGCGCCAAGGCCTCCATCTCCTCGAATCTGGTGACGATCTGGTCGATTTCGGTGTCGTCGAGCAGGGGCACCTCAAACAGCTCGGGCAAATTGGAGTACCGTGCGCGCAGGGTGTCGACCAGCATCTGACGGTTGTCATCAGTGGTGAGCACAAGAACTGTGACCTCGCTGCGAATGGCCGCGTCGACGAGGTAGCTCAGAAGCGCCTCTGGATTTTCTGCGAAGGCATCGGCACCGTCGATCACCAGGATCCGCTGCGGTGCGCTGAGTTCACACAGCAGCACCTGAAGTGGAACGTCGAAAGCTTGCTCAAGTAGGAGACTCGACTTAGGAAGATGACGTAGATTTATGAATTGAGCCTGCAGCGCACCAGGATTCGACGACCGAGCATGCTCGATCGCTGCGCGGACCAGCGCGCTTTTGCCGGAGCCGGACTGTCCGTGCACGACCACCGCGTCGCTGCCCAATGCAGCCGCAAGCAATCCTGCTTCGGCCTCTGCTCTCCGAAGTTTGAGCACACGTGAGCCGTCGGCTGATGCGATCGTCATGCGCACAGCATCGCGCGCCTGCTGTCCGAGCAACTCAAGCGCGCGCCACCCTTTGTGACGGCCGGCGTCCTCGTCGAGCTGGTCGTGGGTATCGCGCCGCAGAAGTGTGCGGTCAATTCGGGCCGCGCGCGGTGAGTAGTCGCTCGCAAGAGCTAGTAGCCGGTCACGAAGAGCCGTCCCCGCGGCGAGGTCCTTGCCGCGAGCGAACGGAACGAGCTGGTTCGCAAGCTCGGCCCAATCCGACTCATCGGGTGTTTCCAGCCGAGGCATCAACACGAGGAGATGGCGCAACACCTCCCAGGTGCGTCGTTGAACGACATCGGTTTCGGGACTTGGGGAGCCATCCTCAGTCAACGCAGATTTCACGATGCCCTTGAGGTGTTCGAGTCGCTGGCGCAGGTCTGCCGAGAACTTCTTCGGTGTGTAGATGTCGTCGAAGAATTCCAATGGGTTGTCCTGCCCAGTGGCCAGGGCGGCTAGTTCAGCGAGTTGCTCGGCGTGGGGCTGTTTGTCTGCGACGACCAGCGCCAACCGCAGTCGCGGCCCACCAGTGGTGATGCGGTCTACCTCGCTAAGAAACGACCGAAAGAGCTTGACTGTGGGTTCGCTACTGGGAATGATCTGCGGGGCTCGGCGCACCCCCATTGCCAGAACGAGCGACGCGTCGGACTCGCCGTCGCGTCCAGCATGAATAACGAGATCGTCGATTGTGTATCGAGGAGCCTGCTGGAACGTCACCCGGCGAATCGATCTACCCGGTCCCAGTTCGACGGCGCCTGTCTGGGTCAACATCCGCGTCAGATACTGAACCGCGACCTTCCGCTCGAAGGTAACGCCACCGCCGCCGGTCGAGTATGGACTTGCGCCCGAAGCAGCCTTACCCTCAACTGTTTTGCCCTCGTCGGAACCAGCTGGGAGCTCGTCCATCTTCTCCTAACCACACGTCATACCACCTAGCCATCGCCCCCGAGCTCACCCGACGTCGAGGGGCACTGAAATGCTAGCCAGCAGTTGCCTTGGTCCACAACATGCACTCCCGTAAGCCGGGGTGGTCAACCGGCTTCTCCGTTTCACCTGACCGGCTCGCCATTTCCGCGCAGCCGCGATGATCCACATAACCCTTCGGTTCGCCAACGACATACGTGATTTCGGTATGAGGGAGCCGTTGAAGCGCTGGGACACTGCTGTCCAGGCACTGCGACGCGTCACGCCTAAGGGTGCTGCGGGCACACCTCGCCAGATCGACGACAACGTCGCTCTGTGGTTAAGTCCGTGTTGAACCGCCGGGAGCCCACACCGCTATGCTGCCTTCATCGCGATCGTATCCGTCCTGTGCGGAAAGGAACGTTGTGCCGGGTTACTCGCCGCGGCGCCTCCGCTGCCATGGCTTCTGCGGTCGAAACAGAGCACTGATGCGGATGGTCTGGCCCGGTCCGACATGCACTGTTTTCGCCTGAGCGAGGGCTGCATTCGCGGCCCCTGGTTTGTAACCGACGAACGGTGGGGCTGGCGGAGGCAGCCATTCGCCGTGAGGCTGCGGGAGCATCCTCGGTTCGAGCCGTCGCCTCTCCCAGAGCTTCTTGCACTCAGCGGTCACAGCCTGGACAACCGGCGTGACAGACCCGAGCACACCGCGCATCGTGATTGCGGCGTCCTCGGTCAAGGCAACCTCCGGTAGGGAATCGACCCGCTGGAGTTCGTAGCCCTCGACCAGCTCGGGCTGACGAGGCAACAACCAGTATGTACCAGCTTCGGGGTTGTGCTTGTCGACCTGCACCAGAAACTCGCTCCACCGCGCCCGGTGCACGACTCCGTTTCGGGTCGCCAGGGCCCAGGTTTCCCAGCCGACGGGGCCCGCCGCCTTAATTGCCGCCCGTACAGCACGAAGTAGCTGGTCTTGGGCGATCCCACCATCGGTGTCCGTGCCCGCGAGGCTGTTTCGCAGTCGGCGGCCGCGTTCGCCTGACGTCCGGGGATAGGTCGGGGCTGTGTCAGCGGTATTCAAGGTGCCCCAATCGGCCTTGACGACGTTGATGTCGATCGCTCCGACTCCGACAACAACTGCTGCCAGGGTATCGAGTACGGAGCCCACAGCGCGGAAGAACCCCGCGCGTTCGGCAACGATTTCCGCAAGCCGCAGGTCGTCCACGCCGCTCCGGTCCGCTAGGTTCGGCACCCCGTTCGAGCTGCGTCGTCGCCTGGCAAAGAAGATGTTCTCGCGCCGCACGGCATCGTCGTATTTCGTGAGGTGTACTGCCGCGTCACGGAGGTTGATGGCTATCGCCCCGACGGCATCGGTGAGATAGTGCGACAGCCATCCAAGTGTCTCGGCCGGCATCGGATAATCGGCCCACCATGTGAAGCCGACGGTGCCCTCGCGGAGGTCGCTCGTCATCGCACGTTCCAGGCGGTTGACCGCCAAGAGTCCATCGGCCACCGGGCCGTCATATCGCGTCACGACCCCAATTCTGGAGCACTGGACCCCGGCGCGTCACCGGGTTTCTCAAGCAGTCGACGGGTAGTGGAACGTTACTTCCGACCAGCTATGGCTTGAACAAATCCGGGGGTGAGGTCAGTGGCATCCCGGGCCGTAGCCGAGTGCGTATGTCCTGGGTTGGCCCGCATTGTGCTTTCGCGCCCTTGCGTCCTTGGTTGTCGATGCTGTCAGTTTCGTTGGTTGCTCGGCAGACCTGCCAGCGCGGGGATGAGTGTGGGGAAGGCAAGGCCGCATCTGGACTCTGTTGCCCTAGTCGTCGGCACTTCCTACCCCCGGGACGTAGCCAAACGGGCAGCGGTCAAGCTGAAAACGATGACCAGTAGTGATTGATTCATGATAGCTATGACAGAAAGTGGTCGGTGGCGTCTGGACGTGGAGCATGTTGAGGCTCGTTGGCGTGCAATATACGTGCAATAGTGCAGCCTAAAGTTGCTCATCTGTGCGTACTGCTGCTCGGCGCCTGTCGTGGGAAGAGTGCTGGTCAGGTACCGATTATCCGAGGTCGGGGCTAGTTTTGACGCCACGAGGTCTGCTGGTTCGAACCCAGCTGGGACCACCATAAAAGTGCAGGTCAGCGCCTCATGGGCGATGGCCTGCATTTTTCGTGCAACATACGTGCAATAGTGCGCCGTGGGGCGTACGAGTGCGGCCGCACCCGGGTCTCGGAGCGTGCGTCACCCTCGCTTGCGTGTGAGTTGCATCACCATACAACTACCTGCTGCCCGGTTCGGGCGGCGGAGGGCACTGCTGACAACGTCAGTTGATCGGCCACATCGCCGCGTCGATATCCTCAATTGCGATCCGGATCTGACCGCGGAATCTGTAGGCGGCGACGCGTCCCGTCCGCGATCATCCTTCGGATGGTGTCTGTGCTGACGCCAGCTCGCTCGGCAGCGAACTTGATGGATACGTAGCGACTTGGGGACGGAGTCCTCTGCGGGCTACTCCGAGGCATAGTGCACCACCCCAATGTCGCTGTGAGTCTCGTCAGGTATAAGACTGTCGCCGCCACTAACGAAAGGTTGGTCCTCCAAGGCGTGGACGTCCCCGAGACGATAACGCCCCATCCGGGCATGCCGCAGCCCTCGACCTGGGATCGCCCACACCGCCAAGGTTTTGACCGGGACGTTCAAGCGCGCGGTGAGTCCGGCAGTGCTGGGCCATGTTTCACCGCGCGTAGTCAGGTGAGGATAAGTCCCACTCGAACCGCCGCGTCGAGGCGACGGCGAGGAATCGGAAGAGGACATGACGCACCAATTTCCTGTGTGGTCAGCGACTCTTCCCACCTCATTCTAGACCGCCGAAGGGGCCATGGATGTCGTGTTTCAGCGTGATGGGGAGTTGGGCGACCTGACCCTTTTGATGTCGGCTGTCGTTGCCACACATCGTTGTCCGGTACTGACCCTCGGCCGTCCGAAGCTTGGCTCGCCGCCTCTATACTCTGAAAGGCCAACCATTAGCTTGCATCAAGCCTGTGCGCGGCCGATTACCCAATCACGAACGCCCCGATCTCGTTACAACGCCTTGCCTGCCAAGGCCAGATGCGATGCCCTCGGCCAAGTCGCGGTATTGACCTCGAAGAGTCGCCGAGCGCCGAAGGCACTGTCGAAGATCTTGGCCGCCTCGTCGTAGCGGCTGAGGGTGCCCTCAGCGCGACCGAGGGAAACGAGGTGGTCGCGGTAGTGGTCCCACAGCTGCTGGACGGTGATCGAGTCCGACAGCTCGTCATCGAGATCGACACGGATGTCGACGGCGGCGGCCATCACCGCGTCGAGCGCGCGTTGGCCGGTGCGGTCGGGCAGAGGGCGCCCCTGAGTGCTGAGTTTGATCGGTGAGCATCGGCTTGCCGGGCACCCCGAGAGGCCTCGGTGGTCTACCCCGGCTCACCGCCGTGCTCGCGTGGCTGGTCGTCCGAGTTCGCCAGGGCGGATTCGAGTGCGTCTATGTCCCAACGGAATTCCCTCCCAACTCGGATGGGTTTGGGTAGCCATGTGTGCTTGCCGGGTTGGCGGGCCCAGCGCCGCAGCACTTCTGGGTGGATGCCGAGGTGCTCGGCGGCAGTTCTTGTGTTGACCCACCGACGCAGCGGCGCCGGGGTCGAAGGATCGTCACGCATCGATGCGTCGCTGGTCGTAGTGGACATCGATCAGCGGTGCGCGGTGCAGGCCGCCGTACCTCAGAGGCGCGGGGCAATCGCGGAGAAAACTCGCGTTCTTCTTCGAGAGGCGGTGGAACGCGCAGTCCCGAAGGCTGTGTGAATCGGAGGGAGAGTGCTCGAGTCGCGGCCATGCGCGCTCATATCCGTGGGCGGAAACTGCCCGCGGTGATGGACTGTGATGACTCCCGATAGCACTGCTAGAAACCGCTCGCGCAGTGGGAGATGGGTAGTGCTTCCGTGAAATTGCATCGGGCACCTTTCGACCCGATCAATGACTCTTCCCGTCTCCAGGAAACCTGAAAATGTGGAAGTTCGCCACCAATTTTCTGCTAGCGCTGAGAAATTGGTGCCGACGCTCGCGCACAGTCCGACGACTTCGCCTCTGTTACCGATCACAACATCCGCCAGGTGGGGGGGGGGGCCAACAACCCCCCGGACCACGCGGGGTGGTGGTGGTGGGGTGTGGTGTTTGGGGGCGGGGCACGCCCCCAACGCGGAGGAGGT
>NZ_JARWOJ010000224.1 GCF_029868625.1 Nocardia neocaledoniensis | reverse complement strand
CCGCCGAATGACCAAGGGTTCCTGGGCCAGGTTAATCCGCCCAGGGTGAGTCGGGACCTAAGGCGAGGCCGACAGGCGTAGTCGATGGACAACGGGTTGATATTCCCGTACCCGTGTATCCGCGCCCAATGGCGAATCAGTTGTGCTAAGTATCCAAATCCCAAAAGACTTCCTTCGGGAAGCTGGAGGGGGCTGCATACGACCCTGGCTGTAGTAGTCAAGCGATGGGGTGACGCAGGAAGGTAGCTGGGCCAGGTGATGGAATACCTGGTGTAAGCCTGTAGGGCGTTGTGTAGGCAAATCCGCACAACATGTGCCTGAGAGGTGATGCGTAGTCGTTGCGACGAATTCAGTGATCCTATGCTGCCGAGAAAAGCCTCTAGTGAGTTGGTACACGGCCCGTACCCCAAACCGACACAGGTGGTCAGGTAGAGAATACTAAGGCGATCGAGAGAACTGTGGTTAAGGAACTCGGCAAAATGCCCCCGTAACTTCGGGAGAAGGGGGACCTTGCCTGGTGACGAGTCTTGCACTCTGAGCTGGGGAAGGTCGCAGAGACCAGAGAGAAGCGACTGTTTACTAAAAACACAGGTCCGTGCGAAGTCGTAAGACGATGTATACGGACTGACGCCTGCCCGGTGCCGGAAGGTTAAGAGGACCGGTTAGCGGCTTGCCGCGAAGCTGAGAATTTAAGCCCCGGTAAACGGCGGTGGTAACTATAACCATCCTAAGGTAGCGAAATTCCTTGTCGGGTAAGTTCCGACCTGCACGAATGGCGTAACGACTTCTCTGCTGTCTCAACCACAGACTCGGCGAAATTGCATTACGAGTAAAGATGCTCGTTACGCGCGGCAGGACGAAAAGACCCCGGGACCTTCACTATAGCTTGGTATTGGTGTTCGGTACGGTTTGTGTAGGATAGGTGGGAGACTGTGAAGCTGACACGCCAGTGTTGGTGGAGTCGTTGTTGAAATACCACTCTGATCGTATTGGGCTTCTAACCTCGGACCATGATCTGGTTCAGGGACAGTGCCTGGTGGGTAGTTTAACTGGGGCGGTTGCCTCCCAAAATGTAACGGAGGCGCCCAAAGGTTCCCTCAGCCTGGTTGGCAATCAGGTGTTGAGTGCAAGTGCACAAGGGGGCTTGACTGTGAGACTGACAGGTCGAGCAGGGACGAAAGTCGGGACTAGTGATCCGGCACCGGCATGTGGAAGCGGTGTCGCTCAACGGATAAAAGGTACCCCGGGGATAACAGGCTGATCTTCCCCAAGAGTCCATATCGACGGGATGGTTTGGCACCTCGATGTCGGCTCGTCGCATCCTGGGGCTGGAGTAGGTCCCAAGGGTTGGGCTGTTCGCCCATTAAAGCGGCACGCGAGCTGGGTTTAGAACGTCGTGAGACAGTTCGGTCTCTATCCGCCGCGCGCGTTAGAAACTTGAGGAAGGCTGTCCCTAGTACGAGAGGACCGGGACGGACGAACCTCTGGTGTGCCAGTTGTTCCGCCAGGGGCATGGCTGGTTGGCTACGTTCGGAAGGGATAACCGCTGAAAGCATCTAAGCGGGAAGCCTGTTCCAAGATGAGGTTTCTCTCCCACTTGATGGGTTAAGGCCCCCTACAGATGATGGGGTTGATAGGCCGGAGCTGGAAGCACAGTAATGTGTGTAGGTGACTGGTACTAATAGGCCGAGGGCTTACTATCGAAGGTGTTACGCGTCCACTGTGCGGTTTCTGAAACAACACACAACACTGCAGCACGAACCCTGTGAGGGTTTGAGCGCTGTTGTGGATGGTTTCATAGTGTTACGGCGGTTATAGCGGTGGGGAAACGCCCGGTCCCATTCCGAACCCGGAAGCTAAGGCCACCTGCGCCGATGGTACTGCACTCGACAGGGTGTGGGAGAGTAGGACACCGCCGGACATATTCTGCGAAAGGCCCCCAGCATCTGCTGGGGGGCTTTTTTCGTTACCGGACCCGTCACCAAGAGTGCTCGGGGTGCGCCTCGTCATTGCTCGTTGCCAGGTCGACTACGTCGGCCGCCTCACCGCCCACCTTCCGATGGCTCGCCGGTTGCTGATGATCAAGGCCGACGGCTCGGTGCTCGTGCACTCCGACGGCGGCTCGTACAAGCCGCTGAACTGGATGAGCCCGCCGTGCTGGCTCGAGGAGCGCGACATAGCGACCCTCGTCCCCGCGGAGCTTCCCGATGGCGTGACGCCGCTGCGGGAAGGCAAGACGGCGCTGCCGGAGAACATCAAGGCGCTGTGGGTGGTGACCAACAAGGCCGGCGAGGAATTGCGGATCACCATCGAGAACATCGAGCACGACTCCTCGCACGAACTCGGCATCGACCCGGGGCTGGTGAAGGACGGCGTCGAAGCCCATCTGCAGGAGCTGCTCGCCGAACACGTGACGAAACTCGGCGAGGGCTACACCCTGATCCGGCGCGAGTACATGACCGCTATCGGCCCGGTGGACCTGCTGTGCCGCGATGCCGACGGCGCCACGGTGGCGGTGGAGATCAAGCGACGCGGTGAGATCGACGGCGTCGAACAGCTCACGCGCTACCTCGAACTGCTCAATCGCGATCCGCTGCTGGCGCCCGTAGCCGGCGTGTTCGCGGCCCAGCAGATCAAGCCGCAGGCGCGCACGCTCGCCGAGGACCGGGGGATCCGCTGCCTCACGCTCGATTACGACGAGCTGCGTGGCACGGAGAGCAACGTTTTCCGCCTCTTCTAGGCCTTCGGACCATGCCGCGACGCAAACCACGCTCAGAGCGACGCAGCGAGCCCGCGCCGCTCGGTGACGTCTACGGACGCACCGAGGACGGGCCCGGCGGCGAAACCTATATCGTGCGAACGGTTCCGGGCGCCAGAGCGGTGAAGACCTATCGGTGTCCTGGGTGCGACCACGAGATCGCCCCCGGTGTCGCGCACATCGTGGCCTGGGCCGCC
This sequence comes from Nocardia neocaledoniensis, assembly GCF_029868625.1. Taxonomy (GTDB): domain Bacteria; phylum Actinomycetota; class Actinomycetes; order Mycobacteriales; family Mycobacteriaceae; genus Nocardia; species Nocardia neocaledoniensis_A. Next base: position 196 of record NZ_JARWOJ010000224.1, on the reverse strand, counting down.
GAGGGTGGCGAGGACGATCGCAGGCACTGGCACCAGGGCTGCTGGAACGGCAGGCGCACGCGCGGCATCACCCGCCGCTGGTCCTGACCCGCCGGAAGACGACGAAAAACCGAAGGGCGCCGCGGATGTTGGGGGGGGCGGGGGGGGGGTGGTATGTAGGGGGGGGCGCTGTGGTGGGCGGGGCGAGGGGAGGTTG
>NZ_JARWOJ010000223.1 GCF_029868625.1 Nocardia neocaledoniensis | reverse complement strand
CGCTGGAGGAGATCAACCAGGGCTACCAGGACATGCTGGACGGCAAGAACATTCGCGGCATCATCCGCTACACCGAGGCCGACTGGTAGGTCAGCCCCGTCCTTGCCCCACCGCCGGGCGCCCCCCCCCCTCGGGCCCCCCCAACCCGGGGCGCGCACCCCCCAGGCCCCCCCCCCCTACGGGGGGGGGGGCCTTCGTCGTACGGGTTGGTTCCCGCTACCCGCGGCGGCGGGTCTTGAGCAGTTCGAGGCGCTCCTTGAGCAGCTCCTCGAGCTCCTCCTTGCTGCGCCGCTCGAGCAGCATGTCCCAGTGGGTACGCGGCGGCTTGACCTTCTTGGTCTCCACCGTGGTGCCCTCCATGAGCTGCCCCTCCTGGCCGTTGCGGCACAGCCAGGTGGGCGGGATCTCCGCGTCGTCGGCGAACGGGACGTCGAACTCCTCACCGTTGTCGGTGCGGTAGCGGGCGATCCGGCGCGGGGCCAGGTCGTGGTCGCGATCGGTCTCGTAGCTCACCGCTCCGAGCCGACTGCCTCGGAGTACGCGATCTGCCATGTGTGCTCCCTGTCTTCGGCGGCTGACGCCGCGGGTCCGCGGCCGTGGCGGTTATCGGCGCGCGAACTGGTCGTGGTCCTACCGTTAACGCGCGGGACGTCTGAACTGTTCCATTGTAGTGGAACCGCCGGATACGCCGAGCGCGCCATGAGCCGTGCCCGCTGAGCGAGACCTGAGCCGGTATTCCGGCCGCCGGACGGCTAGGGTTTCGCAGCATGTCGCGCAGTCGCCTGCTGTCCTGCCTGTGGTGCGGGCGGGAGATCGTGGATTCCGAGTCGGGTCGCCGCCGCCGCTATTGCCGTCAGTCGTGCCGCCAGCGCGCCTACGAGCATCGCACCAGCCTCAAGGGGACGGGGATTCCGGAGGACGCCGTGGTGCTGTCCGCCCAGGAAGCCGCCGACCTGGCCGACCGGTGGTTCGCCGCCCGCTGCGCCGCCGAGGACGTGGCGACCGCGGTCGACGAGGGCGCCGAACACGACGAACTGGCGAAGCTGAGCGCGACCCTCGTGCAGCTGGCGCGGGAAGCCGAGCGGTTGCGCTGACGCCGCGTCGTCCACCGGGTCAGGCCGGGTCCGCGGCCCGGTCGAGCTCGCGGGCGCGCAGGTATACCGTCGTCACCCCGCCTGCCACCAGCAAGGCGAGCGCGGCCGCGGCCCCGGTGGTCGCGAGGTCGGGAGCGGTCAGCGGCTGACCGCGCAGCGCCTGCCACAGTACGAGCGTGAGCAGCCCGAAGTACCCGAGGACCGCCACACCGAGCAGCGCCGCCCGCACCTTTTCGGTGCGCAGCCACCGATACCGGGGTGCCAGGGCGACCAGGCCGACGGCCAGCAGCAGGAGCACCTGGATGCCGTGCAGTCCGACGAAATGGGGGATGCGCAGGTCACCGCCGGTGGTGCTCCAATGGGTGATCGGCATGGCACCGAGCCCGTCGCGCGCCGCGTCGCCGGTGGCGCCGCCGGCGTGCACGGTGTGTCCGGCCATCAGCCCGACCACGGTGCCGTCGGACTGGCGGACCAGTTGGGGCCCGGTGAAGCCCATGAGGTAGCCGAGCGCCATGCCGGTCACCGCCAGCCACAGCCCGGCCTTCAACGCGATCGTGGTCGGCCGGTCGGCCAGCTTCTGCCACGAGATGATCACCGCCAGCACGAGATCGGCCACGAACAGGCCGGGCACGCCGGAGGCGAACACCTGCTGTCCGATCTGGTTGATCGGATCGTCGGCGGTGTTGAAATGGCTGAATGTCCCGCGCGCGGCCTGCAGCGCGATGAAGCCGACATCGAGCACCCCCGTGACCGCGAAGACGGTGCCCAGCCACCAGGTGGCGCGCCGGCCCCGGTGCGGCAGCCGCAGGATCCAGGCCAGCGTGAGGCCGTAGAGGGCGAAGGCGAGACCGAATTTCGCCGGTTTGAGCCACACCGATTCGCCGAGCAGCAGGCGGTCGTCGACGACCATGCCGATCATCGACACCAGGACCAGCGCGCCCATGAGGGCGGAGTTCAGCAGCAGCGGCCAGTGCCACGGTGCGGACGCCGTGCCGGGGTGCGCCGGTGCGGCGCGGAACCGGGCTCGGGACAGCGTGCGGGAGAGATCGATCGTCGCCATGGGATCGACGGTAGAAATCCGGTGTGCCGCAAGACCTCCCGCCGCGGAGTGGTTCCGCGCCCCTACTCCGGTAGGGGCCCGCCCTACCGGAGTTCGCCTCCGTCAGATGCCGAGGCGCCAGATGACGGCGTCGACCGCGCGTGGCGACACGGTCGCGACGGCCTGCAGGATCCGGGTGTAGCGCGGGTACAGCTCGATCGGCCTGGTGCGGATGGCGGTGCGGATCCAGTCGGCGGCCTGCTCGGCGGTCAGCGCGGCCGCGTCGTCGTAGGCGCCGGTGGGCGCGATCATCTCGGTGCGCACCAGCGGGAAGCCCAGCGTGGTGACGTGTACGCCCCGCGACCGGGTCTCGGCGCCCAAGCTGCGCCCGAACGCGCCGAGCGCGGCCTTGGACGCGTGGTAGGCGGTGAACTTCGGCATGCTGCCCGCCGCGACGCCCCAGGTGGCGACGTTGACGATGTGGCCTCGGCCCGCCGCGAGCATCGCGGGCAGCAGTCCCATGGTGAGTCGCGCGGCGCCGAAGTAGTTCAGCGCCATGGTGCGTTCGTAGTCGTGGAAGCGGTCGGTGGCCTCGGCCGCGCGGCGCCGGATGGATCGGCCGGCGTTGTTCACCAGCACGTCGATCGTGCCGTACTCGTCGAGCACCGTTTTGACCAGTGCGTCGGTGTCGTCGGCGTCGGACAGGTCGCAGGTGATCGCCTCGGCCTGTCCGCCGTTCGCTCGGACCGCGTCGCGGACCTCGAGCAGTGGCTCGGCGGTGCGGGCGACCAGGATCAGGCGGGCGCCGTCGCGGCCGAGGGCGTGTGCCGCCGCGCGTCCGACACCGGAGGACGCCCCCGTCAGCAGCACGGTCTTGCCCGCGATCTCGTGTCGCTCGCCCAGCACGAGCCGCGCCACCGTCCGGGGAACGGCCGGGGGATTGAGCAGCAGGGACCGGGCGAGACGTTCGAGCACGAGGACTCCTGGGGTAGCGGTACGACGGGAACTTACCAATTGGTAAATTACAAAGCGGTCAAACGAGTGTCAACGTCCGCCTCGGGCAGCAGCTCGGCCAGCAGGGGCGCCCATTCGTACCGGCGGGCCGGGAAGCACCGGTCGAGCAGCTCACGCATGATCGACGGCGCGATCGACGCGCCCGGCGAGGCGCCGAGCAGCCCGGCCACGGTCCCGTCGGCGCCGGTCACCAGCTCGGTCCCGAATTCGAGCACCCCACCGTACCTGCCGTCGGGCTTCACCAGCTGCGCCCGCTGCCCGGCCTGCACCAGCTCCCAGTCCGCCGGGTCGGCGGTCGGGTAGAAGCGGCGCAGCTGGGTGAACTTGCGGCGCCGCGACGCCAGCAGCTCGGTGATCAGGTACCGCACCAGATCGAGATTGCGCAGGCCGACCGACACCAGCGGCACGATATTGTGCGGCCGCAGCGTGGTGAACAGATCGGTGAGCTTGCCGTGGCGCAGCAGTCGGGTGCTGAAGGTGGCGTACGGGCCGAACAGCAGCGACGCGGCGCCGTCGACCTCGCGCCGGTCCAGGTGCGGCACCGACATCGGCGGGGCCCCGAGGGCGGCCTGACTGTAGACCTTGGCGTGGTGCTCGGCGACGACCTCGGGATTGTCGGTACGCAGGAACTGCGCGCCGAGCGGGAACACGCCGTACCCGCGGACCTCCGGCAGCCCCGCCCGCTGCAGCAGGCGCAGCGCGTAGCCACCCGCGCCCACGAAGACGAACCGGGCGCGCACATGAAAACGCCTGCCGCTGTCGAGGTCTCGTCCACGCACGGTCCACAGGCCGTCCCTGCCGCGGGTGAGGCCGGTGATCTCGCGGTGCAGCCGGACCGCGTTGCCCGCGGCCGTCATCGTCGCCAGTAGTGATCTGGTGAGCGCGCCGAAGTCGACGTCGGTGCCCGCGCGGTGGCGGGTCGCCGCCATCGGCTCCCCGTCGGCGCGGCCGCGCACGAGCAGTGGCGCCCACTCGGCGATCACCGCGCGATCCTCGGTGAACTCCATCGCCGCGAAGCCCGGCTGTTCGCGCAGGGTGGCGTACCGCTGCCGCAGGTAGGCGATATCGCGCTCGCCGAACACCACGGTCACGTGCGGCGTGGAATGGACGAAGGTGCCGGGGTCGGTCAGGGCGCCGCGCGCCGCCAGCGCCGACCAGCAGCGCCGGGAGAGCTCGAACTGCGCGGCGATCGCCGCGGCCCGCGTCCCGTCGCTCGGATCGGGCATGTAGTTGAGCTCGCACAGACCCGAATGTCCGGTGCCCGCGTTGTTCCAGGGGTGGCTGCTCTCGGCCGCCGGTTCGCCGAGTCGCTCGAACAGCGCGATCGACCAGTCCGGCGCGAGCGTGCTGAGCAGCGCGCCGAGCGTGGCGGACATGACGCCGCCGCCGATCAGCACGGCGTCGAGCACATCGTCGCCGCCGGCGGGGTGCAGGGGTGTCGTCTGGGTCATCGTCGAACCTCTCGTGAGCTGGTGTGCTGCCATCGTCACGCCGCGGGGAGTGATCCGTCCAATACGGAATCGCCGAGGATATGATCCGGAAATGGATGAGAACGGCGACGGGGGCGCCCAGGCGCTGGCACCGCTGCTGGCCGCGTTCGACGCGGCGGCCGAGGAAGGACACTTCACCCGCGCGGCGCTGCGACTCGGGGTACCGCAGTCCTCGCTGAGCCGCCGGATCAAGACGATCGAGCAGACCCTCGGCGTGGCGCTGTTCCAGCCCGTCGGCCGGGGCGTGACACTCACGCCGCAGGGCCGCGAGCTCTACGAGCACACCCGCGGACTGGTGCGCACGCTCGACGACGCCGTGCGCCGCGTGCGCGCCGACGCCGACCCCGACAGCGGTCTCGTCCGCTTCGGCTTCCCGCTCACTCTCGGACCGGTGAGCATCCCGACCTTACTGGCGCAATTCCACACGGGGGCGCCGCGGATCCGGCTGCACCTGGTGCAAGCGCACGGCGAGGCACTGGCCGACCAGGTGCGCGCGGGCACCCTGGACCTGGCGGTGATGATTCCACCGCCGGCCGACCTGCCGACGGTGCCGCTGGGTCGGCAGCGCATCGATCTGCACGTCGCGCGCACCCACCGGCTGGCCGGGCGTGCCGGGATCGACCTCGCCGACCTGGCCGGGGAGCCCTTCATCGCGAATCCGCCCAGCTATCAGCTGCGCAAGTTGCTCGATTCCTGGTGCGCCGCAGCGGGTTTCACGCCGCGCGTGGCCTTCGAGATCACCGAATTCGAGACGCTGCGCGAACTGGTCGCGCTCGGGCTCGGAGTCGCGCTGCTGCCCGCGGCCGAGCAGCCGCATCCCGACCTCGCGGTGGTGCCCATCGATGGCGAACGCGACCGCGAGATCGGGCTGGTCTCGGGAGGCCATCGGCCGACGCTCGCGGTCGCGCGGCTTCGGGATTTCCTGATCGCGCGGGCGGCGCGGATCAGGATGTCGTGAGGCTCAGTCCTGCGGAACGCCGACGTCGATGCCGCGGGCGGCCAGCCACGGGTGCGGATCGATCGGGGCGCCGTAGAGGGAGCCGTCCGGCACGTGCACCTCGTAGTGCAGGTGGGGGCCGGTCGACTGGCCACGGTTGCCGACGGTGGCGATGACGTCACCGGCGTTGACGTGCTGACCGGTCTCGACCAGGATCTCGTTGACGTGGCCGTACACGCCGATGGTGCCGTCGTCCTGCTGGATGCGGACCCACAGGCCGAACCCGGAGGCCGGGCCGGTCTCGATCACGGTACCGTCGGTGACGGCGAAGACCGGCGCGCCGATCGGATCGCCGAAGTCGATGCCGTTGTGCGCGGCGCCCCAGCGGGGGCCGAAGTAGGAGGTCAGCCTGCCGTTGACCGGCCGGACGGTGTGCGGGCGCGGCGGCGGCGGAGGCGGTGCGATCGCGGGCAGTGGCGGCAGTGCGAAGGCCGCGGCCTCGCGGTGCTCCTCCAGGGGAGCGGGCGCGGTGCCCTGCGGACCCTGCGCCTCGGCCGGGGTGTGGGCGGCGAGGCTGTACGGCGACTGACCCGCGGTGATGGCGTCGGCCGAGCTCGCGGCGATCGTGGTGCCGGAGGTCGGGGTCTCGGGCTCACCGAAGGTGGCGGCGGAGGTACCCACGAGTGCGGACAGAGCCACCGCACCCGCGACAACGCCTCCCCAACGACCGGCGAGGGCGTCGGAGACTCGAGCAGATAACGGGTTGGTCACGAACATGTCTCGAACGTAGCGAAGTCGTAACCTCGACACCGAACGATGTGGCTGTGATCACGGACCGCTATAACGCCAGTTGATCTATAACAGCGACATAACGAAAGCGGAAATTCCCGGGAGCGACCGGGGCGTCTGCGCAGGTCGCAAGATCATTGCCGAATCGCTGCTTCCCGAGGACACTGATTCAGTGGACACTAACGGAGTCCGGGCCATCACGGCCCTGTCCGACCCCACCCGGCGCGCGATCTTCGAAGCGCTGCCGCAGGGGCCGCGCTCGGTGGCCGAGCTCGCCGCCGCCACGGGGATCACCAGTTCCGCCGCGTCGCAGCACCTGCGGGTGCTGCGGGAGGCGCATCTGGTGAGCATGCGCCGCGACGGCAACCGCCACCTGTACTCCCTGGACCCCCGTGGCCTCGCCGATGCGCGCGACTATCTCGACCAGTTCCGGCCCAGCGCGCTGGCCGCGCATGCCGCGCGATTGCGCGACGCGGCCGGTCCCGGCCCGGCTCAGCCCACCCGGCGGTAGCGCGAGCGGGTCGACTCGGCCCAGTCCTGCTTGTCCAGCTGCGCGTCGACCGCGGCCACGACCTCGGGGACCCCGATCCGCAGCAGGCCGGGATCGGGCGCTCGGCCGTCGGGGTCGCCGACCTGTCCGGCCCACAGCACCGCGTGCCTGCCGAGCAGGTGGGCGGGGGGACCGCCGCGACGCGGCGGCGTCGGCCCGAAGAGCAGGACGGTGCGGGTGCCGAACGCCGTGGCCAGGTGCGCGACGCCGGTGTCGCCGCTGATCACCAGGGCCGCCTCGGCGACCGTGGCGGCCAGATCGGTGAGGTTCTGCCTGCCCGCCAGCACCCGGCCGTCGGGCAGTCCGGCCTGGGCGGCCACCTGCATCGCGATCTCGCGCTCGAACGGGTCACCGGTGAGCACCACGTCGCGGCCGAGGACGAGGAGGTGGCGCACCACCGCGGCGAAACGCTCCGGCGGCCACCGGCGCGCGGGCGCGCCCGCGCCGATGTGCACGACCACGCAGTCGCGCCGGCTCAGCGAGGCCACCGGGGGCACCAGTCCGAGATTGCGGCGATCGGCCACGATCCCTTCCGACTCGAGCAGCCGGCACCAGCGGTCCACCGCGTGCGCCTCCGGGTCCCACCGGGGCCCGGCGAGCTTGGGCAGCGCGGCGCAGCGATGGCCGATGATCCGGTCGGCGCCCGTGTCGGCGAGCGCCCGCGCGCTCGCACTGTCCGCGCCGTGCAGGTTCACCGCCAGTTCGGGCGCCGGTCCGTCCCAGATCAGGGCCGCCGGATCGGCAGTGGGAACCAGTTCGTCGACCGAGGAGATCAGGTCGACGATCTGTTCCAATCGATGCGGCGCCGCCAGCACGATCTTGCTGCGCGGTTCGGCCCGACGCAGGGCACGCAGAGCCGGGACCGCGGCGAGCAGATCACCGAGGCCCCGAGCTTGCAGCACGAGTACAACCGACACTTCCATGAGCTACCCGAGACCCAGGGGCGTCAAACGTTCGCGCGGGCAACGACGTGGCGGTGGTCACGAGCGGGCCCGTGCCGGCCTGTCCGCGGCGGCGGCGGTGGTCGCGACACGGCAACAGCGCCAGCTAATCTCCGGAAAACGAGAGTGGATCGGCATAACATCTCGTCATGACGACAAATACCGTGTTGGAGAGCCCCATCGCGGCTCTTGCCAAGAAAACCTGGCAAACGATTCTCGTCACCGGTCTCCTCGCGGTGATCCTCGGCATCATCATGCTGGTGTGGCCCGGTCCGTCGCTGCTGGTGGCGGGCATTCTGTTCGGCGTCTACATGGTGGTCAGCGGCATTTTCCAACTGGTCACCGCGTTCACCCACCTGCCGAGCACCAGCTTCCGGGTGCTGTCCTTCATCAGCGGTGTGCTGTCGCTGATCATCGGTGTCTTCTGCTTCCGCGACGACTTCACCTCGATCGTGTTGCTCGGCTTGTTCATCGGCATCAGCTGGCTCTTCCGCGGGGTGGCCGTGCTGTTCGCCGCGCTCGCCGAGTCCGGCGTCCCCGGCCGCGGCTGGCAGATCTTCTACGGCGCCATCAGCGCGATCGCGGGCGTGGTCCTGATCGTGTGGCCGATCAGTTCGATCGCCACCCTGGTGCTGGTGGCCGGTATCTGGCTGATCGTCATCGGCATCATGGAAATCATCACCGCCTTCGGCGTGCGCAAGGATTCACATCTGCTCGATCAGCCGGGCGTCTGATCGCACGGAATTGTTCGTCGGGAATCGGCCGGTGTCTTCGGACACCGGCCGTTTTCGCGTGAACTACGCTCGGCGTTCATGGAATTCGTTTATGACCTGGTGGTTGTCACCCACCTGCTCGGCATGGCCGCCCTGGTCGGTGGCTTCGTCGCGTCCCGCCCCGCCGTCTCCGAGTTGATGGTGTGGGGCGCGCGGGCCCAGCTGATCACCGGCGTGATCCTCGCCGGCCTTGCCTCGGGCGTCGATTCGCTCGACAAGGAGCCCGATACGACCAAGCTGGCCGTGAAGCTGGCGATCTCGGTGGCGGTCACCGCGCTGGCCGAGATGGGCAGGGCCGACGCCAAACGCGGCAAGCAGCTGGACTGGATGACCGACGCGGCGGGCGGACTCGCGATCGTCAACGTCGCCGTGGCCGCCCTCTGGCACTGAGGAAGCGGAAGGTCACGATCGCCGAGTCGCCTGCCGCGCGCCGGATCAGCCCGCCGCGCGCGCCCGGCGGGCGAGTTCGACCGTCGCCGAGCGCAATTCACCGACCTCGGTGAGCGGCTGCGCGTAGCCGACCCGCGTGCGCGCCACCCCGCGCGGGGTCTCCACCCGGAGTTCGAGGCCGTAGCGATCGGCCCGCTCGCAGGCGGCGGCGGTGGCGTCGGGGAAACCGCCGAGGTGCTGGGCCATGGCCAGCAGCGCGTCGGCGTGATCGGCGTTGAGGTGCGCGATGCCCGGCCCGGCCTGCGGCACGATCGGATCGGGATCGGCGGCCAGGTACTGCTCGGCGGAGGCCGAGTCCATCCGCCCGTATCCGCCGACCCACCGCACCCGCTGGATCCGCAGCACCCACAGCGTGAAGTCGCTGTAGTCGATGTAGTACTTCGCGGCCGGGACGGCGGCCAGGTGCGCGGCCCGCGCCGCCTCGGCCTCGGCGCCGACCGGCTGTTCCACTACGCCGGCCAGCGTGATGCGGGTGCCCGCCAGCGGATCGGCGGGAATGTCGGGCGTCACGATCGCGATGCTGGCGCGCGGATCGGCGGCCAGATTGCGGCCGTGCTCGGCCAGCCGCGAGACGCTCAGCACCGGCGCGCCGTCGAGCAGGCCGTAGGTGATGAAGGAGGCCCACGGCGCGCCGTCGGCCGTGAGGCTGGCCAGGGTGCCCGTATTGGTCGCCGCCGCAATCGTTCTGGCCTCCTCGGCCGCCGACGGGCGCGCCTCGTTGGCCAAGGGGGTCAGCGGCAGCGGGATGGCGGGTGCGTCGCCGGGATCGCCGTGGTCGAGAGTCATGGCGACAGCGTATCCACCCCGACCGCCCTGCGGGGCGTGCTCGTCAGCCAGCCGTGCAGGGCGCGATAGACCGCCTCGTGATTGAGCAGGCTGAAGTGGTGTGCGGCGGGGATGTGCAGGCCGTCGACGCCGCCCATGCCGATCCGCCTGGTCCGCCCCCGGCCCGATCCGCTGCCGGTGAGCACCAGCCCGTCGCCGATGATCCGTCCGAGGGGGTGCCGGGCACTGCGGGTGACCGTGGCGGTGACGAAGTAGTGCTCGGTGTCGGCCAGCAGCGGCACCTCGCGCACCGCTCGCGCGCGCAGGGTGTCGACATCGAGATCGCGCCAGTCCTCGTCGACCAGTGACCCCTGCCGCAGGTCGCGGATGCCCGCGCTGCGCCTGCGCAGCAGGGTGGCCAGCGGCCGGGTCTCCGGCAGCCGGTGCAGCGCCGCCGCGGCGTAGTGCGCGGCCTGTTCCAGCGGAGCGCCCAGGTGCGGCGAACCGAGGCAGACGACCTGGCGGACCGCGCGCACCCACGCCTCTCCGGCCACGTCGGCCTGATGACAGGCGCTGCGCGCGACCAGCCCGCCCATCGAATGTCCGAGCAGGCAGATCTGATGGACCGGCAGCGGCCAGGCCGCCACCAGGCGGGCCAGCTGCGCGCTGAGCAGCGCCGCGTTCTCGGAGATGTGCAGCCCGGTGTTGTAGCGCACGAAGATCGGGGTGTAGCCGAGGTCGAGATCGAGGCGCTCGCCGTAGGCGGGGCGGCCGCCGAGCCGCCAGGCGTGCTCGGTCTCCACCAGGCCGTGCACGTGGACGACGAGCCGGGAGGTCGGCACCGCGAAGTGCGCGGCCAGCTGCTCGGGTGGGACGGGGGCGCCGTCTACGCGGAAGGTCATGGGGGAGGCCAGGATCGGGGCCTCGTCCTCGAGCTCGTCGCCGATCAGTCCCTGCAGGGCGGCGAGCGCGCCCGCGCCCCACACGGTGCGCGAGGGCGCGGGCAGCTGGGGGAGCTGCACGGCCCCCGCGACCTCGCTCACCACGAATCCGGTCCCGCCGACCGCCGCGTACACCCCGGCGGTGATGGCGTCGTGCACGGCCTTCACCGGCGCCGCGGCGGGGCCGACCCCGATCCGCACGGCCGCGAAGACCCGGTCGGAGATGGCGCGGTGGATCGCCGCGATCCCGTCGACGGCGCCGATGAACTCGTCGCCGGCCAGCCGCGTGAGTGCCTGTACTTCGGCCTGGGACTGGGGGATCTGCTCGGTCACGGATTTGAGAGTACAACTGTGCACTGAAAAATGCGCGCAGTGGGTGCGGATTCACGAGGAAGGCCGATGTCGACGTTGCGCCGTCACAACCGAACACATGTTACTACTGCGATATGCGCATTGAACTATGTGTCATCGCAAGCTGACAACGAGAAAAGAAGGCAGGGACGGCGGGGGAGCCCGCCGCCCTCGGCCGCGGGGGATCAGGGTTGATGGACGATCGCGTACCACAGCGCGCCGAGCGTGCCGAGCACGAAAAGCGGCGAGATGACCCAGGTTTCGACCCGATTGCCAGTCCGCTCGATCAGCGGCACCCGCGTGCGCAGCGGGAACGGCCACAGCAACCGGACCCCGCGCTCGGTGAGACAGTCGCCGAGCAGATGCGCCAGACAGCCGAGACCCACGCAGATCGGCAGCCACGCGGGACGATCCACGATCCAGTGGTCCACCGCGAAGGTTCCCGCCGTCGCCAGCACGATGACCGTCCCGTACGTGCGCACGCTCTTGCCCGGTGGGCACAGGTGCAGCGAGCGCACCGCCAGCGCCAGCAGGAAGAAGACGAGGGCCAGGGTGAACGGCCTGCCCAGATAGTGCTCGCCCGCCCAGGTGGCGGCGATCGCGACGATCACGAACAGCAGCGAGTGGGTGCCGTGCCGGTGCCCACCCGAGGCCCAGGAGATCAACCGGCACAGGTGATGTGACAGCGGGCCGAGCACATGCGAGATGGTCCCGCTCGGATGGTCCGCGTCCGGCAGCAGCGCCGCGCCCGCGGTGAGCAGCGTCCCCATGATCAATTCGGCGATCCCGAATCGGGTTGTGTCGCTGTCGAACAGGGGAAACGCGGCGACCGTGAGGGGGAGCGCCGCGGCGGTTCCCGCCCAGGCCAGCGCCCCACTCGTCGCATGTGAATGTCCAAGCACCCCGCAACGTTAGTGGAGCGAACTACTTCGGCGCATATGCCGAGGAAGCCCGTCCGCGCCGCGGGTGTCGAGCCGCCGGCCGCTCGGCGAATTCGTCGCGCGCTCGAGTGGAAGGCTTGCCGGGGCGGCGCGCCGCTGGTTCGATCGGCCCGTGACCGAAACCTCCGACGTGCCCCGCATCGTCCACGCCACCCGCGACGTCGCGGCGAGCGCCGCCACGATCTTCGAGCTGATCGCCGATCCCACCCAGCAGCCGCGCTGGGACGGCAACGACAATCTCGCGCAGGCGAAGCCGGGTCAGCGGGTGCGCGCCGTGGGTGACGTGTTCACCACGACCCTCACCAACGGCGCCGACCGCGACAACCACATCGTCGAGTTCGAGGAGGGTCGGCGCATCGCGTGGAATCCGTCCGAGCCCGGCCTGACCCCGCCCGGTCACCTGTGGCGCTGGGAGGTCGAGCCGATCGACGAGCGCACCTCGCGGGTGACCCACACCTATGATTGGACGCGACTGCACGACGAGAAGCGCGAGGTGCGGGCCAGGGCCACGACCTCCGACAAGCTGCTGGCCTCGGTGGACCGGCTCGCCGCGATCGCCGAAGGCGAAGCCTGAGTTCGGCAGCCCCGCACGGAAAAACACCCCGCGATGGTGATCGCGGGGTGTTTCTCGTTCTGGTGGTGCACCGTTGCCGTGCGGAACAAGTGCTGCCCTAGGTGGTCACCGGGGTCCGGGTCGCGCGCTCGATCAGGTACTCGACCAGGTGCGTCAGCACCGCCTTGGCCGACGGACGATCGCGCGCGTCGCACAGCATCACCGGCGTGTTGGGATCGAGATCGAGTGCGTCACGTACCTCGTCGACGGTGTAGCGCGGGGCGCCCTCGAAGCAGTTCACCGCGATCAGGAACGGCAAGCCGCGCCGCTCGAAGAAGTCGACGGCGGCGAAGGAGTTGCTCAGCCGCCGGGTGTCGGCGAGCACGATCGCGCCGAGCGCACCACGGCACAGCTCGTCCCAGAGGAACCAGAATCGGTCCTGGCCGGGCGTGCCGAACAGGTAGAGCACCAGGTCGCGATCGATGGTGATGCGGCCGAAGTCCAGCGCCACCGTGGTCGTCGACTTCTGCTCCACCCCCGACAGATCGTCGACGCCGGTACTGACCTCGGTGATCAGCTCCTCGGTGCGCAGGGGCGCGATCTCGCTGATCGAGGAGACCATCGTGGTCTTGCCGACGCCGAAGCCGCCGGCGATGAGGATCTTCACCGAGGCGGCCAGGTGCTGCCCGCCCGATGCTGTGGGGTCAAAGTTTTCGGATGCCATCCAGAACCGCTCGCAATACGTTGAGGTCTCCCGCGCCGGCCTCGGCCGCCACCGGAGCCCGGAAGATGAGGTGGCCCTCGCCGATGAGATCACCGACGAGGATCTTGGTCACCGCCAGAGGAAGTTTCAGCACGGCCGAGACCTCGGCCACCGACTGCGGACGCTTGCACAGCCGTGCGATCGTCGCGTACTCGGGTTCCGGTCGGCGCAGGGTGGGGGCGGGGTGCACGGCCACCACCACCGTGAGCATGTCCAGGTCGTGCGCCGCACCCATGGTGCGGCCGCGGGTCACCGCGTACGGCCCGCCCCCGGGGGCGGCCCCGGCGGGGGACCCCCGATAGCCCCGGGGAGTAATTGGGGGGCGTCCAATAAAAGCCCAAAAA
>NZ_JARWOJ010000222.1 GCF_029868625.1 Nocardia neocaledoniensis | reverse complement strand
CGGCACCAGGGGTGTGCGTATCGGGCGCGGGCCCGGATTCCTCGGCGCCGCCTGTCAGTACCGTGATGAGCACAATCAGGACGGCCGCAATACCGACGATCACAGCGGCGAGAGGTAGACGCTTCATCATGGTGACCTTTTGCGGGGGGTGTGGGGTGGTGTGGGGGTGGGTGCCCTGCCCCTGGGTTAGCTGCGCGCGCAAGGGCGGCGGCGCGACGACCCGGGTGTCGACGGCCGCGACGGGAGCGCTGCCGTCGAGCAACTGGACCAGCGAGCCGAGCCGCGGATGGTCGTAGAGATCGGCGACGGTGACGTGCGGATACCGCTCGCGCAGCGCGCCGACCAGCTGGGCGGCCGAGAGCGAGCCGCCGCCCAGATCGAAGAACTCGGCGTCGAGGTCGGTGGGTTCGGCGCCCAGGATGGCGTCCCAGAGCCCGGCGACCCAGGCCGCGGTGCCGCCGAGCCCGGATGCGGCGGGCTCCTCGGTGCTTGGTAGCGGCCAGGGCAGGGCGTTGCGGTCGACCTTGCCCGAGGTGCGGGTCGGCAGGTCGGCGACGATCGCGAGGCGCGGCACCAGCGGGGCCGGAAGCTGTTCGGCCAGAATCTCTCTGGCCTTCTTGATGTCGTAGTCGGGTCCGGGGCCGGTGAGGTAGCCGACCAGGATCTTGTTGCCCGCCTTGGTCGTCCGGATCGCGGCGGCCGCGCCGCTGACGCCGGGCAGGTGCTGCAGCGCGTTGTCGAGCTCGCCGAGTTCGATGCGGCGGCCGCCGATCTTGATCTGGTCGTCGGCGCGGCCGAGGAAGATCAGGCCGTCGGGATCGTTGCGCACCAGATCGCCGCTGCGGTACGCGCGCTCCCAGCCGAGCGAGGGCAGCGGGGCGTACTTCTCGGCGTCCTTGGCCGGGTCAAGGTAGCGGGCGAGACCGACGCCGCCGATCACCAGTTCCCCGGTCTCGCCCACCGGGACCGGCTGGCCCTGTGGGTCGACGACGGTGAGGTCCCAGCCGTCCAGCGGCAGGCCGATGCGGATCGGCATGGTGCCGTCGAGCAGTGCGGCGCAGGCGACGACGGTGGCCTCGGTGGGGCCATAGGTGTTCCACACCTCGCGTTCGGCGCCACCGGCCAGGCGTTCGGCCAGCTCCGGCGGGACCGCTTCGCCGCCGAAGATCAACAGCCGCACCGAGTCGAGCGCCTCGGCGGGCCAGGTCGCGGCCAGGGTCGGCACGGTGGAGACGATGCTGATCTCACGGCGCATCAGCCAGGGGCCGAGATCGGCGCCGGTGCGGACGAGCTCGCGCGGCGCGGGGACCAGGCAGGCGCCGTGGCGCCAGGCCAGCCACATCTCCTCGCACGAGGCGTCGAAAGCCACCGACAGCCCGGCCAGCACGCGGTCGCCGGGGCCGATCGGGGCACGCTGGAGGAACAGGTTGGCCTCGGCGTCGACGAAGGCGGCGGCATTGCGATGGGTCACCGCGACACCCTTCGGGGTGCCGGTGGAGCCGGAGGTGAAGATGATCCAGGCGTCGTCGGCGGGGCCGGGCAGGGTGTTCCAGTCGGAGGTGGGCGGGCGACCGGCGGTGGTGGTGGCCGATTCGATGCCGTCGGCGGTGGCCACGGCGCTCACCCTGGCCTCGCCGAAGACAAGCCGGGCGCGCTCCTCGGGGTCGTCGGCGTCGACGGGCACGTACGCGGCGCCGCAGTACAGCACCGCCAGGATGGTGACATACAGCGCGGCCGAGCCCGACGGCATCCGCACGCCGACCCGGTCGCCGGGATGCACGCCCGCCGCGGTGAGCTCGACCATCCTGGCCTCGATCGCCGCGATCAGTTCCAGGTAGCTGAGCACGACGGTGCCGTCGTCGATGGCCGGTGCGTCGGGGTGGGCCAGCGCGGTGCTGGTCAGGATGTCGACCAGGGTGCGCGGCGGCGCGGCCAGGTCGGCGCGTAACAGCGGATCACGCAACCTGGCCGGTTCCTCAGTGCGTGGCTCGAGCATCGTGCTCAGTCCACCTCTCATCGGTTGACCCCCATCGGTGTCGTCAGTCATTTCACGGTCGGGTTACCGGAGGGCAAACAGGATGGTCACCAGATGCCAACGGTACTCGGGAGGCGGGCGCCCGGACGGCAGCGTCGAGCGTGCCGTCGGCGCCGATCACGAGGGTGATTCCGGGGTCTCGCCCAGCGCGGTGACGGCGAGCTGGTGCAGCTGCCGCTGTTCGTCGGAGTCGAGCCGCGCGAGCACGCGCGCGGTGGCGTCGGCGATCAGGCGGTCGGTGCGCTTGCACTGCTTGCGCCCGGCATCGGTGATCCGCAGCCGGTATTTCCGCCGGTCCTTGCCGTCGCGGGTGCGTTCGACCAGGCCGCCGCGTTCCAGCGCGTCGATCAACCGGACGACTTCGCTGCGGTCGATGCCGAGCGCGTCGCCGACCTTCTTCTGGGTCAGGTCCGCGTTCTCCGCGATGAAGGTGAGCACCCAGTGATCGCGCAGCGGGACATCGATCTCGGCGTGCAGCGCCTTGGTGAGCCGTCCGAGCGCGTACACCGGGTAGCGCGGCAGGCCGCGGACGGCGTTCGGGTTCGTGGACATGGTGGCCACTGTAACAAATGATTGAGCGGATCAATCATTTGGGGAATCCATCATGGATGCGCTCGATCGTTGGGGTCATCACGAAGATTCGGCAAGTTCGTGGCAATCGAGCCCGGTCGGAATGCTGCCAACCCGTTGTGGCAGTGGCGGATACGGGGGTCGGCCGCGAGGTGTGGTTGGAGCGGCAGCGCCGGCGGTTTTCCTCCGGTCACGGCGGCGGTGTACTCGGGTGGTCGCCACGGCTGGAGGCGAGGGTGGTTGACAGCTTCGGTGATCGTCTGTCACTCTCGTCCACAGGTCACGAGTACCAGCGTCAAGCCCCGGCTAGCTGGTCGGCAACCCTCCTCCGCGGTGGGGTGCTCCGGGTGACGACCAGGCCGCCGTCCGCAGTGGGCGCGGCAAGCGCGGACTCGCCTCTTTCGAAGATCGAGTCCCTGAGCCGACGGGATTTCGTGATGACCGCAGTAATCGACCCCACCTGTGCCCTGGCCGCCGTCTCCGGCGCCGACCTGCGCGTACCGCTCGTCCAGGGCGGCACCAGCACCTACGCCAACTTCGACTACGCGGCGAGTGCGCCGGCGTTGCGGCAGGTCACCGACCGGATCTCGCAGCTGCTGCCGTACTACGCCAGCGTGCATCGCGGCGCCGGGTACGCCTCGCGGATCTCCACCGAGTGCTACGAGGCCTCGCGCGGTTCGGTGGCGCGGTTCCTCGACGCCTGCGACGACCAGGTCGTCGTGTTCACCCGCAACACCACCGATTCGCTGAACCTGCTGGCCGGGTGCGTGCCGGGGGAGACGGTGGTGCTCGACATCGAGCATCACGCGAACTTCCTGCCGTGGACAGCGCACGGGCGCCGGGTCGTGCGGGCCGCCGACACCGTCGAGGAGACCATTCGCGCCGTCATCGGCGAATTGTGCAGCAGGCCCGCGGCTTTGCTCGCGGTGACCGGCGCCTCGAACGTCACCGGTGAGGTACTGCCGCTGGAGCGGCTGGCCACCATCGCGCACCAGTGCGGAGCGCGGATCCTCGTCGACGCGGCACAGCTGGCCCCGCACCGCCGGATCTCGCTGCGCGAGAGCGGGATCGACTATCTCGCGTTCTCCGGGCACAAGCTGTACGCGCCGTTCGGCAGCGGTGTGCTGGTCGGGCGCCGGGATTGGCTCGACGCGGGAGCGCCCTACCTGGCCGGCGGCGGGGCGGTGCGGGAGGTCGGCGTGGACAAGGCCGACTGGGCCGCGGCGCCGCAGCGGCACGAGGCCGGCTCGCCGAATGTGCTCGGCGCGGCCGCCATCGCCGCCGCCTGCGACGCGCTCGCCGCCATCGATCCCGCCGAACTCGTTGCCCACGAACGCTTCCTGGCCGACCGGCTGCGCGATGGGCTCTCGGCGCTGCCCGGTGTCGAGCTGGTTCGCATCTGGTCCGACAGCCCCGATGCCGTCGGCATCGTCTGTTTCACCGTCGCCGATTACGCTCCCGGCCAGGTCGCCGCCTACCTCTCCGCCGAACACGCCATCGGCGTCCGCGACGGCCGCTTCTGCGCCCACCCGCTCCTGTCCCACCTCGGCCTCGACGCCGCCCTGCGCGCCAGCATCGGCCTCGGCACCACCGCCGCCGACGTGGACCGCCTCATCGACGCGATCACCCGCCTCGTCACCTCAGGCCCCACCTGGACCTACACCGCCACCGGCCCCCACTGGAACCCCACCCCCGAAACCCGCCCCCTCACCCCCGACGCCCTCGGCGCCGCCCCCTGCCTGATCGGCTGAGCCGCCTGGCGAGCGGCCGTGACCTCGAGGTTGCGGCCGCTGAAGTATCAGTCGACCGCTGAGTCGGGATCGATCAACTCGCCTCGTACGGTTCGCCCGAGGCGTGCGTCCTGCGCGGACTCGATGAGGTCCGTGCCGCCATGGGTAGCGATGAGGTAGTCCGTCATATCCATCGACTGGATAACGTCACCGGTACGAACCTGCTGGGAGATATCGTCCGAGAAGGTGAACGAGAACTCGCCTCGCGGTGATCGATGAATCACCATCGCGTTCAGCGTGCCGTGCGTCAGTACCTCGCCCGAGCGGCGGAGCTCGACGGGGTCTCCGATCTCGAATGTTCCTGTCGCGTATCCGACCGCGAATGGGTTCTGTCCGAAGCTGACGGGATATACGCCGGTGACGCGGAATTCGCTCATTCGCACGTGCTCCGTTCAGGTGTCGAGGGCGGTGGGGCGGTGGTATCTGCCGTTGTAGTAGAGGAGGGGGGCGGCGGAGGGGGAGTCTTGGGTTTCGTCGTGGACTCGGGTGACCAGGCCCACGGCGAGGGTGTGGTCACCGATGTCGATGAGCTGGTGGATGGTGGTGCGCAGCCAGATGGGGGTGCCGTGCAGGACGGGCTCGCCGGTGTCGAGGGTGGTCCAGAGGGCGCGGTCGGTGAAGCGTTCGGCGGCGGTGCGGGAGAAGCGGTGGGCGAGGTCGTGCTGGTGTTCGCCGAGGAAATGGATGACGACCGAGTCGGCGGCACGCAGGGCGTCGATGCTCGACGAGGTGTGCGCGATGTTGAACGACACCAGCGGCGGTTCCAGGGAGAGTGAGGCGAACGAGGTCGCCGTGAAGCCGACGGGGCCGCTCGCCGCGCCGATCGTCACGACGGTGACACCGGCCGGATAGTGGCGCATCGATGCCCGATATTGCTCGGCGGTGATCCCACTCAGATCGTCGGGCACCACCAGGTCTGCCGGAGTACGTCGCACTTCACCCACGGCCCCAACCTACGCCCGCGCCGGAACCGCGCCCATCGCCCGGTTCCCGCCCAGAACGCGGAGGGTGAACGCGACCTGCCACGCTCCGATGAACAGGGTGGGCAATCTCTCGAAGAATCCGGCCGATGAAGTCCCGCCTTCGGCGGTGCCTTCGAACGCGGCGAAGAACGCGCCGACCGCGACCAGGGACAGCACTCCGGTGACGATCGAGAACGCCGCCCAGGAGCCGAAGGGCCTGGTGACGGCGGCGAACGCGGCCAGCGGGAAAGCGAGAAACACGATCAGCGCGCCCATGTTGTGCACGGTGCCGATGCCGGTGACGGTGGCCGGCGCTCCGGCGGGGAAGCCGAGGGCGGGATCGGTGGGGAAGAAGCCGATCAGGATCAGTCCGGCGCCGGCGACGAACAGTGCTGCCTGACCCCCAGGTCCGCAGCGCCTCCGTGCGGCGGAGGCCGACCGCGAAACACCATGTCGAAACCCCGTAGACCACGAAGTTCGCGGCCTGGATCCAGCCGTGGGGGGCGAGGCTCAGGGTGCTGATGGTGTCGTGGGTGGAGTCGTAGCCGGGGCGCGCCGCGCCGTTGGCGAGATAGGTCAGGACGAAGACGACAGGTCCGGCCGCGCCCACCGTCAGCAAGGCGCGCGTACTAAGTACACTCATGTGTTCAACGTACACCGGCGATGTGTACTTAGTACGCACGAGGAAGGGAACCGCGTGACATTCCCCTGGGAGCGGCTGTCGCAAGCCGAAGCGGAGCCGGTCAAGGCGCTGTCCGCATGGCGTATCGCCGAGGCCGCTGTCGCCGTCGCCGACGCCGAGGGGCTCGACGCGATCACCATGCGCCGCCTCGCCACCGAGCTGGGCGTGGCGCCCATGGCCGCGTACCGGCACGTGGCCAACAAGGACGAGGTGCTGGAACTGATGGTCGACCTCGCGTACGGCGAGATCGACCTCCCGGCCGGAGCCGGCTGGCGCGCGACCCTGCGCGAGCTGGCGCTCGCCGTGCGAGAGCTGGTTCTGCGTCATCCCTGGTTGACACGGCTGGCGGCGCCGCGGATGGCCTACGAGCTGACACCGAACCGGATGGCGTTGACCGAGCGCGCACTGTCGGCGCTGCACCACGACCTCGGCCTCGACCTCGACGCGGCGATGTCCGCGGGCCGCGCCGTCTTCGCCTACGCCCTCGGCGCGACGGGGTCCGAACTCGGTCTGCGTGAACTCATGGACAGCAACGGTTGGGCCACCGGCGCCGATGCCCGCGCGGGTCTGGCCGCTCAGATGCGCTGGCTCCTCGAAACCGGTCGCTACCCCACTTTTCAGCGCTATGTCCACGAGGCCGCCCGCAAGGACGACCTGCGTTGGCAATTCGAGACCGGTCTCGATCAGCTCCTCGACGGCATCGCGCGGTGATTCGCGGCGTGGGAAACCGCTGGGCGCTCAGTCGACTCGGATCGGCAGGCCGGCGGTGATGCGCACCAGCTCGCGGAAGTTGGTGCGGAACACCGTGTTCGGGTGACCGCCCGCCGCCCAGACCTCCGTGTGTTCGGAGAGGGCCGTATCGACCCAGGTGGGCAGGTTGGTCGGGTGGCCGACCGGTGCGGTGCCGTCGATCGGCTGGCCGGTGACCTTCTCGACGAGTTCGGCGGGGGCGGGCCGGAGGGTGCCTTCCAGGCGTTTGCCGGTGCGGCCCAGATCGACGGTGTGATGGTCGGCGACCAGTAATAGCACCGGATCGTTGTCGAGCAGGAAGACCTGGGAGGTGGTGATCGCGGTCGGGTGGGCGCCGAGCGCGCGGGCGGCATCGGCGGCGGTGGACGCGGGCGTCTCGGGGCAGACGATGACGCCGTGATGCCCGCGGGCGATGAGCGTGTCGGCGACGCGGCATGCGACCGCCGGAAGAGACGACCTGCGCATGAATCCAGAGTAGGTGGATTGCGGGAAAGATGCCGGGGGAGTGGGAATTCGGGGTGCGGGGCAGGGCACGCGCGCACAGCTGACCCAGCGCCAATAAACTCGTCGCATGACTGATTGGCAGGCCTTCACCGTCGAGATCGCCGACCACGTTGCCCAGGTCACACTGACCGGGCCGGGTAAGGGCAACGCGATGGGACCCGATTTCTGGCGCGAGCTGCCGGAGATCTTCCGCGAGCTCGACGCCGACGCGCAGGTGCGCGCCGTCGTTCTCACCGGCGCGGGCAAGCACTTCTCGTTCGGGCTCGACCTGGCCGCGATGGGCGGAATGCTCGCACCCGTGCTGGCCGACGACGCGAAGGCGGCACCGCGCACCGAGTTCCTCAAGGTGGTCCGCGCCATGCAGGATTCGGTGACCGCGGTCGCCGAGTGCACCAAGCCGGTGATCGCCGCCGTCTCGGGCTGGTGCATCGGCGGCGGGCTGGACCTGATCGCCGCCGCCGATATCCGCCTGGCCAGTGCGGACGCCAAGTTCAGCCTGCGCGAGGCGAAGGTGGCGATCGTCGCCGACATCGGTTCGCTGCAGCGCCTGCCCGGCATCATCGGCGAGGGCAACCTGCGCGAGCTGGCCTTCACCGCCAAGGACATCGACGCGGCGCGGGCCGAGCGGATGGGCCTGGTCAACGAGGTGTTCGACGATCAGGAGGCCGTGGTCGCGGCCGCGCACGCGATGGCGCGCGAGATCGCCGACAATCCGCCGCTGGTCGTGCAGGGCATCAAGGACGTGCTGGAGCACCGGACGGCCCCGGCGGTGGCCGACGGCCTGCGCTACGTGTCGACCTGGAACGCGGCGTTCCTGCCGTCGAAGGACCTCACCGAGGCCATCACGGCGGTGTTCCAGAAGCGCGCGCCCGAGTTCAAGGGCGAGTAAAGGCGGTTCAAACGGTTGCCTCGGCAGCCGTTCTGTCTACATACTTGCATCACACAACTATTTGATTGATGCAAGTAAAGGTGATTCGACGTGAGTGAGCACGAGCCCGCGATCGACGCGATCGCGATCCAGCTCGTCCGGCTGCACCGGCTCCGCGATCGGGCCCTGGCCCAGATCAAGGACCATTCCGGCATCGACCCGGCGGGTTTCGTCGTGCTGTTCCGGCTGGTCTGTGACGGTCCGATGCGCTCGGGCGCGCTCGCCGAGGCGGTCCATTCGGACGCGTCGACGGTGAGCAGGCAGGTCGCCCCCCTGGTGGAGCGGGGGCTGGTGCGCCGCACCGCCGACCCCGAGGACGGCCGCGCCACGGTGCTCGAGGCGACCGACGCGGGCCGCGAGACCGCCGACCGGATCCGGGCCAGGCGCCGCGAGTCGATCGCGGTCGTCACCGAGGACTGGTCGAGCGAGGACCGCGCGGCCTTCGCGGCGCTGCTGACCCGCTTCGTCGCCGACTACGACGCGGCCCGCCCGTCGCTGACCCGGTCGCCCGAGCTGAGCGCCACCGCGAGGGAGAGCGATTCGTGACGACCACCGTCGATCAGGGGACGGAGTCGCCCGCTGGCTTCACGCACCGCCAGATCCTGACCATCCTGTCCGGGCTGATGCTCGGCATGCTGCTGGCCTCGCTCGATCAGACGATCGTGTCGACCTCCATCCGCACCATCGCCGACGACCTGCACGGCTATTCGCTACAGGCCTGGGCGACCACGGCCTACCTGATCACCGCCACGATCAGCACCCCGCTCTACGGCAAGCTCTCGGACATGTTCGGCCGAAAGCCGTTCTTCCTCACCGCGATCGGGCTGTTCGTCCTCGGCTCGCTGCTGTGCACGCTGGCCACCTCGATGTACCAGCTCGCGGCCTTCCGTGCCTTCCAGGGGCTCGGCGCCGGTGGCCTGATGTCGCTGGCGCTGGCCATCACGGGCGACATCATCAGCCCGCGCGAACGGGCCCGCTACCAGGGCTATTTCCTCGCGGTGTTCGGGATCTCGAGCGTGCTCGGCCCGGTGCTCGGCGGTCTGCTCGCCGGGCAGGACGTCATTCTCGGCGTGACCGGCTGGCGCTGGGTGTTCCTGGTGAACGTGCCGCTCGGCCTGCTCGCGCTGGTGGTGGTGACCAGGGTGCTGAAGCTGCCGCGCACGCCGCACGCCACCCATCGGATCGACTTCGCCGGCGCGGTGATCCTCGCGATCGGACTGGTACCGCTGCTGATCGTCGCCGAGCAGGGGCGCGAATGGGGCTGGGGCAGTACGGGGTCGGTGGTCTGCTACGTCATCGGCGCGCTCGGTCTCGCCGGTTTCGTCGCGGTGGAGAAGGTGATGGGTGATGCCGCGCTGATCCCGCTGCGCATCTTCGGCAACGGCACCTTCGCGCTCGGCGTGGTGATCTCGTTCGTCGTCGGCTCGGCCATGTTCGGCGGCATGCTGCTGCTGCCGCAGTATCTGCAGGTCGTGCGTGGCGCCGGGCCCACCGAGGCGGGCCTGCAGATGCTGCCGCTGGTGCTCGGGCTGATGCTCGGTTCCATCCTGTCGGGCCGGTTGATCTCCAAAACCGGCCGCTACCGGGTGTTTCCGGTGATCGGCGCGGCGACGCTGACCGCCGGGCTGTTCCTGCTGCACCTGCTCGACGCGACGAGTCCGCTGTGGCTGGCGATGGTGTTCATGGGAATCACCGGCTTCGGCCTCGGCAATCTGATGCAGCCGCTGACCCTGGCCCTGCAGAACGCGTTGCCGCCCAAGGACATGGGCGTCTCCACCGCGTCGGCGACGTTCTTCCGGCAGATCGGCGGCACGCTCGGCGCCGCGGTGTTCCTGTCGATCCTGTTCTCCCTGCTCACCCCGAACATCACCGAGCAGATGGAGCGGGCGGCGAGCGATCCCACCTATCAGCAGGCGGTGATCGCGGGCGCGCAGAGCGCCAATCCCGCCGACGCCGCGCTGGCGAAAGGCCTGCTGGCCCACGACACCTCGGCCGCGGGCACGGTACTGAGCGACAGCTCGATCATCCAGCAGCTGGATCCGACGCTGGCCGAGCCGTTCCAGGTGGGCTTCGCCGACGCGATGTCGACGGTGTTCCTGGCCGCGACCGGCGTCGCGCTGCTCGCCCTGATCCTGGTGCTGTTCTGGAAGGAAGTGCCGCTGCGTATGCAGGGCGGCATCCAGGCGGCGGGCCGGCGGGAGGACACCGCCGAGCCGAGCTGAACAGGTGGTGAAGGTGGAAGTGCCCATGGTGGGGTGAAAGTCCCCCTAGGGGTGGCTGTTTCGGGGCGGCCGGGTCCATAGCGTTCGTTACGTCGAAAACGAACACAGAGGAGTACCCGAAATGCGCATCAAAAACACCATCGCCGCCGGACTGCTGGCCCTGGCGACCGTCGCCGGGGTGTCGACGGTCGCCGCGGGCACGGCATCCGCGGGACCGGAGGGCACCTACTACGGCACCTACGCGACCCTCGCCGCCTGCCGGGCGGACGGCGAGTCGTCCTACACGGGCGGCTACTACTGGGAGTGCGTCGAATACTGGGACGGCTGGGACCTCTACATCTGGTACTAGTCACCCGCGGGAAGGGGCATCCGGCCGAGCGCCGGGTGCCCCTTCCCGCGTTCGGTGGGACCGGATGCTGGGCAATTGGCTAGATTGTCGGTCTGAGTTCCCCCGGAGAGAGATTTGTCCGCATGCTGAAGTTCGCCGTGCTCGGTGAGATCCGTGCCTGGCGCGGTGGGACCGAGCTCGACCTCGGTTCCCGGCAGCAGCGCGCTCTCCTGGCCGCGTTGCTGCTGCGGACCGGCCGATCGGCGACCGTCGACGAACTCATCGACGACGTCTGGGGCGAGAACCCCACCGCCAGCGCCGTCGGCGCGCTGCGCAACCACATCCTGCATCTGCGCCGGGTGCTGGAACCCGAGCGCGCGGCGGGCGCGCCGCCGAGCGTGCTGGTGGCCCTCGGTGGCGGCTACGCGCTGCGAGTGCCCGCGGGCTGCGTCGACATCGAACAGGTCGACGAGCTGCTGGGCGGGCTGCACACCGCCGATCCCGGCGCCGCGCGCGAGGCGATCGAGGCCGCGCTGCGGTACTGGACCGCGACGCCGCTGGCGGGTCTGCCCGGACCCTTCGCCGAGCGGCAGCGCACCCACCTCACCGACCGGCGCCTGCTCCTGCTCGAACAGCGCGCCGAACTGGACCTGCGACGCGGCCGCTACGCCGAGGCCGTCGCCGAACTCACTCCGCTGTGCGCCGAACATCCCCTGCGGGAGCGGCCGCGTGGCCTGCTGATGACGGCGCTCTACCACTCCGGCAGGCAGGCCGAGGCGCTGCGCGTCTACGCCGACACCCGCCGCGACCTGGTCGAGCAGCTCGGCATCGAGCCCGGGCCCGAGCTCGCCGAGCTGCACCGGCGCATCCTCGCCGGCGAGCTGGCGCCGCCCGCCGCGCCGCCGCGGCCACGGGTGCCGCAGCGGGTGGCCCAGTTGCCCGCCGACGTCGTCGACTTCACCGGGCGCGGCGATGTGGTCGACCTGCTCGTCGAGCGGCTCACCGCCGGCGGCACCGGGGTGCCGGTCTGCACGATCGGCGGCATGGGCGGGATCGGCAAGAGCGCGCTGGCCGTGCACGTCGCGCATCGGGTGCGTGATCGGTTCCCCGACGGGCAACTACACGTCGACCTGCACGGCTTCGCCGCCGACCGCGCGGGTGGGGCGACCGCCGCCGACACCCTCGGCGACTTCCTGCGCGCGCTCGGCGTGCAGGAGGGCGAACTCGCCGGTGGCGCCGCCGAACGGGCCGCCCAGTTCCGCAGCAGGCTCGACGGCAAGCGGGTGCTCGTCGTCCTCGACAACGCTCGCTCGGTGGACCAGATCGTGCCGCTGATCCCCGGCACACCTGGGTCGGCCGTGCTGGTCACCAGCCGGTCGGCGCTGCCCGAACTGCCGGGCAACACCGCGGTCCGCCTCGATGTGCTCACCGACGCCGAGGCGCACAGGCTGCTGGCGGGCATCGCGGGACCGTGCCGGATCGCCGCCGAACCAGAGGCCGTCGCCGCGGTGCTGCGCGCGTGTGGCGGGTTGCCGCTCGCGGTGCGGATCGTCGGGGCCAGGCTCGCCGCGCGCCCGGCCTGGACCGTACACACCCTGGCCGAGCGGCTGCGCGACACCGAGCAGCGGCTCAGCGTGCTGCGTACCGGGGAACTCGCGGTGGAACTGGCCTTCCGGATCAGCTACGACCAGCTCGACGCCGGGCACGCGCGGGCCTTCCGGATGCTCGCGGTGCCCGAGGTCGGCGAGATCTGCACCGAGGGCGCGGCGGCGGTGCTCGGTGTCGACGTGCTCGACGCCGAGCAGGTGTGTGAGGACCTGGTGGATCTGAATCTGCTGGAGACCACCGCGCCGGGGCGCTACACCTATCACGACCTGCTGCGTCTGTTCGCCAGGGAACTGCCGTCCACCGGGCAGTCGGATCCGCCGCTCACCGCGCTGCGCAGGCTGCTCGACTTCTATCTGGCCACGGTGAAACACACGGTGGCCGTGTGCAATCCGGGTACCCGGTTGCCCGAGCACCTACGCCCGACCACGGCGCCGGGCATCCGTTTCGCCGACGAGCACGCCGCCCAGGCCTGGCTCGTCGAGCAGCGCCACAACCTGGTCTCGTTGTATCGCCAGTGTGCCAAGACCGGCGGGCCGGTGCTGGCTCCTGCCGCCGACATCGCCTGGGCCACCGCCGAACTCATCGACGGCGGCGCGAACTGCCTGGAAGTCGCGCGGGCACTGGAGGAACTGCTCGACGCCGCGCTGCGCACCGGTGATCGCTCGGTGGAGTGCCGGGTGCGGGTCGCCCTCGGCGCGCTGTTCGCCTATTCGCTGGGTGCGCTGCGGCAGGGGCGCGACCACCAGCGCATCGCGCTGTCGCTGGATCGCGGCACCATCAGCGACGCCAGGCTCACCGCGTTCGCGGCGCAGCTGCTGTCGTCCTCGACCCGGCGCGGGACCGAGACGGCCGCACCGCTCGCGCATTCGGCCAGGGCGATCCGGCTGGCCAGGCGGATCGGCGACCGCGCCATCGAATGCGCGTGCCTGGTGCACGAGGTGAAGACGCTCTCCGACGCGGGCGAGTACGCGGCGGCCCGCGAACGCGCGATCACGGCCAAGGCGCTGGCGGCGGAGCTGGGCAATCGGTCGCTGGCGGTGATGGCCACCCACGAACTCGGCGTCACCCTGGCCTATCAGGGCGAGACGGCCGAGGGGGTGCGGTTGTGCGCGGAGGCGGTGGCCTCGGCGCGGGTCGGCGGGATCGAACTGCGGCTGGGCTGGGCGCTGTCGCGGCTGGCGCACGTGCTGCTGATGGCGGGCCGGGCGCCGGAGGCCGAGCCGGTCGTCGACGAGGCGATCGAGGTGCTCACCCGGGCCATCGGCCCGCTGACCAGGGCGCGGGTCCTGGTCTTGCAGGGGCTGATCAAGCAGGCGATCGGCAGCCCCGCCGCGGCGGAGGAGTCGTTCCTCGCGGCGGCGGAGGCGTTCGAGTCGATGCAGGATCCCCACCTCACCCACGAGCGCCTCGACGCCGAGCTGGAGGCGCCGGTGCTGGCGCTGCTGCACGACCACCTCGCCGCGGTGCGTGCCCGTCGCGACATCATCGCGGCGTCATAGCGGCATCATCGCGGCCCCGAATCGGGTTGCGGCGGTGGCGAACACCTGTGTTCACGCGATAGATTGGGTTACGTACACCGGTATTCGCGCAGGCGAGCCGCGTCGTCGCCGGGGGGTCGGCGGCCCGGACCGGGTAACGAGAACGGGAAGCCCGAACCAGGTTCGGACTTCCCGTTTCTCGTACGAGCTCGGCTCAGTGGCCGGATTCCTTCAGCCGCGCGAAGGACTCGTCGATGATCTTCTCGGCCTCGGCGCGGTTCAGCCACTCCGAACCCTGCACGTACTTGCCCGGCTCGAGATCCTTGTACCGCTCGAAGAAGTGCTTGATCGCGGACAGCTCGAACTCCGAGACGTCGGACAGGTCCTGGATGTGATCCCAGCGGGGGTCGCCCGCGGGCACGCACAGCACCTTGTCGTCGCCGCCCGCCTCGTCGGTCATGCGGTACACGCCGACCGGACGCGCCTCGACGATCACACCGGGGAACACCGACTCCGGCAGCAGCACCAGCGCGTCCAGCGGATCGCCGTCCTCGCCGAGGGTGTTCTCGATGAAGCCGTAGTCGGCCGGGTAGCCCATGGAGGTGTACAGGTACCGGTCGAGCTTGACCCGGCCGCTCTCGTGATCGACCTCGTACTTGTTCCGAGAGCCCTTGGGGATCTCGATGGTGACGTCGAACTCCACGCCATCTCCTTGCTTCGAGTGCTTGTCGTAGCCGAATCGCCAGATCGTTCTGGGGAACCGTTGCGCAACGAGGATAGTGTGGTGTGCTGGTACACCGGTGCGGCAGGCGGCCAAGGCGCGCAGTCGAGCAGTGTCGGACGGCGTTGAGGGAGAGCGACGGGCGTGATCGGTCGAAGCGATGAGAATTCGGGACCGCGCTCGCGCGGCACCCGCTGGATCTGGCTGTCCGCGGTGGTGGTGGCGTTGTTGCTGATCGCCGGGGGTTTCGCCGCGATCGCCCAGCCGTGGACCCCGGAATTCCGGCACGGCGGGCTCACGATCGCGGACGCACCGAGCACCGAACTGCCCGCCGCCGCGGTCGCCCCGGCCAGGTCGGACGCGCCCGCCCCGACGGTGGCCGGGATCGCCGCCGCGCTCGCGCCGGTGGTCGGCAGCCCCGATCTCGGCGCGTTCGCCGGGCAGGTGACCGACCCCACCAGCGGCACGGTGCTGTGGAGCCAGGATCCCGCCAAGGCCATGATCCCCTCCTCGACCGCCAAGATCATGCTCACGGCCGCCGCGCTGCTCACCCTGCCCGATGACCAGCGGGTGGCCACCAAGGTCATCGCGGGCGCGCCGGGGGAACTGGTGCTCGTCGCCGGGGGCGACCCGACGCTGACCAACACCACCGACGGCGGCTACTACACCGACGGCCCCCGCATCGCCGACCTGGCCGCGCAGATCAAGGCCGCGGGCAGACAGGCCACCGCGATCGTCGTCGACACCACCGCCTACACCGGGCCGACCATGGCCTCGGGCTGGGACCCGATCGACATCCCCGAGGGCTCGATCACCCCCATCGAGCCGATCATGCTCGACGGCGGCCGCTTCGATCACACCGCCGACTACTCGCCGCGCACCTCGACCCCCGCGCTGGACGCGGGCCGGGCACTGGCCGCCGCGCTCGGTGTCGATCCGGGCGCGGTGCGGGTCGGTCCGGCCGACCGCACCGGCGTGGAGATCGCGAAGGTGGAGTCGGCGCCGCTGCGAGTCCGCCTGCACGACATGATGATCCACTCCGACAATGTGCTCGCCGAGACCATCGGCCGCGAACTGGCCGTGGCCACCGGGCACGAGGCGTCCTTCGCCGGCGCCGTCGCGGCCACCGCCGCCGCGCTGACCAGCGCCGGATTCGACGTCAGCGGACTGCATCTGGCCGACAACAGCGGCCTCTCGGTCGACGATCGGGTGCCGCCGCGCCTGCTCGACTCGATCGTGGCCACCGCGGCCGAACCCACCGGCACCGCCGCCGTCGTCCCCGCGGGCACCCAGGCCAGGCCCGAAACCGATCCGCGCGCAGCGGCTCTCGCGCCGCTGCTCGACGACCTGCCCGTCGCCGGTGGCACCGGCACGCTCGCGCCGCGCTTCGTCACCCAGAATCGCCAGGGCGCGGGGTGGGTGCGGGCCAAGACCGGAACTCTGAGCGTCGCCAGCGCGTTGGTCGGATATGTGCTCGACCGTGACGGCCGGGTATTGACCTTCGCGCTCATGTCCAACGACCGGCTGCCGGAGGTCAGCAGGCCCGCCCTCGACGCGGTGGCGGGCGCCCTGCGCGACTGCGGTTGCAACTGAGAGCGGGTGGCGATGACCGAGGACAAGCGCACGAACGCCGGCTTCAGCGGCGCGGTGGACTGGCGGCTGGCCGCCCGCACCGGCGCCGTGCTCGCGCCCGCCGGACCGCGCACCTCGCGCCGGAGCGCCGAACAGATCGTCGCCGAACTCGCCGAGGCCTCGGTGCGGGCCGAGGGGCCGGTGCGCGAAGTGAGCGGGCTGCTCGACGACCGGCCGGTGCCCGAGGCCAGGATCGTCGACCGGGCGGGCTGGATCTCCGCCGCCGCGGATTCGATGGCCGTGCTCACCGGCACCGAGGCCACCAGCGCCACCGGCAAGCTCGTCGGCAAACCGGCAGGCATCCAGGCCGGGACGATGCTCGCGTTCCTGTCGACCGCGATCCTCGGCCAGTACGACCCCTTCACCGGCGAGGACGGCACGCTGCTGCTGGTCGCGCCCAACATCCTGCACGTCGAGCGGGCGCTCGGCGTCGATCCCTCGGACTTCCGGCTGTGGGTCTGCCTGCACGAGGTGACCCACCGCGTGCAGTTCTCCTCGGCGCCGTGGCTGGCCGATTACATGCGCGCCAATGTGGACATCCTCAGCGAGGTCGGCGAGGAACCGATGAGCGAGCTGCTCGGCCGCCTGCTCACCGAGGTGAAGGCCCGGCGCACCGGCGAGAACGCCGACGATCCCAACAGCCGCGGCGTCGTCGGCCTGCTGCGTGCCGCGCAGGCGCCGCCGCAGCGTGAAGCACTCGACCGGCTGCTGATGCTGGGCACCCTGCTCGAAGGACACGCCGATCACGTGATGGACGCCGTCGGACCCGCCGTGGTGCCGACGGTCGCCGACATCCGCGCGGCCTTCGACCAGCGCAGGAAGAAGCCCACCAACCCCATCCAGCGCCTGCTGCGCGCCCTGCTCGGCGTGGACGCGAAGGTCGCCCAGTACGTGCGCGGCAAGAAGTTCGTCGACGCCGTGGTCGAGCGGGTGGGCGTCGCGGAGTTCAACACCGTGTGGACGAACGCGGAGACGCTGCCGCGCCTGGACGAGGTGGATCACCCGGAACGCTGGATCGCGCGGGTGCTGTAGCCGGGCCCGCGCGACGAGCACTGTGTCGGTGGCCATGGCGTAGTCACCCGAGCGCTGTGCGACCGCCGTCTTCGTGGTCGATCTCGGTAGCCTGCTCGCATGAGGATGCCGGTGTGCGCGATCATGGCGGCGCTACGTCGCCGGGGTTCGACCCGGAACCCGGATGTCGACGATCCGGCGACAGAGGCCGGTCGGTGACGGTGCGGCTGCCGGAGACCCCTGCGGTGTTGGCCGTGCGCCGGGGTGTGCGGGACTGGGTCGCCGCGCGGGGTAGGCGAGTGCCCGTGGTCGTCGGGCTCTCGGGTGGGGCGGACTCGCTGGCGTTGGTCGCGGCCGCTGTCGTGGAGGCGGGGGCGGTGACGGCCGTGGTGGTCGACCATCAGTTGCAGGGCGGGTCGGGGGAGGTGGCCGCGGGGGCGGCCGCGCAGGCGCTGGCGCTGGGCTGTGTGGACGCGGTGGTCGTTCCGGTCGAGGTCGGGCGTGATGGAGGCGCGGAGGCGGCGGCGCGGGCGGCTCGGTACGCGGCGCTGGAATCCGTGCGGGCGGGGCGGCCGGTGCTGCTCGGGCACACGCTCGACGATCAGGCCGAGACCGTGCTGCTCGGGCTGGCGCGTGGGTCGGGTGGGCGGTCGATCCACGGGATGGCGGCGTGGAACGAACCGTGGGGGCGGCCGTTGCTGGGCGTGCGGCGGGCGCAGACGCGGCAGATGTGCGTCGACCTCGGGATCGAACCGTGGGAGGACCCGCACAATCTCGACCCGGCCTACACCCGTGTGCGCGTGCGCACCGAGGTGTTGCCGCTGCTCGAGGACGTGCTCGGCGGTGGTGTGGCGCAGGCACTGGCCCGCACCGCGGACCAGCTGCGCGACGACGGTGAGGTGCTCGACGCCCTCACCACCGACCTCCTGCGCGCGGCGCGCTCCCACCGGGACAGTGGCCCCGCCGACAGTGATCGGCCCACCCTCTCGATCGAGATCCTGACCACTGCGCCCGCGGCCCTGCGACGAAGGACGATCCGGGCGTGGCTCGCCGAACAGGGGGTCGGCGGGTTGCTGAACGCCCATTTACAGGCGATCGACGAGCTGGTGAGCGACTGGCGCGGGCAGGGCGGGGTCGCTGTGGCGGGTGGCGGCAGGGACCACAGGTTGGTCGTGGCGCGCGAGCATGGCACGCTGACGGTACGCGCGCAGCCGCGTCTCGATGCCACATAACACGAAGGGACACCCACTTCCGTGTACGGAGACGACATCGCTTCGGTGCTGATCACCGAAGACCAGATCAAGGCCAAGATCGAGGAACTTGCCGAACTGGTCGCCAAGCGGTACCCGCCGGACGCGCCCGAAGGCGACCTCCTGCTGATCGGTGTCCTCAAGGGCGCGATCTTCTTCATGACCGATTTCGCCAGGGCCCTGCCGATCCCCACGCAGCTCGAGTTCATGGCCGTGTCGTCCTACGGTTCGTCCACCTCGTCCTCCGGTGTCGTGCGCATCATGAAGGACCTGGACAAGGACATCGCCGGACGCAATGTGCTGATCGTCGAGGACATCATCGACTCCGGCCTGACCCTGTCCTGGCTGCTGCGCAACCTGGCCACCCGCAACCCGGCCTCGCTCGAAGTGGTGACCCTGCTCCGCAAGCCCGACGCGCTGCGCACGCCCGTGGAGGTCGCGCACGTGGGCTTCGACATCCCGAACGAGTTCGTCGTCGGCTACGGCCTCGACTACGCCGAGCGCTACCGCGACCTGCCCTACATCGGCACCCTGGACCCGAAGGTCTACTCCTAGCCGGTCGGCGCGAACGCGCGTAGTACCGAGTCGACCAGCGCGTCGGCGAAGGCTTCGTCGAGCGGGCCGGAGCGCGGGAGCCAGCGTTGCGTGATCGGCCCGTACAGCAGGTCGACCAGCAGATCCAGATCGGCGTCGGCTCGGATCTGACCGGCGTGCTGTGCCTTCGCCAGCCGCCGGACCTTGGCGGCGTGCACCGGCTGCTCCAGTTGCTCGCGATACTGCGCGGCGAGCCCCGGGTCGTTGATGACCTCGGTGAGCACCGCGCGGATGGGCGCGTCGAACGCGGGGTCGGCGAACTCCGCGACCGTCGCGCGGAGCACCGTCTTCAGGTCGGCGGCGATGTCGCCGGTGTCGGGCAGCTCGATGACACCTTCCGCGTCCGCGCTCTGCGCGAGGATCGCGTCGAAGACCACCGCGCCCTTGGACGGCCACCAGCGGTAGATCGTCTGCTTGCCGACGCCGGCGCGGGCGGCGATGGCCTCGATGGTCAGCTTCGCGTAGGCGACCTCCCCGATGAGTTCGCGGGTCGCGCTCAGGATCGCCGACCGGGACCGCTCGCTGCGGCGGGTGCTGTCCGGGGTTCGTGCCATGGGCGCGAGTCTAGCCCGAATTGAAACGAGACGTTGCGTCTTGACAGCTGCTCGAAAGCGGCGCATCCTTGGGAACATCGAATCGAGACGAACCGTCTCGTTGCACCTGAAGGAGACTCGCATGACCCGCGCAGCCGACGAAACCCGCAGCTGGTTCATCACCGGCGCCTCGCGAGGGCTCGGCCGGGCCTTCGCCGAAGCCGCGCTCGCGGCCGGTGACCGCGTCGTCGGCGTCGCCCGCGACGTCGGCCCGCTGGCCGATCTGGTCGCCGCCGCCGACGGCAGACTGGTCACCTTCCCGCTCGATGTCGCCGACCGCGCCGCCGTCTTCGCCGGGGCGCGCAAGGCCTTCGACGTGTTCGGCAGGCTCGATGTGGTCGTCAACAACGCGGGCGGCGTCGTCCTCGGCATGCTCGAGGAAGTCACCGAGCGGCAGGCCCGCGACCACCTCGACGTCAACTTCTTCGGCGCGCTGTGGGTGAGTCAGGCGGTGGTGCCGCTGCTGCGCGAGCAGGGCTCCGGCCACATCCTGCAGGTCTCCTCGATGGGCTCGGCGGGCGGCTTCGCGGCGACCGGCGTGTACGGCGCGGGCAAGGCGGCCCTCGACGCCATGACCGAGGCGCTGGCCATGGAGGTCGAACGCTTCGGCATCGCCGTCACCATCCTGCAGCCCGGCGGCTACGAGACCGGCCTGTTCACCAGCGGACTCACCATGACCGAGCAGAACCCCGCCTACGCCGAACTGCGCGCCTGGCTCGAGCAGATGTGGAGCGAATCGAAGGACGCCGACCCCGCCCTGGCCGCCGAGGTGGTGTTGCGCATCGTCGACATGGCCGAGCCGCCCAAGCGCGTCATCCTCGGCGACGCCGCCTACGACATGGTCGCCGACCTGACCGCCGCCCGCACCGCCGAACTCGCGAAGTGGGAGCGGTTGAGCAGGCAGGCGGGTTGAGGATCAGGTTCCGACGACGCGCAGCAGGGCGCGGATATCCGCCTCGATGAGCCGGAACACGACATAGGAGAACACGAAACCGATCACCCCGCCCACACAGATCGTGCGGAGCGGGGTGATCGTCGTCAACAGGTCCGGGACGGGCAGAAACGTGGCGCTGGCGACAACAAGCAGCGGAATCGACGCCGCGACAACCAGGTACCGACGGCACCTCTCGGCCAGCGCGAGCAGCGATCGGCCGTCGTCGCGAAAGTCCCTGCCGTGGTGCAGAAACAGCGGATAGACGCAGCGCACCAGGTACAGCGTGATCAGGAAGAGCGGATAGGTCATGGCGACAGCGGCGCAGATCGCGGCCACCAGCAGCAGGTGCACCGCGACGCGTACCGGCAGCGCTCCGTCGGCCACCCCGATCGTGACCGCGTAGATCACCGCGGCGGCGACCCAGAGCGCGAACACCACCGCGACGGCCAGGTGGCCGAACCGGAGACAGTCCCGGCGGGCGCGCTCGAGCGCCGCCGGTGCGCAGGCGACGCCCGCGCGGAGCCTGCGCGGAATCGTCAACAGTCGTCGTCCCAGGTAGATCAGGGTCGCGCCACCCGCGGAGAAGAAGATCAGATTGGTGAGGTCGGAGACATCGCGCTGCGCCGCGCGGGTGGACGGATCGAGCCGGCTGTGGATCAGCGCCGTGTTCAGCTCACGCTGGTAGTAGGCGGCCAGCACATTCGGGACCGCGATCGACAGCGCCAGGATCAGAAACAGGTACGGCCGCAACCGGATTCGCCAGCTTCTCGGCGGGGGATCGGTGAGTCCGCGGGCGTGCTCGTCCAGGCACAGCTCGAATTGCATCGCCAGCACGCCACCGTCGGCCCAGCGGTCAGCACGATCGATGGCCAGGCACGTCAGCAGGACTCGCAGCAACGCCGGCGGGCAGTCGGCGGGCACACGGTCCAACGCTTCCCGTGGTACACCCGCGTTCCGGAGTCGGAGTGCCGCTCCCAACGCGAAGGCGCCGACCGCGTCGGGCTGGGCAGCGGTGGTGCGCGGTGGCGCCGTCGCGGTGACGGCCGATGGACTGTCGGCGAGAAACGCGGACCGCGCCACGGCGCCGATGCCGATCGTGTCGTCGAAAGGTTTGTTGCCGGTGAGCAATTCCCACAGCAGCACGCCGAGAGAGTAGATATCGGCGCGGGTGTCGAGGTCGGCGGCGGTGCGGGGACAGCCGGGGTGCGCGGCTTCGAGCTGTTCGGGCGACATGTAGGTCAGCGATCCGCCGAAGTAGGCGGCCGGGCAGCTTTCGGCGACCGCGCGGTTGTAGCTGATGTTGAAGTCGGCGAGCTTGGGCACGCCTTCGGCGGTGAGCAGGACATTGGCCGGTTTCACGTCGCGGTGCAGCACCCCCTTACCCGCGGCGTAGCCGAGCGCGGCAGCCAGTTTGCTGCCCAGCCACGCGACGGTCTCCGGCCAGCTCAACCCCGCGATCTCGGCGCGCACGGCCGAATCGGTCGGCCGGATCTCCCCCTTCTCGGTCATCGCGGAGTCGACCGCGTCGAGCAGCAACCGGCCGCTGCGTTCGGCGGGCGGCGTCGCGCGCACCCAGCGCAGGACGCCGAGCAAGGTGCCGCCGGGGAGGAACTGCATGTACAGCAGGCGCAGATCCGGGGAATCGGCTACGGGCGAGTCGATGGTGTCCTGATCGAAAACCCGCACGATGTAATCGTGGTCGAGCTGAGCGAGGGTCTGCGGCTCGTCGCCGCTGTCGGCCGAGATCTTCACCGCCACCAGCCGCTGCATCGACCGTTGCCTGGCCAGGAAGACCCGTGCGAACGAGCCCGATCCCAGTTCGGTGAGCAGTTCGAAATCACCGATCCGGCCGCCGACCTCGATCCGGTCGAGTTCACGGCGATCGGTCGGGTGCATGTCGGCGGTGCGGTCGAGTGCGGGCCTGGTCGCTTCGGTGGTACTCGTCGGGCTCACGGACGGTGGTACGGGCCGAACTCGGCCGTGGTTCATCCGATCAGCTGACAACTCGCTCGAGGGCGGCGAGGTCGGCCTCCAGTGCACGGAACAGCAGGTAGGAGCCGATGAAGGCGACGATGCCGCCGACGCAGAGCACCCGCACCGCGACGATCACGTGCGCGATGTCGTCGGGTGGCAGGAACGTGACGCCGGCGACCGCGAGCAGTGGCACCGAGGCCGCGATGGCCAGGTACCAGGTGCAGCGGCGGGTGAGCGCGCGCAGCCAGACGCCGTCGTCGACGCTGATCTCGCCGTGCCGCAGGAAGATCGGATAGATGCAGCGCACCAGATAGAACGTCACCAGGAAGAACGGATAGGCCACCGCGATCGCGCCGCACACCAGCAGCGACGCGAGGAAGTGGACAACGGCGCGGCTCGGCACATCCCCCGACGACAGGCGCAGCGCGATCGGGAAGGTGATCCCGGAGATCGCCCACAGCGAGAACGCGACGATGACGAACTGATCGCCCAGCCGCAGGGTGTCGTGTCTAGTCCGGCGTAGCGTCGGCGGGTCGTAGCGTTTCCCGTGCCGCATGCCGCGCGGCACCGACAGCACGAAGCGCGCCAGGTACAGCAGGACGACGGTGCCCAGCGGGAAGAACACCAGATTCACCCCGGCGGTGATCACCACGAACGACTGCTGCGCGGTCTCGCTGAGCCTGCTCACCACCAGCTGCTGGTTGTGCACGATGTTGTACCAGGACGCCAGCGCGTTCGGCACCCCGACGGCGAGCACCATCACCAGCAACGGCACCCGGCGCCACCGGAACTGCCAGCTCGTCGGCGGCGGGTCGACGAGGTTGCGCGCGCGCTCGTCCAGGCACAGGTCGAACTGCTTGGCCAGCACCGCGCCGTCGGGCCAGCGGCGGTCGCGATCGGGTTCCAGGCAGGTGAGCAGGACGCGGGGGGGCCCGGCGGGGGGGGGGGGGGGGGGGGGGGGGGGGGGGGCGGGGGGCGCGCCGGGGGGGCCGCCCCCCCCCCGCCCCCCCGGGGGGGCCCCGTTCCAGCATCGCCTCGAGGGGGGTCTCGTCGCCGCTGCCCGCGGCCGTGGCGGTGTTGTCGTCGAACGGTTTGGCGCCGGTGAGCAGTTCCCACAGGACGACGCCGAGGGAGTACATGTCGGAGCGGGTGTCCAGGTCGCCGGCCGAACGGGACAGGCCGGGATGACAGGCCTCCAGCTGCTCGGGCGACATGTACGACAGCGAGCCACCGAAGTACGACACCGGGCTGGTGCCCTCGACCTCCCGGCTGAAGCTGATGTTGAAGTCGGCCAGCTTCGGCACGCCCTCGGCGGTGAGCAGCACGTTCGCCGGTTTCACGTCACGGTGCAGTACGCCGTGCGCGGCGGCGTAGTCCAGGGCCTCGGCCAGGCGCCTGCCCAGCCAGGCGACGGTTTCCGGCCAGGTCAGCTCGGCCAGCTCGGCACGCACGCTCGAGTCGGTCGGCCGGATCTCGCCCTTCTCCTCCATGGCCGCGTCGACCGCGTCGAGCAGCAGTTTGCCGCTGCGTTCGGCGGGTGGGGTCGCGCGGACCCAGCGCAGCAGGCCGAGCAGGGTGCCGCCGGGCAGGAACTGCATGTACAGCAGCCGCAGCCTGCGCTTGTCCGAGGGCGCTGCGCCGGTGTCGAGCAGCCGCTGATCGAAGACGCGCACGATGTAGTCGTGGTCGAGCTGGGCCAGGGTCTGTGGCTCGGTGCCGCGATCGGCGGAGATCTTCACCGCCACCAGTCGCTGCATCGAGCGCTGCCTGGCCAGGAAGACCCGGGCGAACGCGCCGGTGCCGAGTCCGGTGAGCAATTCGAAATCGTCGATGCGCTGGCCGATCTCGATGCGGTCCAGCGGCGCGAACACACCCGGCG
This sequence comes from Nocardia neocaledoniensis, assembly GCF_029868625.1. GTDB lineage: Bacteria > Actinomycetota > Actinomycetes > Mycobacteriales > Mycobacteriaceae > Nocardia > Nocardia neocaledoniensis_A. The sequence goes on along the minus strand of NZ_JARWOJ010000222.1, from coordinate 50,275 downwards.
AGGAGTCGGCGGCGGTCGCCGCCGACGTCGCTGTCGCGGTGAGATCGAGCTCGGGCGTGGTCACCTCAGTAGTACGAGTCTCCTCGCCCGGATGGTTCACGGTCGCGTCGGCGCGGTGTGTGCTCTGTTCGAGTTCGTCGGTGTTGAGCAGCCCGCGCAGGCTCGACGCCTGGTCCGGGTATTCGCGTAGGCACTCACGGGGGTCGACGCGCTCGCCGCTGTGCCTGCGGATCACGAACTCCTCGAACACCAGCCCCGCGGGCAGCGTCGCCCGGTCGAGTTCGGGGAACTCGGCGCAGTAGGTGTCGAGGCGTTTGCGTGGGATGTCGGCGCCGGCGTGATGCAGCCAGCGATTGCGCAGGTCGACGCGGATCAGCTCGTGCAGCGCCTGTCTGCGCAGGGTGCGCGCGTCGGGGAGGAATTCGGCGATCTCGGGTGGACGCCCGGCCGCGGAACCCCACGCTTCGGCGAACGCTTCGACCATGTCGCCGCGCACATTCGTCGACCGACCGTCGGGCAGGTCGCCGTTTCCGGTGTTCTTGCTCATCCACCGACCTAAGGTTCGCGCCACACCGACACCATCGGCCCCCGAGCCCTCTCCGAATGATAACTTGCGCATTCACGGCAGATCACCCGAATCTCGAGACCATGCGACGGGGGCGAATCCGCAGATGCACGAAGACCTCACAGCGGTAGCATGGGAGTCCGTCGACGACGACGGCGTGACAGACGCTGAGGTGACGATGGGTGCCCAGGCCTATCCCATCGGCGGCCCGGCGGCGGCGCTGGCCGCCCGGGTACGCGCGGGCACGATCACGCCCGTCGACGTGGTGACCGAGGCATTGACGCGCATCGCGTCGGAGAATCGAAAGATCAACGCGTTCACCGTCGTCCGCGCCGAACAGGCGCGCGCGGAGGCACTGGAACTGGCCGCCCGCGACGATCTGGACGAGCTGCCGCTGGCCGGGGTTCCGGTGGCGGTGAAGCAGAACATCGGGGTCGCCGGGGTGCCCACGCGTACGGGCTCGGCGGCGACCTCGACCGACCCGGTTACGGCCGATCATCCGGTGGTGGCGCGGCTGCGGGCCGCGGGGGCGATCGTCGTCGGGGTGACGGCGATGCCCGAGCTCGGCCTGTGGGCCACCACCGACGAGGACGGCACCGTCACCCGCAATCCGCGCGATGTCGGGCGATCCGCCGGTGGCTCCTCCGGTGGCGCGGCCGCTGCGGTGGCCGCGGGGCTGGTGCCGATCGCGCACGGCAACGACGGGCTCGGCTCCATCCGGGTCCCCGCCGCGGCGTGCGGTGTCTTCGGGATCAAGCCGGGTCGACAGGTGGTGCCCGCCGGGATCGGCGCCGACTCGTGGGCAGGCATGGCCGAGAACGGCGTGCTGGCGACGACGGTGTCCGACGCGGCGCTGGTCCTGTCGGTGCTGGCCGAACGCTCCGACCTGGCCGAGCTACGCGCCCCACACCGACTACGCATCGGACTGGCCGTGGCTCCGCCGTCGCGGCTGGTCCGGATGGATCGGCACTGGACGGCGGCGGCGCGCACCGCGGGCGCGCGGGCGGCGGCGGCCGGACACCTGGTGGAACCGATCGAGCTGCCCTACGGCGATGCCGCGCTCGCCATGCTGCTGCGCTGGCCGAGCGTCGGACTGGCCGACGCCGAGCGGCTGCCGAATCCCGAACTGCTGCAACGCCGAACCAGGCGGCACCTGGCGGTGGGCAGGATGATCCGCAGGCTGCGCCTGGTCCGGCCGAGCCAGGTCGACCGGATCGAAGCGGGCATGGTCGACTTCTTCGAGAACTTCGACGTGGTGATCACCCCGACGCTCGCCGCGCCGCCACCGAAAGCCAGGCGGTGGAGCAAGCGCGGCTGGGCCGCGAACGTCCTCGCCTCGGCCCGCTACGCGCCCTTCACCGGCGTCTGGAATCTGCTCGGCTGGCCCGCAGCGTCGGTGCCGATGGGCACCCATCCCGAGGCGCACACCCCGCTGGCGGCGCAGCTGGCAGGCCCGCCGGGCAGCGAGGCCACCTTGCTCGGCCTCGCCGCCCAACTGGAGCTGACGAACTAGACCGCGATGGCCTGCGGCTGCGGCTGCGGCTCGGAGAACCCGCCGTCGACGGCGCGCCCGGCGAATTCCAGGATGGTCGGGCGGGTGTCGTCGGCCCGCCAGGCCACCGCCAGCTCGCACGGGGACAGCCCGGTGACCGGACGCGCGGTCAGGCCGGGCCAGCGGTACATCGGCACATTGTTCTCCGCCAGCAGGCACACGCCGAGGCCGAGGCTCACGGCCTCGAGCTTGTCCTCGGGAGTGGCCGCCTCGGCGCCGATCTTGGCGGCGCGGCCGCCGCGGGCGTCGTTGCCGAGCCAGAAGTCGCGCACCGCGCCCGCCTCGGTGGGCAGGGCGATGAACGGCTCGTCGAGCAGGTCGGCGAAATCGATCGCTTCCTGCTCGGCGAGCGCGTGGTTCTCCGGCAGCAGGACCCAGCGCGGCTCGGTCCGCAGCACCTGCCAGCGGTAGCGGTTGGGGTCGGGCAGCGGCAGCCACACCAGGGCCAGGTCGGCCTGGCGGCCGGCGAGGCCGCTGGACGGGTCGTTCCAGGAGGCGGCGTGCAGGGCCAGTCGATGGCCGCTGGCGCTCTCCAGGTCGTTGAGCAGACCTCGGCCGAGCGCGGACTGGATTCCCACGCGCAGCACCTCTCCGGCCTCCTGCAGGGAGACGTTGGTGACCTCCCAGAGTTCCAGGATCTTGCGTGCGCCTTCGAGTAGTTCCTTACCGGCGACGGTGAGGGCGACACTGCGCTGGTTGCGGTCGAACAGGACCACGTCGAGCTGGCGTTCGAGCTGGCGGATCTGGCGGGAGAGCGTCGGCTGAGCGATGTGCAGCCGCTGGGCGGCGTTGGTGAAATGCAGTTCCTCAGCGACGGCGACGAAATACCGCAGATCGCGCAAATGCGGGTCCATAGCACCTTGCTATCAGAATCGGTCGGGAAATTCCAGCCAAAACGGGCAAGGAAGTTCGCGTAGGTGGATCAAAACAGTCACCAGGTTGGTATCGGACAGCATATGGCCTGGCATGTTGCACTGCATCATTGAGGCGTCATTGTTGTGCGCCGGCCGCGGACGCGCCTCGGGCTGGGCGTTTGACCAGCAAAAATGCGGCCGGGCTCACAGGAATTCGCGCGTCGTCGCGGGCGCTTCGCGGTGGGGTTCGCGCGGCAAAACGTACCGCTGACCACTGTTCTCGCCGTCGTCAAGATCGACTAGTGATATTCGTCACAAACAGGTTTTGGGGCGGGGAATCCGGGCGCGACGAGCGGTAGCCACGCCCGGATTCGCGGCTACCGCTCCTTCTTCAACCGCAGCACCGCGGGCAGGTCGATCCGGCGGATGCCGCGCGCGCCCGCCGCCCGCATCGCCGCCACCGCGACGACCAGCTTGTTCATGTCGTACGGGTACCAGAACAATTCCTTGCTCATGGTCGGCAGCTTCGGCTTGGTCATCGCCTGCGCGCGGCAGTACTTGCGCACACCGGCCGCGCCACCCCAGCGCGCGCCGACCCCGGACAGGCCCCAGCCGCCCATCGGCATCGCCGGGTTGAACAGGTTGGCGAACACGTCGTTGATGTTCACCGCGCCCACGTTCAGCTGCCTGGCCACCCGCTCGCCGCGGGCCTTGTCGCCGGTCCAGACCGAGGCCGACAGGCCGTAGATCGAATCGTTGGCCAGCCGGATCGCCTCGGCCTCGTCGGCCACCTTCATCACCGGCAGGGTCGGACCGAAGGTCTCCTCGGCGACACAGGACATCGAATGGTCCACGTCGACCAGCACGGTCGGCTCGAAGAAGGTGCCGATGCCCGTGCGCTTGCCACCCGTGGTGACCCGCGCGCCCGCGGCGACCGCCTCGTCGACGTGGCGCTGCACGATCCGCACCTGGTTCTCGTTGGCCAGCGCGCCCACGTCGTGCTTCGACGCGCGACCGTCGGCGCCCTGGCGCAGCGCCGCCACCGCGTCGGTGAGCTTGGCGACGAACTCGTCGTAGACCGGAGCCTCCACGTAGACGCGCTCCACCGAGATGCACACCTGGCCGGCGTTGAACATCCCGCCGAAGGCGATGCCGTGCGCGGCGCGGTCGATATCGGCGTCGGCCAGCACGATCGCCGGATCCTTACCGCCCAGCTCGAGGCTGTAGGGCACCATGCGCTCCGCGCAGGCGGCGGCGATCTTGCGACCGGTCGCGGTCGACCCGGTGAATTGGATGTAGTCGGCGTTCTCGACGACGGCGGCGCCGGTCGCACCCGCGCCGGTGACCACCTTGAACACCGGCGGAGCGCCGATCTCCGCCCAGCCGCGCGCCAGCTCCACCGCCGACAGCGGCGTGACCTCCGACGGCTTCAGGATCACCGCGGCGCCTGCGGCCAGCGCGGGGAACACGTCGATCGCGGGCATCGCCAGCGGGAAGTTCCACGGGGTGATCACCCCGACCACCGGATACGGGCGGTAGGCGACGGTCAGCGACTTCACCCTGGCCAGCGGGCTGTGCGGGGACGGGTGCTCGTCGGCGAGGAACTTCCCGGCGCGGCGCGCGTAGTAGCCGAGCAGGTCGACCGCGAAGGCGGGATCGATGAGCGCGTCGACGCGCGGCTTGGCCGTCTCGGACTGCAACACCTCGGCGAGCTGCTCGGTGTTGTCGATCAGCCAGTCCTGCATCTTCAGCAGCCAGCGTTTGCGGCCCTCCGGGCCGATCGCCTCCCATTCGGGCTGGTACAGGCGCAATTCACGAACCGCCGCCGCGACATCGTCCGGCTCGACGATCGGGACGGTGCCGGTGCGTGCACCGGTCGCCGGATTGCGTACTTCGATCACGGCCGCGGTCTGGTCGAGTTCAGTCACTGGAGTGCTCCCACTGCGTTGTGTGCTTCAGTTCACCAACTACAGCGTTGCACAGAACGGACCCGACCGACCCGGATCTATCCGGCTTCTTGCGCGGCGGCGTCCCTGGCGGCGATCCGGCGCAGCGGCGGCTCGGTGGGCGGCGGCACCCGGCGATCGGGGAGTTCGGCGAGCAGTGTGGTCGTCGCGGCGGCGATGGCGGCGACGGCCTTGTCGACGGCGGGCTTGGTGGTGCTGCTCAGCCCGGAGATGCCGCCGACTTTGCGCACATATTGCAAGGCGGCAGCGTAGATCTCCTGCTCGGTGGCGGCAGGCTCCAGACCACGCAAGACGGTGATATTTCTACACATGTCAGAACCATAGACCTGTGTGACAGGTCACGCGAGGCATCCGCGGCACTAGACTCGGCCCCATGCCTGCCAGGGGAGTACCAGCGCTGACCACCTTTCCGTATCCGGAGCTGGACGAGCGCGAGGAAGACCACTGGTCCGGCGCCGGCGTGAGCGACGACGAACTGCGCGCACTGGCGCTGGGTGCCTTCTACTCCACCCGCTGGGACGCCTTCCACGACGCCATGCTGCTCGGCCCCGAACGCGAGCATCCCCTCGGCGACCGCCGTGAACTGGCCATCGACACGCTGACCGGCGCGTGGGGCATCACCGACGGCACCGAGGCCCGCGCGTCGATGGAACAGTTGCTCGAAGGCATGCACGCACCGCTCTACGCGCTGGTGCATCCGCTGGTGATGGCCTCCATCAACGCCAGCGAACGCGACCGTTTCGGTGAACGCGCCGACCGGCACCGCGCCTTCCTCCGTCAGGTCGGCTCGTTTCGGGGGATGGACAACCCGGAGGCGCTGGTCCGCGACTACGACATCTGGGCGCAGGCCATCAAGATCGGTTTCACCGAGCACCTGGCCCGGCCGCTGCCCAACGACATCCACGCCTGGGACCTGGCTCGCGTCGTCGCCGTCGCCAGGATGGCGTTCACCGCCGGCTATCTCGAAGCCGACGTGGCCTGGGAGTACGTCATGCGCGCGCTCCCGCCCGCCCAGCGCCGCTACCGCAACTGGCGCCAGTTCGGTGACGCCTACCTGGCGGGCTGGACCTACTGGCAGGCCACCGAGGACCTGGCCGAACTGAAGAACGGCGGAGTCGACCGCCGGATGGAACTGCTGCGCCTGTGGACCCGTCCGACCAGCCCGTGGCGCCGGATCGAACTCAACGAGCCCGAGCAGAAGACGGACGCCGAGGTGACCGAACCGAACTGAGCCCGGTTCGGTTCGGCCCGGTCGCTACAGGCTGCGCAGGATGCCGCGGCCGTAGCGCTGGAACTGGGTGTCGTCGACCATGCCGAGCGAGTGGCGTTCCACCAGCAGTTCCCACTCCGCGTAGAGCTGGGAGACGCCGGGATCGGCCGGGCCCGCGGCGCCGTCGGCGGCCTGCCTGCGCACCGCGAAGTTGACCGCGCAGGTCACCCGCTCGGTGTCGGCGCGGTCGACGCCGGCGAAGTGCAGCGTGCGGTTGCCGTCGCTGACGTCCATGCCGGAGCCGCCACCGTGCCTGGTGTCGATCTCGCCGGGCGCCGAGCGCGAGCCCTCGACGGTGCGGGCACCGAGGATGGCCGGCACCGGCAGTTCGTGCGCGTAGCGCTCGCCGCCGATGGCGATGAACAGCAGGCGCGTCGTCGTCGCCGCGAGCAGGCCGGTGCCGTTGCCCGCGGGCGGCGCCGCCACGGCGATCGCGGTCTCCAGCACGTACTCGTCGGGGGTGACGTACCTGTTCAGCGCGTTGACCGCGGCGCGCGACTCCCGGCGCGGGGCCATCCTGCGCACCGCGCGCTCGACATCGGCCCTGGTCGGCCCCGACTTGCCCCACTCGGGCGCGGGCGGGGTGAGATCGGGCGCGGCCACGTCGATGCGCTTGGTCGCCATGATCTGGTCGTTGATCCGGTCGACGATGCCGAGCGCGGCAGGCACGTCGTGCTCGGCGATGAGCACCGGCAGCGGGGTGCGGTCGGCGGGCACGCCGGTGAGCACCGGGGTGGGATACCGCAGGTAGATCTCGATCACCACCGCGTCGTCGGCGCGGCGGTTCAGCCGCACCTTGAGCAGGTCGGCGATGGGAACATCGAGTACCCGCTCGCCGTCGGTACCAGGGCGGAGAACGGTCAGCCGTCCACGTCCGTGGCGCAGAATCGCTGTGGGTGTGCGTAGCTCGACGATGTCCATACCCCCTGCGCTGTAGTTGTGTCGTCGTCCACGATATGGCGGGCATGACATGATTGTGGCCACTTGCAACAACACGTCCGAGGTATTCGGGAACCTCCCTCGTGCCTCGAGCGTTTACCAGTGCAACTGCACCAGCAGCCGAACTGCGCGATGTATCGAACTAGACCGTACGCGGTAACGTGGCATGTCCGCATCCGAAACCCGCCGATCTCGACGCTTCGCTAGGCACACCCGGAGAAATAACCGGAAAGGACTGGGCCGTCCGGCCGACGCTCTATGAACCGCAAGACAGTGTTTCGCACTTTGGCGATCATCTCGGGCATCATGCTCATGATCTGGCTGTTCAGCTTTCTCAGCGATGACACGCGCGGCTGGGAGAGTGTCGACACTTCCGTGGCGCTCAGCCAGCTGGAAGACAAAGCCAACGTCAAGAACGTGCAGATCGATGACAAGGAGCAGCAGCTCCGCGTCGAACTGAACAATGGCAACGAAGCGACGAACAACAACAGCAAGATCGTCGCCAAGTACCCGGGCGGCGGTGAGAACTCGGCCAAGGTGCTCGACGCCGTGCAGAAGTCCGGCGCTCCGTACGACACGGTCGTCAAGCAGGAGAGCTGGCTTTCCCAGCTGCTGCTGTTCATCGTGCCGATGGTGCTGCTGGTCGGCCTGTTCATCTTCGTGATGTCGCGGATGCAGGGCGGTGGCCGCGGCGGCATGATGGGCTTCGGCAAGTCGAAGGCCAAGCAGCTGTCCAAGGACATGCCCAAGACCACCTTCGCCGATGTGGCCGGTGCCGACGAGGCCGTCGAAGAGCTGTACGAGATCAAGGATTTCCTGCAGAATCCGGCCCGCTACCAGGCCCTCGGCGCGAAGATCCCGAAGGGTGTGCTGCTCTACGGTCCCCCCGGTACCGGTAAGACGCTGCTCGCGCGCGCTGTCGCCGGCGAGGCGGGCGTCCCGTTCTTCACCATCTCCGGTTCGGACTTCGTCGAGATGTTCGTCGGTGTCGGCGCCTCCCGCGTGCGCGACCTGTTCGAGCAGGCCAAGCAGAACAGCCCCTGCATCATCTTCGTCGACGAGATCGACGCGGTCGGCCGCCAGCGCGGCGCGGGCCTCGGCGGTGGCCACGACGAGCGTGAGCAGACGCTGAACCAGCTGCTCGTCGAGATGGACGGCTTCGGCGACCGCACCGGCATCATCCTGATCGCGGCGACCAACCGCCCCGACATCCTCGACCCCGCGCTGCTGCGTCCTGGCCGTTTCGACCGGCAGATCCCCGTCGGCAACCCCGACCTGGCCGGACGCCGCGCCATCCTGCGGGTCCACTCGCAGGGCAAGCCGATCGCGCCCGACGCCGACCTCGAGGGCCTGGCCAAGCGCACCGTCGGCATGTCCGGCGCCGATCTGGCCAACGTCATCAACGAGGCCGCGCTGCTCACCGCGCGTGAGCACGGCGCGGTGATCACCGGTGAATCGCTGGAGGAATCGGTCGACCGCGTGATCGGTGGTCCGCGCCGCAAGAGCCGGATCATCAGCGAGCACGAGAAGAAGATCACCGCCTACCACGAGGGCGGCCACACCCTGGCGGCCTGGGCGATGCCCGATATCGAGCCCGTCTACAAGGTGACCATCCTGGCCCGCGGCCGCACCGGCGGCCACGCCATGACGGTGCCCGAGGACGACAAGGGCCTGATGACCCGCTCGGAGATGATCGCCAGGCTGGTGTTCGCGATGGGTGGCCGCGCGGCCGAGGAACTGGTGTTCCACGAGCCGACCACCGGCGCGTCCTCCGATATCGACCAGGCGACCAAGATCGCCCGCGGCATGGTCACCGAGTACGGCATGAGTGCCCGCCTCGGCGCCGTGCGCTACGGCCAGGAGCAGGGTGACCCGTTCCTCGGCCGCTCGATGGGCACGCAGTCCGACTACTCGCACGAGGTGGCCCGCGAGATCGACGAGGAGGTGCGCAACCTGATCGAGGCCGCGCACACCGAGGCCTGGTCGATCCTGAGCGAGTACCGCGAGCAGCTCGACGCGCTGGCGACCGCGCTGCTCGAGCGCGAGACCCTGCACCGCAAGGATCTCGAGACCATCCTGGCCGGTGTCGAGAAGCGGCCGCGGATCACCGCGTTCAACGACTTCGGTGACCGGCTGCCCTCGGACAAGCCGCCGGTGAAGACGCCGGGCGAGCTGGCCGCCGAGCGCGGCGAGCCGTGGCCGCCGGTGCAGCCGGTGCCGCCGGCTCCGGTGCCCGCGGGCGCGCCGCTGGAACCCGCCAACGGTTACCCGGCCCAGCCGCCGCAGTACGCCCAGCCCGCGCCGCCTGCCAGCGGTTACCCGCTGCCGTCCGGCGCGCCGACCCAGGCGTTCCCGCGCCAGGGCGGCACGCACGGTTCGCGCCCCGACTACGGCGCACCGGCCGGTTGGTCGGCGCCGGGGTGGCCGCCGCGTGAGGAACAGCAGCAGCAACAGCCGCCGCAGGCCCCGCAGGGTCAGAGCGGTGCGTGGGCTCAGCCGGAGCAGCCGCGGCACGGCGGTGGCTTCCAGCCGTGGGGCGAGGCACCGCCGCAGCAAACCCCGTCCGGCGCCGAGCCGGAGAACAAGGACTGGGAAGGGCCGAACGGCCGTCGCTGACCGACGGCCGACTACGCTCGACTGTCTGACGCCGGACAGGACCGGCGGAAAAGCCGGAATCATCCGGTGATGTGGAGGTACGGAGAAGTTGTCGGCCGACAAGAACCTCGCTGAGCCAGCGCGGAACGGGCAGATCGCCGATCCGGCGGGCGAACTCGGCGCGAACAGCCCGGCGGATCTGACGGCGCTGGCGACGGGACGACCGTTCGACCAGGCCAGGGCCGAGGCAGCGGTCCGGGAACTGCTGGTCGCCGTCGGCGAGGACCCGGACCGTCCCGGTCTGGTCGACACGCCGGCCCGGGTGGCCCGCGCGTACCGCGAGATGTTCGCCGGGCTCTACACCGAGCCCGACGAGGTACTGGCGACGACCTTCGACGAGGGTCATCAGGAACTCGTGCTGGTCCGCGACATCCCGATGTTCTCCACCTGCGAGCACCACCTGGTCTCCTTCCACGGCGTCGCGCACGTCGGGTACATCCCCGGCACGCACGGCCGGGTCACCGGCCTGTCCAAGCTGGCGCGGGTCGTCGATCTCTACGCCAAGCGCCCCCAGGTGCAGGAGCGGCTGACCAGCCAGATCGCCGACGCCGTCATGCGGCGGCTGGATCCGCGCGGCGCGATCGTCGTCGTCGAGGCCGAGCACCTGTGCATGGCCATGCGCGGCATCCGCAAGCCGGGCGCGAGCACCACCACCTCGGCGGTGCGCGGCCTGCTCCAGACCAACGCCGCCTCGCGCGCCGAGGCGCTGGACCTGATCCTGCGCAAATGAGCCGACACCTGGTGCCCGCGCGGGACGGCCGCTCGTGTGTGGTCATGGGTGTGGTGAACGTGACCGGGGATTCGTTCTCCGACGGCGGCCGTTATCTCGATCCCGAGCTGGCCGTGGCACACGGCATCGCGCTGTACGAGGCGGGCGCCGACATCGTCGACGTGGGCGGCGAGTCGACCAGGCCGGGCGCCGACCGTGTCGACCCGGGTACCGAGGCGGCCAGGGTGGCGCCGGTGATCCGCGCGCTGGTCGCTGCGGGCGTCCCTACCAGTGTCGACACCATGCGCGCCGAGGTCGCCGCGGCCGCGCTGGAAGCGGGCGTGTCGGTGATCAACGACGTCTCCGGCGGCCGCGCCGATCCGAACATGGTGAAGGTCGTGGCCGAGTCCGGCGCGCCGTGGATCCTGATGCACTGGCGGGCCGGCGCCGACTACCGGCACACCGGCCCGGCCGATCACTACGACGACGTGGTCGCCGAGGTGTGCGCCGAACTGAACGCCCAGGTCGACCTGGCCGTCGCCGCGGGCGTCGCGCCGGAACGGCTGATCCTGGACCCCGGCCTCGGCTTCGCCAAGAACGCCGAGCACAACTGGGAACTGCTCGCCGCGCTGCCCGAGCTGGTCAGCGGCGGTCTGCCGATCCTGATCGGCGCCTCCCGCAAGCGGTTCCTCGGCGCCCTGCTGGCCGACGCGTCCGGCCCGCGCCCGCCGGACGGCAGGGAAACCGCCACCGCCACCGTCTCCGCGCTGGCGGCGACGCACGGCGCGTGGGGTGTGCGAGTGCACGATGTGCGTGCTTCGCTGGACGCGATCGCCGTCGTCGACGCGTGGCAGCGCGCCACCGCCGCCCGAGGAGTCTCCCGATGAACTCACCGCTGCTGCCCCCACCCGCGGGCCGCCCCGCGACCTCGCGCATCGAACTGCGCGGACTGCGCGTGTTCGGCAGGCACGGCGTCTTCGATTTCGAGCGCCGCGACGGCCAGGAATTCGTCGTCGACCTGACGGTCTGGGTCGATTTCGCCGCGGCCGCGGCCTCCGACGACCTCGCCGACACCGTCGACTACGGCGCGCTCGCCGAGCGCGCGGTGCGCATCGTGGCCGGCCCGCCGCGCGATCTGATCGAGACGGTGGTCTCCGAGATCGCCGACGACGTGATGGCCGATCCGCGCATCGAGGCCGTGGAGGTGGTGGTGCACAAGCCGTCCGCGCCGATCCCACACACGTTCGCCGATGTCCGCGTGGTCGCCACCCGCTACCGCACCGTGCAGCCGGGGCCGCGTCGATGAGTCGCGCCGTGCTGTCGATCGGGTCCAACCTCGGCGACCGGCTCGCGCACCTGCGCGGCGTGGTCGAGGCGCTGGGGGAGCGGGTGCGCGCGGTCTCGCCGGTGTACACGACCGCCCCGTGGGGCGGTGTCGACCAGGACGACTATCTCAATGCCGTTGTGCTGGCCGAGGATCCGGCCTTCGACGACTACACCTGGCTGCGCTTCGGCCAGGACCTCGAGCAGGCGGCGGGCCGGGTCCGCGAGGTGCGCTGGGGCGCGCGCACCCTCGACGTCGACGTGGTGACCTGTACCGACGACAGCGGCGCCGCCATCGTCCGCGACAGCGACCCCGCGCTGATCCTGCCGCACCCGCAGGCCCACAACCGGGCCTTCGTGCTGGTGCCGTGGCTCGATGTGGAGCCGTCGGCGCTGCTGAACGGTGTCCCGATCGCCGACCTGCTCGCCGGCCTCGACCAGGCCGAGCGCGCGGGCGTGGTGCGCACCGATCTCGTGCTGCGCGACGAGAGCGCGCGCCCGTGCTGAAGCCGACCCGGGTTCTCGACCTCGCGCTGAACGTCGTGGTGGCCGCCGCGATCGCGTGGATCGGCACCCGCTTCGCGTATTCGACGTTCCCGTCCATCTCGGTGGCCGCCGGTGCCTCGCTGCTGCCGGTGGCCGCCATCGAGGCGGCGCTCGGTTTCGTCATCAAGGCCAAGATCGCCGAGGAGAAGATCGGCGACGGCCCGAAGGAACTGCACCCGATCAATGTGGCGCGCACGGTCGCGCTGGCCAAGGCCTCGCTGCAGGTGGGGTCGCTGGCGGCCGGGGTGTGGCTGGGGTTCCTGCTGTGGGTATTCCCACAGCGCGGCACGCTGACGGCGGCCGCCGCTGATTCGCCGGGCGCGGTGGTCGGCATGTTCGCCGGTTCTGCCCTGGTTGCTGCGGCATTGTGGTTGGAGTACTGCTGCCGCGCGCCGGAGGAACCGCCGGACGAGCCCGCTACCACCTAGCAATTTGCGAATGGAATCACCGCGATCTTTGGTGGGCCGACCAGCAGTTTCCGGCTACCCTGGCCCACATGGTTTCACCCTCCCGTAGCTCAACGCCCCGTCGACGGCGGGACGACGCGGGAAAGCTCTTCATCGGCGTGCTCATCCTGCTCGGTCTGACAGCAAGCGTTTTCCTGATCTTCAGCGAGAACGTCCAATATGTACGCGTAGGCCTGGTAGCTGCGCTGTGGGCAGCCGTGATCGGCGCGCTCGCGGCCACCAGGTACCGCAAGGAAGCAGCGGTCGACCAGGCCAAGGCGCGCGATCTCCAGACGGTGTACGAGTTGCAGCTCGAGCGCGAGATCAACGCGCGGCGCGAGTACGAGATGGGCGTGGAGGCGCGGGTGCGCGCCGAGGTCGGCGCCGACGCCTCGGAGATCGCGGCCCTGCGCGCCGAGCTCGCCCTGCTGCGCCAGAACCTGCAGGCCCTCTTCGACGGCCCGTTGCCCGAGGAACAGCCCGCTCTGCAAGCCGACGCGGTCCGGATCGACGCCCTGCCCGCCGCCGATTTCGACGCCTTCGACGACGCGGATCAGGAATTTCCGGATAGCCCGGTGGATGCCAACGCCGCGTGGTTCGGTCCGTGGCAGCAACCACCCAGCGCACTGAAACCGGTGTTCATGCAGCCGGTTTCGGCCAACTTCGCCGACCCCTACGACGACCCGGTCACCGCCGAGACCTCCGCGGTTCAGCTCGACGACTACGCGGAGTCCCAGAAGGCCGAGCAGGCGTCGCAGCCGGCGGCCAACGGCAAGACCCCGCCGCCGCGCCTGTCGGCGCCGAACACCCGCAGGGTCGACAACGACGGCAATCCCATCGCCGACTCGGAGACCGACGGCAAGCCGGCGGCCGCGCCGGCCACGGGCGACTTCCCGGTGACGTCCGCCCAGGTCACGGGTGATTTCCCCGCCGCAGCCGTCCCGACCGCTCCCGCTCCGACCGCGGCCGGCGGCGCAGCGGCTTCGGCCCCCGCGGCGCCTACGCCGGTCGAGGACACACCGACTCCTGGCACGAGTACCGCCACCCCCGCCCCAACCGAGGGTGACCCGGTGGCACCGGCCCCGAAGCCGACGGCCGGCACCCCCACCGTGGGCACCAGCTCCCGCCGCCGCCGTCGCGCCGAAGAGGAAGGCGCCCCCCGCCTCTCGGTCGCCGACATCATGGCCAACCTGCAATCGGAGTCCAGCTCGCGGTCCTGAGCCGCCCGGCCCAGGCTGTGGTGGAGATCATTGCGGCCCCTGGCTGATGGCCAGCTATTCTCGGTGCGTACGTCCGGTACCCGCACGGCGGGACTGGAACGCAATCGAGAGGACAACGTTGACCTCGAGAAGTGTCAATTCCGATGGCGCGAACGTGGGTGTCGACCCCGCGCCCGCACGGCTGACGGTGGGAATCGTCTCGGCGGGACGGGTGGGTTCGGCGCTCGGTGTCGCGCTCGAGCGAGCCGGACATGTGGTGTTCGGTGTCGCCGCGATCTCCGATGCCTCGGTGCACCGGGCGCGGACGCGGCTGCCCGACTCGCAGATCCTGCCCGTGGAGCAGATCGCGCAGCGCAGTGAGCTGTTGCTGCTCGCCGTCCCCGATGCCGAGCTGGCGGGGCTGGTGCGCGGACTCGCCACGGCGAATGTCGTGCGCCCCGGCACGATCGTGGTGCACACCGCGGGTGCGCACGGCGTCGGCGTGCTCGCCCCGCTCACCGAGCAGGGCGCGCTCGGCCTGGCCATCCACCCGGCGATGACCTTCACCGGCCACGACGAGGACATCGACCGCCTGGCCAACGCCTGCTTCGGCGTCACCGCCGCCGACGAGGTGGGGTACGCGATCGGCCAGGCCCTGGTGATCGAGATGGGTGGCGAACCGGTCCGGGTGTCGGAGGAACAGCGCACGCTGTACCACGCGGCCCTCGCGCACGGCGCCAATCACCTGGTCACGGTCATCGTCGACGCGGTCGCCGCGCTGCGGTCGGCCCTGGACGGGCCGGGTCTGCTCGGTCAGCCCCTGGTCGACGAGCAGCCCAACGGCCTGCCCGAACGCCTGCTCGCCCCGCTCGTCTCCGCCGCGCTCGACAACGCGCTGCGCCGTGGCGGCGCCGCGCTGACCGGCCCGGTCGCGCGCGGCGATGTCGACGCGGTCGCCGCGCACCTGTCCGCACTCGAGTCGGTGGACGAGCGCCTGGCCGCGGCTTACCGCGCCATGTCGCTGCGCACCGCCGAACTGGCAAAGACCAACCCGGCCCTGCTGGATCTGCTCGCCGAGAAAGGCCACTGATGGAACCCAGGCAAGTGCATCACCACGAGGGTGGCGCCAGGGCGACCGGCGCGTACAAGCCCGGCGTGCTCACCGTCCACCACGACCCGGAGGTCCTGGCGACGATCACCAAGACGCTGCGCGGCGCCGGCCGCACCATCGGTTTCGTGCCGACGATGGGCGCGCTGCACGAGGGCCACCTGCAGTTGATCCGCCAGGCCAAGCTGACCAATCAGGTCGTGCTGGTCTCGATCTTCGTCAACCCGCTGCAGTTCGGCGCGAACGAGGATCTCGACGCCTATCCGCGCACCCTGGACGCCGATCTCGAACTGCTCCGGCACGAGGGCGTCGACCTGGTGTTCGCGCCGTCCGCGTCCGACATGTACCCGGAGGGGCCGCGCACCACGATCATGCCCGGTCCGCTCGGCGCCGAACTCGAGGGCGAGACCAGGCCGACCCATTTCGCCGGGATGCTCACGGTGGTCGCCAAGCTGCTCAACCTGGCGCACGCCTCCGAGGCGTACTTCGGCGAGAAGGACTACCAGCAGCTCACGCTCATCCGGCAGATGGTGCGCGACCTGAACATGGACGCCAAGATCGTCGCCTACCCGACCGTCCGCGAGCCCGACGGTCTCGCGCTGTCCTCGCGCAACCGCTACCTCGACGCCACCCAGCGCGAAGCCGCGCTGGGCATTTCGGCCGCACTCGCCGCCGGGCGGCACGCCGCGGGCCTCGGTCCGGAGGCCGTCGTCCAGGCCGCGCGCGGTGTGCTCGACGCCGTCGACGGCATCGAGGTCCTCTACCTCGAACTGCGTGACTCGAACCTCGGCCCCGCGCCGGTGAACGGAAACGCCCGGCTGCTCGTCGCGGCCAAGGTCGGGTCGACCCGGCTGATCGACAACGCCCCGATCGTCCTGGGTGCCCAGCTCGACGGGCACCCCGACGCGAACTCCCTGCCTGCCTCGCAGGCGCACTGAGAAAGGCCACCACGATGTTGCGCACCATGATGAAGTCGAAGATCCACCGCGCCACGGTGACCCACGCCGACCTGCACTATGTGGGTTCGGTGACCGTCGACCAGGACCTGCTCGACGCCGCCGATCTGCTCGAGGGTGAGCAGGTCTGCATCGTCGACATCGACAACGGCGCCCGCCTCGAGACCTACGTGATCGCGGGCGAGCGCGGGTCGGGCGTGATCGGCATCAACGGCGCCGCCGCCCACCTGGTACATCCCGGTGACCTGGTCATCCTCATCGCCTACGGCCAGATGGACGAGCAGGAACTGCGCGACTACGACCCGAAGGTGGTCTTCGTCGACGACCGCAACCGCCCGGTGGAACTCGGTTCGGACCCGGCGCACGCGCCCGAGGGCTCCGGCCTGACCTCCCCGCGCTCCCTGTCGTTCGCCTGAGCGCGGCGGGGGGACAGCGATGCTGCTGACGATCGACGTCCGCAACACCGGTATCGAACTCGGCCTGTTCTCCGGCAGCGGCGAGCACGCGAAGCTGGTGCGGCACTGGCGGATCCACACCAATCCGCTGCTGACCGCCGACGAGTTCGCCATGCAGGTGCGTGGCCTGGTCGGTGACGAGCTCGACCAGGTGGTCGGCGTCTCGGCCCTGTCGACGGTGCCGCCGGTGCTGCGTGAATTGCGCACGATGCTGGCGCGCTACTGGGCGCATGTGCCGCACGTGCTGGTGGAACCCGGTGTGCGGACGGGTATTCCGCTGCTGGTGGACAATCCGAAGGAGGTCGGCGCCGACCGCATCGTCAACTGCCTCGCCGCGTTCCGCCGCTTCGGCGGGCCCGCGATCGTCGTCGATTTCGGCACCGCGATCTGCGTGGACCTGGTCTCGGTCAAGGGCGAGTTCCTCGGCGGGGTGATCGCGCCGGGCGTGGAGATCTCCACCGAGGCACTGGTCGAGCGCAGCGCGCTGCGCCGGGTGGAGCTCACCAGGCCGCGCTCGGTGCTCGGCAAGAACAGCATGGAGTGCATGCAGTCCGGCGCGGTGTTCGGTTTCGCGGGCCTGGTCGACGGCCTGATCGACCGCATCCGCGACGAGTTCGACGCCTTCTCCGGCACCGATGTCACCGTCGTCGCCACCGGGGCGGGCGCCCCGCTGATCGTCCCGGAGTCCGAGACCATCGATCAGCACGAGCCGCATCTGA
This sequence comes from Nocardia neocaledoniensis, assembly GCF_029868625.1. GTDB lineage: Bacteria > Actinomycetota > Actinomycetes > Mycobacteriales > Mycobacteriaceae > Nocardia > Nocardia neocaledoniensis_A. The sequence continues at coordinate 33,012 of NZ_JARWOJ010000222.1, read as the reverse complement.
CCCTGACGGGCCTGCGGCACGTGTACGAGCGCAACAAGAAGTAGGTGTGGCGCAGCTCATTTTCGCCGTCGCGCGCGGGAGCTGCTAAACTCACGCTCGTGTATTTCCGTGTGAGCACCCAGGAGTGTTGTCGAGGCTGACCTGCCTCGATCGTTCGAGGCTGACGTTTTCCCTCGACCGATTCACACCTCCTGGAGATTCGCTCATGCGTTCTTCTGTCCTTTCCCTTTCCTCCGCGCGCGATGGCTACTCCGCGACACCCCCGCTCGACCGGGCGGTGGCTTCCGCGTTGCCGACCCGTCTGCGCCCCGCTGACCTGCTGCGACTCACCGACGAAGGTGCCGAAGACGTCCTCGCGGGCCGCTACGACCACCTGCTGCCCGCCGATGGGCTCTGGCCGACCGAGGAACGCTGGGCGACCCGCCTGATCGCCGACGACGAGGTCGATGTCTGGCTGATCAGCTGGACGCCGGGAAAATCCACGGAATTGCACGATCACGCCGGTTCCCTCGGCGCGCTCACCGTCCTGTCCGGCGCGCTCTCGGAATTCCGCTGGAATGGCACCGAGTTGCGCAGGCGCACGCTGGCCGCCGGTGATCAGGCCTCGTTCCCGATCGGCTGGGTGCACGACGTGGTGCGCGCGCCCGCCGCCGCCGAATCCGTCGGACCGCTCGATCCCACGCTGAGCGTGCACGCCTATTCCCCGCCGCTGTCGGCGATGTCCTATTACGAGGTGACCGGCCACGGCACGCTGCGCCGCACCAAAACCGTCCTCACCGACCAGCCCGAAGGTGACCTGTGATGAGCCGTTTGACTATTGATCAGATGCTCGAGAACGCCCGTGCCGAGCTGCGCAGGCTCTATGTCTACGACCTGCCCGACGCATTGGCCCGCGGCGCGATTCTGGTCGACATCCGCCCGGCGGCGCAGCGGGTTCGGGAAGGTTCACTACCCGGCGCGCTGGTCATCGAGCGCAATGTCCTGGAATGGCGGCTCGATCCGACCTCGTCGGCGCGTTTGTCGCTGGCCGCCGACCACGACGTGGAATGGATCATCTTCTGCTCCGAGGGCTACACCTCCTCGCTCGCCGCGGCCTCGTTGCAGCAGCTGGGCCTGCACCGGGCCACCGATCTCATCGGTGGATATCAGGCGTTGAAGTCGGCGGGGATGACCTCGGTCGCCGTCGGCGCGCCGCATTTCGCGCGCGAGCTGAATGCGCTCGCCGCGCTCTAGCCCGTACCGCGCCCCGATCCCGGGGTGAGTTGCCCTGTCCGCGTGCGGCTTCGGGCGCCGCTGAGCTGGGATTGTATTTCGGTTGTGTGACGTGGATTGCACTGCGCCGAGGAATGGGCGGCGCGCTGCCTGCCGACCGCCGAGATCGGTGCGGGCGGGGCGCATAGCATTTGCGCGACACGCTACTGTTATCGGATGTGAGCACCCCTAACCCCGCCGAAACCGGCCGCGCCGTCAGTTCCGCCGTGGACAGTGATGTCCCCGAGCAGATGCGGATTCGCCGGGACAAGCGGGAACGGCTACTCGCCGAGGGCGGCGAGGCCTATCCGGTGGTGGTGCCGCGCACGCACACGCTGGCCGAAATCCGCGCCGCCTACCCGGATCTGGAGCCCGATACCCAGACCGGTCTGCAGGCCGGGATCGCCGGCCGCGTCATTTTCGTCCGCAATACCGGCAAGCTGTGTTTCGCCACCCTGCAGGAGGGCGACGGCACCAAGCTGCAGGCGATGATCAGCCTCAACGGTGTCGGCGCCGACGCGCTGGCCGCCTGGAAGTCCGACGTCGACCTCGGTGACTTCGTGTACGTGCACGGCGAGGTCATCTCCTCGCGGACCGGTGAATTGAGCGTCATGGCCGACTCCTGGTCGATGGCGGCCAAGTCGCTGCGGCCGCTGCCGGTGGCGCACAAGGAGATGAACGAGGAGTCGCGCGTCCGGCAGCGCTATGTCGATCTGATCGTGCGTCCAGAGGCCAGGGAAATGGCCCGTACCCGCGTGAACGTGGTCCGCGCCCTGCGCAACGCGCTCGAGCGCCGCGGCTTCCTCGAGGTCGAGACGCCGATGCTGCAGACCATCCACGGTGGTGCCGCCGCCCGCCCGTTCGTCACCCATTCCAATGCCCTGGACATGGAGTTGTTCCTTCGTATCGCGCCGGAGCTGTTCCTGAAGCGCTGCGTGGTCGGTGGCCTGGAGAAGGTCTTCGAGATCAACCGCAACTTCCGCAACGAGGGCGCCGACTCCACCCATTCCCCCGAGTTCGCGATGCTGGAAACCTACGAGGCTTACGGCACCTACGACGACTCGGCGACGATGATCCGGGAATTGATCCAGGAAGTCGCGCAGGAAGCATTCGGCACCCTCGTGGTGACCCTCGCCGACGGTACGGAATATGATCTCGGCGGCGAGTGGACGACCGTCGAGATGTATCCGTCCCTGTCGGAGTCCATCGGTGTCGAGGTGACCCCGGAAACGACTGTGGAGGAATTGCTGGCGCTCGCCGATCGGGTGGGTCTGGAAATTCCCGCGGGCAAGGGCTACGGACACGGCAAACTCGTCGAAGAACTGTGGGAACACGCGTATGGCGACAAGCTGTACGCGCCGACTTTCGTCCGCGACTTCCCGGTGGAGACCTCACCGCTGACCCGTCAGCATCGCAGCAAGGCCGGCGTCACCGAGAAGTGGGACCTCTATGTGCGCGGCTTCGAGTTGGCAACGGGCTATTCGGAGTTGGTCGACCCGGTGATCCAGCGCGAACGGTTCGTCGATCAGGCGAGACTGGCCGCCGCGGGTGATGACGAGGCGATGGTCCTCGACGAAGACTTCCTCGCGGCCATGGAACACGGCATGCCGCCGACCACCGGAACCGGTATGGGAATCGACCGCTTGTTGATGGCACTGACCGGTTTGGGAATCCGGGAAACGATCCTGTTCCCTATTGTCCGGCCGAGTAGTCGCTGACCAGTAGATTTGCGAGCTGATGGGCTCGTGTTGGAATTTTCGTATTTAGAGGTATTCTTGCCTCGGGTATTCGGCCTGGAGGCAGGCTTGACGATTTCGAGAGGACGTTCATCTCATGGCAAAGAAGGTCACCGTTAGCCTGATCGACGATGTCGACGGTGAGTCCATCGCGGACGAGACCATCGAGTTCGCTATCGACGGTGTGTCGTACGAGATCGACCTGTCCGAGGCCAACGCGGCCCGGCTGCGCGAAGGCCTGGACGAATGGGTCGCCAACGCCCGTCGCGTGAGCGGCCGTCGCCGGACGAAGGCGGCAGGCGCCCCCGCTCCGCAGGGCAAGAGCCGCGTTTCCATGGACCGGGAACAGAGCGCCGCAATTCGTGAATGGGCTCGTCGCAAGGGCCACAAGGTCTCCGCTCGCGGCCGCATCTCGGCCGATATCACCGAGGCCTACAACAAGGAAGTCGGCAAGGCCTGAGTTCGACCGCGGTCCGGGATCGCTTCGGGTCGATCCCGGACCGGCCTCGCGGAGCCGGTGCCCACTCCGGTCGGGGCAGGCGACGGGTCTCTCTCCTGGAGATAGACTGATGTTCGTGCGCAAGGTTTTTCATGTCGGCGGTTGCCGACCATCCGACCTGGTCCGGCGAGTACATGGGTAACTCGTCGGGCAGGGGCGATCGTGGCCGCCCGCTCACCATCCATCCGCCGACCTTCAGCCGACGCGCACGAGTCCGGCCTGATTCGTGGAGAGGCGGGATGGCGCTGTGACCGCGATGGCTAGTTCATTTCTCCGGTATACCGATGACACCGGGCGGCAGCACGAATTGTCCTTGGACCCGGAACAGCAGCGTTTCACCATCGGCCGCAATGTGCAGGCCGATCTGGTCCTCGGGTGGGACGCCGAAGTCTCGAGGCTGCACGCCGCCGTGGAATATCTCGGCGCGCACTGGACCATCGTCGACGACGGGCTTTCCCGCAACGGTACCTTCGTCAACGGCGAACGGCTGATCGGTCGCCGCCGCCTCAGCCCCGGTGACCGCATCCGGGTCGGCACCACGCTCGTGCATTTCTTCGATTTCGGCGGCGTCGTCGACGACGCGACGCATACCTCCTCCGGCTCGATTCCCACCATGCGTTCGCTCACCGATACCCAGCGGGCGGTGCTGATCGCACTGTGCCGTCCGTACAAACACGGCACCGGCTTCGCCACGCCCGCCTCGAATCAGCAGATCGCCGAGGAATTGTTCCTCTCGATCGACGCGATCAAGACCCATCTGCGTGCCCTGTTCGCGAAGTTCGGGGTGGAGAACCTGCCGCAGAACCAGAAGCGCACCCGGCTGGCCGCGCTGGCGATGCAGAGCGGGATGATCTCCGACCACGATCTGTGAGGACGCGACGCTCGCGTAGGTCCGTGAGCGTCTGAACGATGTCGCCGCGGCGCGTGACACGGTTGACTTGGTCGTAACGCCGGAGCGGGACTCCGGGACGACGAGTCAGGAGACATCATGTTCGCAGTTCGGATGGCCGCCATCGTGCTGGCGGTGCTCAGCACCGGGCTGATCGCCGGCGTGTTCTACGCCTACGCGATCTCGGTGATGCCCGCGCTCGCCAGGACCGGGGACCGCACGCTGATCGACGTCATGCAGAAGGTCAACGTGGTGATCATCAACCCGTGGTTCATGCTCGGGTTCATGGGCACGGTCGGTTTCACCGCGCTGGCGACGGTGCTGAGCCTGGGCGCGCAGCATCGCGGCACGCTGGTCTGGCTCGGAATCGCGTTGGCGCTCAACGTGATCGCCTTCGGTGTCACCGTCGCGCTGAACGTGCCGCTCAACGACGCGCTCGAGGCGGCGGGCGACCCGGCGGCGATCATCGACACGGCCGCCGTGCGCGCCGACTACGAGGCCGCGTGGGTGCGCTGGAACATCCTGCGGGCCGTGCTGCACACCGCGGCGTTCCTGGTGCTGTGCGGCGCGCTGTTCGCGGCGGGGGTGCAGCAGGGCAAGTCGAGTGTCTCGGCCGCCGTTGCCGCGCAACCGGTTTCGGAGGCGGTGGCCGCTCCGCAGGCCGGTGGCTACGGCGCCGCGCCGTACCAGCGCTGATGGCAATCGGCCAATAGTGCTCCGCAATCACTAGAACGTGTTCCAGAATGCTGGGACACGTTCTAGTGAGGAGTCGTCGCATGCGACGTAGTTCGAGATCGTTGCTGGTTCTGGCCGCCGCCGCCCTGCTGACCTGGGCGAGCGCGAACACCGCCGCCGCCGAGCCCTACCCGGTGGACTACAACTTCTTCGCCGGCATCGCGCCGGAACTCACCAACCCCGGCGGGTCGCTGCCCGGCGCGAACGACCCGGACTGCGTGCCCTCGGCCGCGCATCCGAATCCGGTGGTGCTGTTGCACGGCACCGGCGGTGGGGCGCAGACGAATTGGGGTGTGTACGCCCCGCTGCTGGCCAACGAGGGGTACTGCGTGTACTCGCTCACCTACGGTGCGTACGGGCTGCCGTGGCCGGTCTCGGCGATCGGCGGCATGCGCCCGATCGAACAGAGCGGCCTCGAGGTGTCGGCGTTCGTCGACCGGGTGCTCGCGCGCACCGGCGCCGCGAAGGTCGACTTCATCGCCCACTCGCAGGGCAATATCGTCGGCAACTACTACATCAAGCGGCTCGGCGGCGCCGCGAAGGTCGACAAGCTCGTCGGCATCGCGCCGCCCTGGCTCGGGACCAACGCGTTCGGCGCCGGCGACATCGCCACCTTCAGCCGGGCGCTCGGCGCCGGGCCCGCCTTCGACGCGGTCTCCTCGTCGCTGTGCCAGGCGTGCGGGCAGATGTTCACCGGCTCGCCCTTCATGACCGCCCTCAACGCCGACGGGGTGTACAGCCCGCAGGTCACCTACACCAACATCGTGTCCTCGATCGACGAATTGGTCGTCCCCTACACCTCCGGGCTCGTGCCCGGCCCGAACGCCACCTCGGTGGTCGTCCAGGACGGCTGTGCCCAGGACTACTCCGAGCACATGGCCATCGCGGGCAGCCCGCGCGCGGCCGCGCACGCCCTCAACGCCCTCGATCCGGCCCGGCAGGCGCCGGTACCGTGTGAGTTCGTGCCGCCGTTCACCGGCTGAGCCGTCACCCACCCGACATATTTCGCTGTAGGCAAAACTCGCGCGGAAACGAATGCCGCGACGTGCGCGTTATGAGTGAATGACCATGTTGCCGCCGGTCATCAATAGGGTGGACCGGCGGCGGCGGAATCCCCTGCCAACTAGAGTGGATGGCGGGGGCCGCAACCCCCGGGCTTCATGGCAGGCTGACGGCGACAGTTGTCGGTCGGCGTCAGTTGCCAGAATGTCGGAGCAGGAGAGTGAGGGAGCGATGTTCGAGAGGTTCACCGACCGCGCGAGGCGTGTCGTTGTCCTGGCCCAAGAAGAGGCCCGGATGCTCAACCACAACTACATCGGCACCGAGCACATCCTGCTTGGGTTGATCCACGAGGGCGAGGGCGTGGCGGCGAAGTCGCTGGAGTCCCTTGGCATCTCGCTGGAGGGTGTGCGCAGCCAGGTCGAGGAGATCATCGGTCAGGGCCAGCAGGCGCCGTCCGGTCACATCCCCTTCACCCCGCGCGCGAAGAAGGTGCTGGAGCTGAGTCTGCGCGAGGCGCTGCAGCTCGGCCACAACTACATCGGTACCGAGCACATCCTGCTCGGTCTCATCCGCGAGGGCGAGGGCGTCGCGGCCCAGGTTCTGGTCAAGCTCGGTGCCGACCTGAACCGCGTCCGTCAGCAGGTCATCCAGCTGCTGTCCGGGTACCAGGGCAAGGAACCCGTCGAGGGCTCCGGCTCGCGCGGTGAGGCGGGCACTCCGTCCACTTCGCTGGTGCTCGACCAGTTCGGCCGCAACCTCACTCAGGCCGCGCTCGAGGGCAAGCTCGACCCGGTCATCGGCCGCTCGAAGGAAATCGAGCGCGTCATGCAGGTGCTGAGCCGCCGTACCAAGAACAACCCGGTGCTGATCGGTGAGCCCGGTGTCGGTAAGACCGCGGTCGTCGAGGGCCTGGCGCAGGCCATCGTCAACGGCGAGGTCCCCGAGACCCTCAAGGACAAGCAGCTCTACACCCTCGACCTGGGCTCCCTGGTCGCGGGCAGCCGCTACCGCGGTGACTTCGAAGAGCGCCTGAAGAAGGTGCTCAAGGAGATCAACACCCGCGGCGACATCATCCTGTTCATCGACGAGCTGCACACGCTCGTCGGCGCGGGTGCCGCCGAGGGCGCCATCGACGCGGCCTCGATCCTGAAGCCGAAGCTGGCCCGTGGCGAGCTGCAGACCATCGGCGCGACCACCCTCGACGAGTACCGCAAGTACATCGAGAAGGACGCCGCGCTGGAACGCCGCTTCCAGCCGGTGCAGGTCGGCGAGCCGACCGTCGAGCACACCATCAACATCCTCAAGGGTCTGCGCGACCGCTACGAGGCGCACCACCGGGTGTCCATCACCGACGGTGCCCTGGTCGCCGCCGCGACGCTGGCCGATCGCTACATCAACGACCGGTTCCTGCCGGACAAGGCGATCGACCTCATCGACGAGGCGGGCGCGCGCATGCGCATCCGCCGGATGACCGCGCCGCCGGACCTGCGCGAGTTCGACGACAAGATCGCCGACGCCCGCCGCGAGAAGGAAAGCGCCATCGACGCGCAGGACTTCGAGAAGGCCGCGCGCCTGCGCGACAAGGAGAAGCAGCTCGTCGCCAAGCGCGCCGAGCGGGAGAAGCAGTGGCGTTCGGGTGACCTGGACGTCGTGGCCGAGGTCGACGACGAGCAGATCGCGGAGGTGCTGGCCAACTGGACCGGTATCCCCGTCTTCAAGCTCACCGAGGAGGAGACCACCCGTCTGCTCCGCATGGAGGACGAGCTGCACAAGCGGATCATCGGCCAGGAAGACGCCGTCAAGGCCGTCTCCAAGGCGATCCGCCGCACCCGTGCCGGCCTGAAGGATCCGAAGCGTCCGTCCGGTTCGTTCATCTTCGCCGGTCCGTCCGGTGTCGGTAAGACCGAGCTGTCCAAGGCGCTGGCGAACTTCCTGTTCGGCGACGACGACGCGCTCATCCAGATCGACATGGGCGAGTTCCACGACCGCTTCACCGCGTCGCGCCTGTTCGGTGCCCCTCCCGGGTACGTGGGCTACGAAGAGGGCGGCCAGCTCACCGAGAAGGTGCGGCGCAAGCCGTTCTCGGTGGTGCTGTTCGACGAGATCGAGAAGGCGCACCAGGAGATCTACAACACCCTCCTGCAGGTGCTCGAGGACGGCCGTCTCACCGACGGTCAGGGTCGTACGGTCGACTTCAAGAACACCGTGCTGATCTTCACCTCGAACCTGGGCACCTCCGACATCTCGAAGGCCGTCGGCCTGGGCTTCACCCAGTCCAACGCCGAGGGCTCGAACTACGAGCGGATGAAGCTCAAGGTCAACGACGAGCTGAAGAAGCACTTCCGCCCCGAGTTCCTCAACCGCATCGACGACGTGATCGTCTTCCACCAGCTCACCAGCGAGCAGATCGTGATGATGGTGGACTTGATGATCGGCCGCGTCGCCAAGCAGCTGAAGAACAAGGACATGGCGATCGAGCTGACCGACCAGGCCAAGAGCCTGCTCGCCAAGCGCGGTTTCGACCCGGTCCTCGGTGCCCGTCCGCTGCGTCGCACGATCCAGCGCGAGATCGAGGACCAGCTGTCGGAGAAGATCCTCTTCGGCGAGATCGGCGCCGGCCAGACCATCACGGTCGACGTGGAGGGCTGGAACGGCGAAGGCCAGGGCGAGGACGCCAAGTTCACCTTCGCCGGCAAGACGAAGCTGACCAAGGCCACCGCGGGCGACGACAAGCCCGAGGTCGTCCTGACCGGAGCAGGCGAGGGCACCGCGCCCGACGCCGCCGCCTCCGGCGAGTAACGGGCTGAACGAGCAAAGCCCGCCCCTGGATTACCAGGGGCGGGCTTTCTCGTCTCCGGTCAGCCGATATAGCAGCGCCCACCGATACCGCCGCCCGAATTGCTATGTTTACCCGCATGTTCGGGTGGGTAAAGGCGCGGTGCGCCGGAGTGATCGTTGTCGGTATCGCCGTGGCGGGTTGTGGCACAGCCGATTCGGAGGTCGCCGCGCCGCCGACGTCCACGGCGGCGGTGACGACCACCAAGGGGCCGGTCGTGGACGGTGTACTGCCGACCGCCGCCGACGCGCGCGGGTGGCTGGATCAGGGCGCGCGCTGCGTCGAGGGCGAACGGCCGGTGCTGCTGATCGGCGCGCTGCGCAACTCCAAGGAGAAGTTCGCGGTCTGTGAACGCGCCGACACCACCCGGGTGTTGCGCGCCTGGGCGCCCGGTCTGCGGGCTCAGCCGTTCGAGGCGCCGTTCTTCACCTACACTGCCAACAGCCAGCAGTTTCGCCACGACGACGGGATGAAGATCGACCTGTCCAAGGCGACGGTCACGGTGACCGACGATCCCCAGAACCCCCGCTACATCGTCGGTTTCGTGGTCGAGGCCTACTGGAGTGCCATCTACTGACGGGCCAGTTCCACGACCGGGCGTAGCCGCAGGTGCCGAGTCACGGCGGCGGCCGCGGCCAGCGCCGGGAGGGGTGAGGGTGTGTAGAGCGTGTCCGGGAGCAGCACGGCCGAATAGCCCCGCTGCTCGGCGTCGACCACTGCCCGTGTCCACTCCGTGCCTGAGCTCGGAGTCAAGATGATGCCGAATCGCATGGCCCGCTCCTACCTCTTCGCGCGGGGCTCGGTCAGCACGGCGAGGCGGGTTCGGTACTCGGCCTCGCTGATCTCGCCGCGGGCGAAGCCGTCGCGCAGGGCGGCGAGCCCGCTGCCGCGATCCGCGCAGCGTCTGCGGGCGAAGAACAGCACCGCCAGCACGGTGACCCAGAACAGCAGGGGGAAGATCCAGAAGAACGGCCAGGGATGCCAGCCACCGTCGTAGTGGTCGGCGAGCAGGGTGAGCGTCGATGCGCTGTCGAAGGTGTTCATGGCTTCAGCCTCCTCGCGACGGATGTCGCGGACATCGGCCGCGCGACTCGATCCGGGGTACGTCAGCGGGCGTAGTGCGGTGTGCACGGCGGCGGTTCGGCCACCGTCGACCTCGAATCAGCTTGGTACCGTGAGTCGGTTGGAGGTGTGTGGTGACGCTGATCGAATCCGGTGCCGATGGCCTCGACGAGGTACTCGCCGCGCTGCAGTGGCGGTATACCGGTCGCGACGAGTTCGTGCTGGCCGACGGTGGGGTGGCGCATCTGGCGGGAGCGCCGGTCGCGCTGCTGGTGCTCGACGGCCTGATCCGGGTCGAGGGGCTCACCGCCACCCGGGACCTGGCGACCGGTGACTTCCTGTTCGTCCCGCGCGCCGAACGGTTCGCGATCACCGCGCCCGCGGCGTCGACCGTGCTGTGCGTGCGGCTCACCTCGGTCGGCACCGACAGCGTGCTGGCGGCGCTGCCCTCGCGAATCTGGCTCACCGATCTGCCGGGACAGGTGCCGTTGGTGGCGACGATGTTCGGCCACCTGGTCCAGCAGTGCCCCGATCCGGCCGGCGTGCAGGGCGACCGGGTCGTCACCTTGATCGCGTCGATGGCGATCGAGAACTGGTACGCGCGAGGATGTGCCCCCGAGCAGTGGTTGCTGCGGGTGGACGAGCCCGGTGTGGCGCGGGCCGTCGCGGCCCTGCACGCCGATCCGGGAAAGGACTGGACGGTGGAGGCGCTGGCCAAGGTCGCCTTGGCGTCGCGGTCCGGATTCGCCGCCCGCTTCCAGGCGGCGACCGGCCTCACGCCGGGGCGGTATCTGACCCGCTTGCGCGTCGAGCGCGCCCAGCGGTTCCTGGCCCAGCCGGACGCCTCGGTCGGCGCGGTGGCGCGGCGCCTCGGCTACCGCTCGGAGGCCGCGTTCGGTCGCGCCTTCCGACGGCACACCGGCCGCACACCGTCGGAATGGCGGCGTGCGGCCGGGACGACGTCGGTGCGGGTCAGCGGGCGGCGCGGGGCAGCGAACTGCGGATGAGTACCCCGCCGACCAGCGCGGCGATCGCCGCTAGGGTGTAGGTGGCGGTCAGCCCGATGCTGTCGACGCCGAGCCCACCGACCGCGGAACCCAGGATGATGGCCAGCTGGAAACCGCCGACCACCAGCCCGCTACCCGCCTCGACCCGATCGGGCAGCACCCGCGACAGCCACACCTGGATGACGTTCAGAATCCCGCCGAACGCGGCGCCCCAGATCAGCACGGCGGCGTAGCCGAGGGCGGGCACGGCGCCGGAGCCGATGATCGCCAGGAGCGCGGCGCCGATCGTCGTCGGGACGGCGAGCAGCAGGACGTTCAGGTGCCGATCGGTCAGCGCGCCGAGGACGAAGTTGCCGATCAGCCCACCGACACCGAACAGGGCGAGCAGTACGGGGATCACGGTCGGACCGGCGCCGAGCAGTTCGGCGAGCGCGGGCCGGATGTAGGTGTAGCCCGCGAAGTGCCCGCCGATCACCGCGACCACGCTGACCAGCCCGAGCGCCACACTCGGCACCCGCAGTACCGCGCCCATGGCGGCGAACCCGATGCCCTTGCTCGGCGCGATCGGCGGCAGCATCAGCCGCGCGGCCACCGCGGCGGCGACGGTGACCAGCGCCGCGACGACGAAGGTGGTCCGCCAGCCCGCATACCCGCTGAGCAGCACCCCGATCGGCACCCCGGCGACGGTCGCGACGGTGGTGCCGCCGTTCACGATCATCATCGCCTTACCGAGCCGCGCCGCGGGCACCAGCTGGGCGGCGATCACCATCGCCATCGACCAGTACCCGCCCACGGCGACCCCGAGCAGCAACCGCGCGAGCAGCAGCGTCGCGATATTGGGCGCCAGCGCCACCACGATGTTCGAGAGCGCGGCGCCCACGGTGAGCACGACCAGCAGGGTCCGCCGGTCCACCCGGGGGAACAGCGCGCCGAGGCCGAGGGCCGCGAGCAGCGCGGTCAGCGCCGTCACGCTCACCGACAGCCCGACGACGCCCTCCCGGACTCCCAGATCGTCGGCGAGCACCGTCAGCACGCCCGGTGGCAGGAATTCGGCGGTCACCAGCGCGAAGCTGCCGAGGAACATGGTCGACAGCGCGGGCCACGCCCGGCGCTGGGTCTCCGGTGCCGCCGGGACGGCGGTTGTCGTTGTCGTCATGCCAGATGCAACAAGGACACGTCCCGCCCCTCCCACCCCAAACGCCGACGGAGCCGCCTCAAACGCCAGAGTTGGTGTCAGCCGAAGTGCTGGAGGAATCCGGACCCGCGTTCGGCCGCGTACGCGAAGACGTCGACCAGTCCGTAGTAGTGATGCCGGAGATACCGCAAACCGTCGTCGCCGTCCCTGATCCAGATGTTGGGGTACAGACGCGCGGCGTCCATCGCCACCGGGTCGTAGAAGAGTGCCAGCTCGTCGAAGGGAAACTTGTTCAGCCGCCGCGACGCGTCGGCGACGTCGTCGGGGCTCCACGCGAAGTAGTTGTCCCTGGCGAGCGGCCTGCCGGTATAGAACAGGTCGACGCCGACGCGAGCCTCCGCCAGGAGGTATTCCAATCCGGCCCAGGCCTTGTCCAGATACCCACTCGGCTCGCCCTGCGGGCTTTCCAGCTCATCGAGAAACTCGTCGAGTACCTCTGTCACCGCGCTGATCCGCGCCAGATCCGCCGCGCTCACCCTGGTGAACGACATGATCAAGCCCATACCACTCTCGTTCCAGTAGTAACTATTCGAAGCGGGCGAGGGCCGCCGAATCGGTGGTGGCGGCATGGGTGAAGAAGATGCGCAGTACGTCGTAGGCGTCGCGTAGATAGCCGAGGCTCCACTCCTCGTCCCAGATGTCGGGGAGCGCGCCCTGCTCGTCCATCAGCTCGGGCGAGAAGTGCTCGGCCAGGTGGTCGAACGGGGTGGCGGCGAGAACCGCTGCGGCGATGGCGATCTCATCGGGCGACCAGACGGTGAGGCAGTCCTCGCGGGTATTCGTCTCGTCGTCGCGCAGCAGGTCGAAGTCGAGGGCCGCGGTCAGCAGGCAGCGCAGTCCGTCCCACGCTTTGTCGAGGTCGCCGCTGGGCAGATCGCCGCGCGCGTGCAGAGATTCGAGGAGATCGTCGGCGGTGTCCGGGGTCTCGGCGAGCAGTGCCGCCTCGGCTCGGGTGATGCGGGAGAAGACATAGACCAGGCCCATGGGAACGACGGTCGCAACGGCGGCTTGGCGATACCTTTTCGCCCGCTTGCGACGGCATTCGCGGGTCGGTGAGTCGGCGTACGGTGGGGTTTGTTCATCGGAAGACAAGCACGGGGGTGTTCGTATGACGGATTCCAATCGCACACTGATCGCGGTCCTGCTGGACCGGTCCGGGTCGATGCAGACGATCAAGGCCGATACCGAAGGCGGGCTCGCCGCGTATCTCGAGCAGCAGCGCGAGGTGCCGAAGACCATCGAGGTGACGCTGGCACAGTTCGACACCAGCTACGAGCTGGTCTACGCGAATCGGCCGCTGGCCGAGGTGCCGCCGCCGAATCTGGTGCCGCGCGGGGGAACGGCGCTCTACGACGCGCTCGGCAAGCTGGTCACCGATGTGGGCGCCGAACTCGCCGCGCGGCCCGAAAACGAGCGGCCGGGCACGGTGATCGTCGTCGTCCTCACCGATGGTCACGAGAACTCCAGCCGGGAGTGGACCAACGAGGCGGTGCGTTCGCTCATCAAGCAGCAGGAGGAGCGCTACGACTGGACCTTCCTGTTCCTCGGCGCGAACATGGACGCGGTCGCCATCGGCACGAACCTCGGCATCGCACCCGGTCAGGCCATCACCTACGCGGCCTCACCCGCCGGGGTCGCCGGAGCGTTCGGCGCGGCCGCCGCCTACTCCCGCCGGGCCCAGGCCGCCGCGCCCGGCGCACCGCGCGGCGAGTTCACCGAGGCGGAGCGGCGCGGGGCGAACCCGGGCAGCTGAGCCTGCTCGGCGCCTACTGCCAGCCCGGACGGACCAGCCCCGACTCGTAGGCGAGCACCACGAGTTGGGTCCGGTCGCGGGCACCCAGCTTGGTGAGGATGCGGCTGACGTGCGTGCGGGCGGTGGCGGGGCTGAGGTAGAGCCGCGCGCCGATCTCGGCATTGGTCAGCCCCTCCGCCACCAGGACCATCACCTCGCGTTCGCGGTCGGTGAGCTCGGCCAGCGCGGGTGGCGGTGGCTGTTTGGCGTGCGTCGCGAACTCGGCGAGCAGCCGCCGGGTGACGCCGGGGGAGAGCAGCGCGTCGCCGGCCGCGACCACATGGACGGCGCGCAACAGGTCGGCGGGTTCGGTGTGCTTGACCAGGAATCCGGCGGCGCCGGAGCGGATCGCCTCGAAGACGTACTCGTCGAGCTCGAAGGTGGTCAGCACGACCACGCGCACCTCGGCGAGCTGGGGATCGTCGGCGATCATCCTGGTCGCGGCGAGCCCGTCGAGGATCGGCATGCGTATGTCCATCAACACGACGTCGGGGACGAGCGCGCGGGTCATCCGCACGGCCTGTTCCCCGTTCTCGGCCTCGCCGACGACCTCGATGTCGTCCTGGGCGTCGAGCAGCGCGACGAATCCGCCGCGCACCAGCGCCTGATCGTCGGCGACCAACACCCGGACAGGCTGGGGCGGAGGCTGGTTCATGCGGTCGGCTCCGCTCGGCCCGCGCTCGCTGCCGTACCGGTGCCCGGCTCGCCTGGGGCCTTCCCCGGACCGGGCGGCGCAGGCTGCTCGGTCACGTCCGGCGCCGACATCGCCCGCGTGGGTAATCTGGCCGCCACCCGGAATCCGCCGGACGGTTTGGGCCCCGCGGTGAGCGCACCGCCGAGGGCATGGGCGCGCTCGCGCATCCCGATGATGCCGTTTCCACCCGGCCCACCTCGGGGCGCGACTCCGGTGGGGCGGGTGTTGTCGACGGTGATGTCGACGGAGGTGGCGGTGTAGCGCAGGGTGATCAGCGCGCTCGCGCCCGGCGCGTGGCGCACCACGTTGGTCAGCGATTCCTGGATGATCCTGGCCGCGGCCACATCGATCACGCTCGGCAGCTTCTTGGGCGTACCGATGATCTTGGTCTCCACGGCGAGCCCCGCCGAGCGTGTGCGCGAGAGCAGCGCTTCGAGGTCCTCGAGGGTGGGCGCGGGCATCCGCGGCGCCGGGCGCGGCGGTTCCGGCCGTGGCGCGGGGGCAGGCGCGTCGTCCGCCGCCGGGATCTCCTCGAGCACCGGCGCGACGGGCGCGCCGCTGCGGATCGCGTGCAGCAGCGTGTGCACCTCGGTGAGCGCCTCCTTGGAGGTCGTCTTGATGGTGGCCAGCGCGGCGGCGGCCTGCTGCGGCTTGCGATCGAACAGTTCCAGTGCCACCGAAGACTGCACATTGATCAGGGAAAGACTATGCGCGAGAACGTCGTGCAGCTCCCTGGCGATCGCCAGGCGCTCCTCGCTGGCCGCCCTGGCCTGCTGCGCCTGCGCGTCCCGTTCGGCCGCTTCGGCCCGCTGCCTGCGGGCCAGCAGCACCGCGCGCCGCGACCTGATCCCCTCGGCGATGCCGATCAGCACACCGAGCCACGCGAGCAGGCCGAAGATCTGCCACGCGCCCGCGCCCCGCCCGAGCAGCGCGGGCACCGGCCACACCATGACGAGGAAGCCGACGGCGACCACCGGATAGGTGCGCAGTCTCGAACCCTGGACCGCGGCGGTGAGAAACGCGATGACCAGTGAGAGGAAGATCGGCCCGTACCCGTAGTCACGCAGCACGTACACCACCGCGGCGAACAACGCGACGAGCAGCACCGGCTCGGGCAGCAGCCGCCGGAAACCCAGCGCGATGGGGCCCGCGAGCAGCAACAGATACGCGAACGCGTCGAGCGAACGCACACCCGTCTGATGCGCGTTGGCGCCGGAACTACCGGCGAGCTGGACCACCGCAACCACCGCCGCGAGGCCCCAGTCGACGACGACCGAGCCACGCTCCCATTTCGCAGACGCTCCCACGTGATTCACCCTATTGCGTAGCGGGCCGGCCCGCGTCGGCCTGCGCGCGTAATTCCGCCGCGGGCCACACCTGGGCCGGTCAGCCCGCGCGCGGCGGCGAATTCCCAGCGTCGCGGCCCGCCGGAGTAGGCCGCGCGGCGTAGTGCCGAAGCCGCTCGGCGACGGATGTGGCCGGCCCGGTCGGGCGCGGATTCTGAGTCCATGAACGATTCCATCGTGGTCACCGACGGGCTGACCAAACGCTACGGCGAACATCTGGCCGTCGACGCGGTGAGCATGCGTGTCGCGGCGGGCGAGATCTACGGCTTCCTCGGGCCCAACGGCGCGGGCAAGACCACCACCCTGCGCATGCTCGCCGGACTCGTCCGGCCCACTTCGGGGACCGCGACAGTGCGCGGTCGCGCGCCGGGCGATCCGGCCGTGCTGCGCCGGATCGGAGTGCTCATCGAGGGCCCGGGCTTCTATCCGTACCTGTCCGGCCGCGACAACCTGCGGGTGCTCGCGCGCTACCGCGGTCACGACGCCGCCGAGGTCGAGGCGGCACTCGAGCGGGTGGGCCTCGCCGACCGCGCGGACGATCGGTTCCGCACCTACTCGCTCGGCATGAAACAACGTCTCGGTGTCGGCGCCGCCCTGCTGGGGCGCCCCGACCTGCTGATCCTGGACGAGCCGACCAACGGACTCGATCCCGCCGGGCTCGCCGAGATGCGCACGCTCATCGTCGACCTCGCGGCGGATGGCCACACGGTGCTGCTGTCGAGTCATCAGCTGGCCGAGGTGCAGGAGATCTGCCATCGGGTCGGCGTGATCTCCGGCGGCAGACTGCTCGCCGAGTCGACGGTCGCCGAATTGCGCGGCACCGCATCACTGTTCGTGCGCGCCGACCCGCTGCGCGTGGCGGCCGACGCGATCGGCGCCGTGCTCGATACGCCGGTGCGCCCGGTCGGTGCCGGCCTCCGGGTCGAGACGACGGCCGCGACGGCGCCGGCGGTGGCCCGCGCGGTGCTCGCGGCGGGCGCCGACCTGCTGGAGCTGCGCGTCGACGAGAAATCCCTGGAAGAAGTGTTCTTCGAGATGACTGCCGTGGAGGTGGCGAAATGACCGGTGTGCCGAACGAACTGTGGTCGACCATGCGCGCGGAGGCGGTGCGGCTGGGCCGGTGGCCCGCGTTCTGGGTCATTCTCGGCACCTGGGTGCTGCTCAATCTCACCTTCGCCTATCTGTTCAACTACCTGGCCTACACCTCGGGGGAGAGCGGCGCGATGGCGGACGGACTCCCGCGCGAGGTGCTGCTCGGTCAGCTGCTCCCCGCCGCGGTGCCCGAGGTGTTCACCCAGGGGATGGCCATGTTCGGCGGTGCGCTGATGCTCATTCTCGGCGCGCTGGCGGTGGGCAGCGGGTACGGATGGGGCACGTGGAAGACCGTGTTCACCCAGGGCCCGCGGCGCGCGAGTGTGGTCGGTGGGCTGCTGGTGAGCCTGCTCGTGGTGGTGTTCGCCCTGGTCTGTGTAGCCTTCGCGGTCGATCTCGGCGTGTCCGCGCTGATCGCGGTCACCGAGGGACAGGCGGTCACGCTGCCCTCGGTCGATCGGTCGGTACTCGGAATCGTCTCCGGAACAGCCATTCTGAGCATGTGGACCTTGGCGGGCGGCTTGATCGGAGCCATCGCCCGTGGCCCCGCGCTCGCCGTGGGTCTCGGCCTGGTCTGGGTGCTCGTGGTCGAGAACCTGCTGCGCGGGGTGGCGGGTATCTTCAGCCCGATCGAGGCGGTCACCGACCTGCTGCCCGGCACCGCCGCGGGCTCGCTGGCCGGTGCGATGCGTGAGGTGAGCGGTCCGGCGACACCCGGTGTGCTCGACATCCTCACGCGTGGAGAGTCTTTCGCGGTCCTCGCCGCCTACGTGGCCGTCTTCGCGGGTGGCACCGTTCGGCTGATGAGTCGGCGCGACCTGGCGTGAACCCGCGTGACCCGTCGGGCCGCGGCCGTCATCGCGGCGGCCCGGCCCGGCGGATCAGTCCAGTATCCGGTGGGCGAGGGCGCGCAGCCCCTCGGTGATCTGTTCGGGCGAGAGCCCGCGCTCGCGCTGGTGCAGATAGACCTCGGCGGCCAGCGGCGCGAGCACGCTGTCGACCAGCGAATCAGGCTGCGCGACACCACCTTCGACGAGCAGCGCGCGCACGTGCACGGCCCAGAAGCCGTAGGCGCCGGTGGCGAATCGCGCCCCGCCGGTCTCCGCGCCGAGCACCAGATGCGCATGGGCCGTGAGCAATTCGACCATCGCGCCGTAGAAGGCGGCGAGCCGCTCGGCTGGCGGGGCGCCGGGACCGAGCGGCGGTTCGCCGCGCATCAGCCGTTCCTGGAGTGCGCGCTCGTGCTCGTCGAGCAGGGCGACGGCGATCGCGGTGCGGTCGGGATAGCGGCGGTAGAGGGTGCCGCGTCCGACGCCCGCCGCCTTGGCGATGTCGTCCATCGTGACCGTGCGCGGGTCGTTGGTGGCGAAGAGTTCGGCTGCCGCGCTGAGCACCTTGGCGCGGTTGCGGGCCGCGTCGGTGCGCTCCGCGGGCGGTGGCGCGGCACCGGTGAGCAGGTCGGATCGGGGCTCCATGTCGTCGACTGTAGCCCAGAAAAGAATATGTGGACAGTCTGTCCACTTGTGTTCTATCGTCGTGAGACCAGAGAAACGGACGCAATGTCCACTTGTGGAAGGTTTCATGATGACCCACCTGCTGCACCTCGACGCCAGTGCGCGCACCACCTCGGTCAGCCGTCGTCTCGGCGCGGAATTCGTCCGCGCCTGGCGGGCTGCGGCGCCCGAGGGTGAATACACCTACCGGGATCTGTCCGCCGAACCGACGCCCTTCATCGGCGCGGGCTGGACCGAGCTCTGCGATGCCGTGCTGGCCGCGGGCGCCACCGACCTGGACCGGCTACCGGAACTCGCGACCACGCCGGCCGCGAATGACGCGTGGCGCGTCGTCGAACCGCTGCTCGCGCAGCTGCTCGCCGCCGACGTGATCCTCATCGGCACGCCGATGTACAACTACTCGATCCCGGCCGCGCTCAAGGCCTGGCTCGACCAGGTCACCTTTCCGCGAATGTCGTTGGGACACCGCAGGTTCGTCGTGGTCAGCGCCCGGGGCGGCGCCTACTCGCCGGGCGCGCCCAAGGCCGCGTTCGACTATCAGGAGCGCTACCTGCGCGACTTCTTCGCCGGGCATTTCGCGGTGACCGACACCGTGTTCGTGCACGCCGAACTGGCCAATGCCGTCCAGGACCCGAACCTGGCCCACCTGCGCGCCGCGCACGAGTCCTCGCTCGCCGCCGCGCTCACCGAAGTCACCACGCTGGCAAAGGATTACGTGCGATGAGTTGGATCGTGCTCGGACTCGCGGGTCTCGTGGAGATCATCTGGTCCCAGACCATCAAGCCCACGGAGAACTTCACCAAACTCGGCCCGACCCTGCTGTGCGTGGCCCTCGGCTCGTTCGCGGTCTACCTGCTGGCGCGGGCGATGCAGACGTTGCCGGTGGGCACCGCCTACGCCGTGTTCACCGGGATCGGGGCGCTCGGGGCGATCAGCCTCGGCGTCGTCGTGCACAAGGATCCGCTGAGCGCGGGCCGCGTGCTGGCGCTGGCGCTGATCCTCGGCGGTATCGTGCTCGCCCGCGTCACCAATCCCGAGTGACGCTGGCGCACACCCGATGCGGCGATCGGCCGGTCGCGGCCGGTAAGGTCGGCTGATGGACCAGTCAGTAGTTCGCCCTCCGGACCTGTCTGCGCGACCGCACGAGCTCACGGTCGAGCGCGTGATGAAGGCACCTCCCAGCCTGCTCTACGCGGCCTGGACCAAGGGTCTCGACCTGTGGCTGGCCGTTCCCGGATCGGTCCTCGGGCGCCCCGGCGTGAACGAACCGCTCTACTTCGACACCGGCACCCCCGACAAGCGCAACCCGCACTACGGCCGCATCCTGCTGCTGGAACCGGATCGGCGGATCGAGTTCACCTGGGTCACCGCCGCCACCGAGGGCGTGGAGACCGTCGTCGCCGCCGAATTCCTGAAGCAGCCCCGCGGCATCCGCCTGCGGCTGCGCCACTCCGGTTTCCCCACCGAAGCCATCCGCGACCTGCACCGACAGGTCTGGCCGGAGAAACTGGAACGCCTCGACGAAATCACCAGCACCGCACCCTGAGCCACGCGGCGGCGAGTACCTTCGGACACGTCCCACACCGCACACACGAAGGAAGTTGATATGCCGACTCGTAGCGCACGCACACTCTGGGCAGGCGGGCTGCAGGATGGATCGGGGCAGGTCGAGCTGGTCAGCTCCGGTACAGGCAAGTTCGATGTGAGTTTCCCGCGCCGGGTGGCCGACGCGGCCGACGGCACCAGCCCGGAGGAGCTGCTCGGCGCGGCGCACGCGTCCTGCTACTCGATGGCGCTCTCGGCGGAGATCGCCAACGTGGGCGGGACGCCGGAGAGCCTGGATGTGACCGCCGACGTCACCCTCGGGCCCGATCCGTCGGGCGGCTTCCGGATCAGCAAGATCAAGCTCACCGTGCGGGCCGTCGCGGCAGGCCTCGATGCCGAGGGCTTCTACACCGCCGCGACCGCCGCCAAGAACGGCTGCCCCGTCAGCAAGGCGCTCGCGGGCGTGGCCGAGGTCGAACTGGACGCGGAGCTGATCTGAACCGCTCGATCGAGTGTCCAGCCCCTGGCGCAGTCGGTCCACCGGCTGCGCTGGGGCGGATCGCTGATCCGATCAGCGCTGGGTGAACCAGCGGTGCGCGGCCGGGGTGTACATCGCCGGAATCGCGATCAGCACCGCCACGATGTGCACGGCACGGCAGCCCGCCAGCACGGCGGAGGACGGCGCCAGCTCGGCGAACAGCGCACCGTAGTCATCGGTCGACAGCAGCACCGCCACCGGCTCGAGGATCAGCGAGAGCAGCCCCACCACGCCGATCCCGACCGTCATCAGCGCGCGGGCGACCCGGCTGCCCCGCACCATGTACAGCGCTACCGCCGCGACGACGAGATAGATCGCGAGCCGGGGGAGCAGTCCCGCCGCGGTGGCGCCGAACTCGCCACCGCCGCGGACCGCGCGCAGCAGTCCTTCGGCGGCGCCCGCGGCCAAGGCGGTCATCAGTGCGCCGAACGCGACGCCGACAGCGGTGGGCCGGTAGCCGGGAACGGAGCGGTAGGCGGAAACAGAACGGGCAGTGTCGGTCATGAAACCGACCCTGCCCGCCCGCTGTACCGGCGCGAATCACCCCGCGGTAGCGACCTCACCCGATACGGGAGTGCTACGCCGCGAGGCGAATTCGGTGAGCGCCGCGAACGCCAAGCCCAAAGCCGCCCACAGCGTGGTCGTTTCGGTGAGCGAGGCCACCCGGAAACGCCAGAGCAGCGTCGCGGGGAAGTCGTCGGCCACCTCGTTCACCCCGGGCAGCAGCACATAGCCGAGCGTGGTGACCAGCACGAACGCGCCGACACCCGCGATCAGCCGCAGCGAGTCCAGCTGCCCCGCCAGCGCCCGATACGCCGCGACGGCGGCCGCGACGGCGAGCAGACCGAGAACGACGGCCGCTACCCACAACCAGGTCCGCTCGTTGATCGTCTCCGGGTCACCCACCGCGGGCGGGTTCGCCGGGTACTTGAAGAACGGCACCGCCACGATCGCCGCCCACGCGAGCACCGCGGTGGCCAGCGCCAACCGCGGTCCTGGCAGGTCGGTGAATCGGCGTGCGAGATTCAGCGCGGCCGCGAACAGCGCGCCGAACGCCATCCCGGCCAAACCGAGCGCGAGGAATTGGCCCGCCTTCTGTCCGGTCCGGCTGACCAGCGGTTCGTCCTCGCCACCGTGCGAATGCCCCGCCGGCGCCTCGGCGCCGCCGTGATGATCTGTCGCGGCCGCTTCTTCGAGCATGATCGCGGCGTCCACCTGGGGCTCGCCGACGAAGTAGCCCACTGTGGCGGCCAGCAGGCCGGCGATCAAGCCGGCGAGCAGGCCGCGCAACAGCAGGGTCTTGAGTGATCCGGTCAGTGGCACGGAACACCCAGCAGATGACGTCCGTCATGCATCAGCTCATGCAGGTACATCCCGCTACGCGAGACGGCCCCCTGGTCGAAGCCGACCAGGTACAGGGTGAGCAGTGCGAGCAGAACGACACCTGCCGTGACGAGCACGGTCGCCAGGGTGTCCAGGCCGGTAGACCGGCTGGGTGAATGCGCGATGGCCATTCGGGTCCTCCTCAGGGATACGCGTCCCATGGTCGAGCGATACGCGGGTGCCGGTGTCTGGCTTTACAGTGGCGCGACCGC
Source organism: Nocardia neocaledoniensis (assembly GCF_029868625.1). Taxonomy (GTDB): domain Bacteria; phylum Actinomycetota; class Actinomycetes; order Mycobacteriales; family Mycobacteriaceae; genus Nocardia; species Nocardia neocaledoniensis_A. The sequence continues at coordinate 10,684 of NZ_JARWOJ010000222.1, read as the reverse complement.
TCCGGATTCACACCGGAATTACCGCGCACCCACGCGTGTTTTCACCCGAACTGTGACAGTCGCGGACCGTGCACGTCAATACGCGCACCCGCGTGCCCTGGGGAAACGCCGTTCTCAGGCCTTGGCAGGGACGTCGAGGACGACCTCGAACTCCAGCAGCGAGGCACCCGTCGACACGGGCTTGGGGCGCTCGCCCTCGCCGCCGTGGCCCGCGTGCGCGGCCCGGGCCGGACCGTCGCGCCACGCCGCGAAGGATTCCTCCGAATCCCACTGCGTCACCACGAAATACCGGTTCTCGCCCGCGGTCGGACGCAGTAATTGGAAACCGAGGAAACCGGGGGAGTTCTCCACCGCGTGCGCCCGCGCGGCGAAGCGCTTCTCCAGTTCGGGGCCCGCGCCCTCGGGGATCTCGATCGCATTGATCTTCACAACAGCCATGCCGCCGACAATACGACCGCGCGGCGCACAACCTGGTTCGGGTAGGCGGGGAGCGCTGGCACAATCGGGCGGGTGTTGTACGACGAAGGTGGGACCGGCGTCCCGATCCTGCTGCTGCACGGCCTCATGGGCAGCGCGCGCACCTGGACCGATCAGCTGCCGTGGCTGCGCGACTTCGGCCACGTGTACACCGTCGACGCGGCGGGCCACGGCCGGACGCCGCCCACCGAACTCACCACCGAGGCGTTCGTCACCGATCTCGCCGAGCTCACGGCGGGGATCACCGAACCGATGGTCGTGCTCGGGCATTCGATGGGCGCGATCCACGGCTGGGTCTTCGCCGCCACCCACCCCGAGCGGGTGCGGGCGCTGGTCGTCGAGGACATCGCCCCCGATTTCACCGGCCGCACGGCCGCGCACTGGGCCGAGCTGATCCATTCCTGGCCCCAGCCCTTCCCCGACGACCAGGCGGTGCTGGACTACTTCGGCCCGGTCGCGGGCACCTACTTCCTGCGCGCGTTCACCCGATCCGGCGACGGCTATCGCCTGCACGGCGAGGTCGACACCTTCCGCGCGATCTCCGAGGAGTGGGGGCTGCGCGATTTCTGGGCCGAGTGGAAATCACTGCGGATTCCCGTGCTGCTCATCGAGGGCGAGCACACCATCACCCCGCCGGGTCAGATGCGCACGATGGCGGAGCTGCACCCCGACGCGGAGTACGTGCGGATCGAGGGGGCGGGACACCTGGTGCACGACGAGCGCCCGGAGGAGTACCGCGAGCAGGTGAGCCGGTTTCTGCGCCGCGTCGTCGGCTGACCAGCTCGTTGGCCGGGCCGGCGATCAGCCCGTGGTACCGCCCTCGCCCGCCAGCGCGAAAAGCCCGTCGTCGGTCTGTTCGATCAGTCCATCCACCAGAAGAGAGTCCAGGGCTCGCGCGCGCTGGCCGGGGTCGCGGGTCCAGGCCAGGTCCAGGCGCACCCGCTCGACCGGACCCGACGCGTCGCGCAGCACGTCGAGCAGCCGGCCGCGCGCCTGCCGGTCGGTGCCGTCGTACTTCTGCACCTTGCGCGCCACGGTGGCCGCGGGCCTGCCTGCCGTCACCCACGCGCAGGACGGCAGCGGGCAGCGCGCGCAGTCGGGGTTGCGGGCGGTGCACACCAGCGCGCCGAGTTCCATCAGGGCCGCGGAGAACTTCGCGGCGCGCGGCACCGAGGCAGGCAGCAGCGCTTCGGTCTCGGCGAGGTCGCGCGAGGACGGGTTGCCCACCTCGCGGCCGTGCACGGCGCGGGCGACCACCCGTCGAACGTTGGTGTCCACCACCGGAACTCGCTGTCCGTAGGCGAAGCACGCCACCGCGCGGGCGGTGTAGGCGCCGATCCCCGGCAGGCTCAACAGCACGTCGACATCGGTGGGCACCGCATCACCGTGTTCGGTGGCCAATACCCGCGCGCACTCGTGCAGCCGCAGCGCCCGGCGCGGGTAGCCGAGCTTGCCCCACGCCCGCAGCACCTCCGCCTGCGAGGACGCCGCCATCGCCGAGGGCACCGGCCAGCGCGCCACCCATTCCCGCCAGATCGGCTCGACCCGCACCACCGGGGTCTGCTGCAGCATGATCTCGCTCATCAGGATGTGCCACGCGGTCGCCTCCGGCTTGCGCCACGGCAGGTCGCGCGCCGTCTCGCCGAACCAATCCAGCAGGACTTCCGCGTCGATACTCACTGTTCCCGTTCCGCCTCGGCCAGGCACTCGTTGCCGACGCGTAACGCGCCGGACTCGCTGGTAACCCATGGCCTGTGCACAATGGTCGCTATGCCTGGTTCCAATCCGATAAGTGCCTGGAAGTCGCTGCGCGAAGGCAACGAACGCTTCGTCAACGGCACTCTGATGCATCCTAGCCAGGGCGCCGCCGACCGAGCCAAGCTCGTCAGCGGCCAGCATCCGCACGCGATCCTGTTCGGCTGCGGTGATTCCCGCGTCGCCGCCGAACTGATCTTCGACCAGGGGCTCGGCGACATGTTCGTCGTCCGCACCGCCGGTCACGTGGTGGACAGCTCCGTGCTCGGCTCGATCGAGTACGGCGTCGAGGTGCTCAACGTGCCGCTGATCGTCGTGCTCGGCCACGACAGCTGCGGCGCGGTGAAGGCCACCATCGACGCGCTCGACGGTGGCGAGGTGCCGGGCGGATTCATCCGCAGCGTCGTCGAACGCGTCACCCCGTCGATCCTGGTCGGGCGCCGCGAGGGCCTGTCCTCGATCGACGAGTTCGAGGCGCGGCACGTGGTGGAGACCAGCAGGCTGCTCATGCAGCGGTCGATGATCATCTCGCAGAAGGTCGCCACCGGACAGTGCGCGATCGCGAGTGTCACCTACAAACTCCAGGACGGACGCGTGCACCTGCGCCGGGTCGTCGGCAATATCGGCGAGACGGTCTGAAACCCCGACACGCCGAGGTCATCGAGCGCTCGTCCGCGCGGTGCGCTTACCGTTGAGGCGTGCTGGAACCGAATGGACCGTTGCCTCCCGAGATCTACTGGCGTCGCCGGGCACTCGCCATCGGCGTGATCGTCGTCGCGCTCGCGATCGTGATCTGGCTCGTCACGATGGTCGCGCGCGGCGGGGATTCCTCGGGTGACAACGCGGCGGCCACCACGACCTCGGCCGCGTCGAGCAGTGCCGAGTCGAGCACCAGCGCGGCCGAGTCGAGCAGCACCACCGCGACCAGCGGTTCGGCGACGAGCTCGGCGCCCAGCGGCGCGCCGACCAGTTCGACGGCGGCGCAGCCGGCCGCCGAACCCTGCGGCGATCAGTCGCTGGCGTTGAAGGTGACGGTCGCGCAGCCGACCTACCGCGTCGGCGACCAGCCCGCGTTCGGCACGGTGATCACCAACATCTCCTCGGCGGCCTGCTCGCGGGATCTCGGGCCCGGTCCGCAGTTCCTGGTGTACACGCTCGACGGCCAGCGTCGCCTGTGGGCGAGCAACGACTGCAACCCCGACGGGCCGCCGGAGGTGAAGACGCTCAAGGCGGGCGAGCAGCTGTCCTACAAGGGCACCTGGTTCGGCACCACCTCGCAGCCGGAGTGCGCGGGTGAGCGGCTGCAGGTGCCCGCGGGCGCGTATATGGTCGTCGCTCAGCTCGGCGCCATTCGCAGCGCTGCGGAGCCGTTCAATCTGGCCGACTGAACGGGTCGAGGACCCGCTTCGTCGGCGGGACCTGGCATTGTGCGGGTGCGCTATAACTCACATGTTCGAGTTCGGTTGATTTGCAGGGTTCGCAAGATCGGTGCCGACGTCAACGGTCGTTGGCGGCGAATTGTGGAATTTCACCGATAAGGGCGGTTTGCCGGGGTTATTCCACGGGGACGGCTTCCTTGGCTGCGCGGGATTTGCGGAGGGACGCCAGCCGCAGCGCCGAGCGCAGGTCGCCGACCTCGTGGATGCGCATGGAACCGATCTCGGTCTGCCCCGAGCCGGGCGGTACCAGTGCGGTGGTGAAGCCCAGTCGCTCGGCCTCGGCCAGCCGTCTGGTGAGCCCGGTGACCTTACGGACCTCGCCGGCCAGCCCGACCTCACCGAGGATCACCCAGCCCGCGGGCAGCGCGATATCGGCCTCGGCCGAGGCGATGGCCAGCGCGATGGCCAGATCGGCGGTCGGCTCGACCAGGCGCATCCCGCCGACCGTCGCGGCGTAGACATCGTGCTTGCCGAGAAACACCCGCCCCCGGCTCTGCAGCACGGCCAGCACCATCGCGACGCGGTTGTAGTCGAGCCCGCTCACGGCCCGGCGCGGTTGCGGAATCTCGGTCTTCACGGTGAGACCCTGCACCTCGGCGACGAGTGGCCGCTTGCCGTCCATCGCGACGGTGACCGCGGTGCCGGGCACGGTGTCGGTGCGGTGGTGCAGGAACAGCCCGGACGGATCGTCGACGCAGGCGATGCCGTCTTCGTGCAGCTCGAAACAGCCCACCTCGTCGGCGCTGCCGAACCGGTTCTTGATGCCGCGGATCATCCGCAGCGTGGAGTTCTTGTCGCCCTCGAACTGCAGCACCACGTCGACCAGATGCTCGAGCGTGCGCGGCCCGGCCACGTTGCCGTCCTTGGTGACGTGCCCGACCAGCAGCACGGCGATGCCGCTGGCCTTTGCCAGTGACGTCAGCGCCGCGGTCACCGCGCGGACCTGGGTGACGCCGCCGATCACGCCGTCCACCTCGGGGGCCAGCATGGTCTGCACCGAGTCGACGACCAGCAGCGTCGGCCGCACCTGCTCCACATGGCCGAGCACGATCGACAGGTCCGACTCGGCCGCCAGATACACCCGGTCGTGCACGGCGCCGGTGCGGTCGGCCCGCAGCCGCACCTGTCCGGCCGACTCCTCGGCGGTCACGTACAGCGAAGTCTCGTCACGCTGCGCGGCCCACCGATGCGCGACCTCGAGCAGCAGGGTCGACTTGCCGACGCCAGGCTCACCCGAGAGCAGTACCACCGAGCCGGGCACCACGCCGCCACCGAGCACCCGGTCCAGCTCACTGACCCCGGTCGAGCGCGCCTGGGTGACCTTCGCGTCGATCTGCGACAGCGGGGCAGCCGCCGTGCTCGGCAGCATCGCCCGCCGCCCCGGCGCCGCGGCGGCCGCCGACACGGCCACCTCGTTCACCGTGCCCCAGGCACCGCACTCGGGGCACTTGCCCACCCACTTGGACACCTCGTGTGAGCACGCGGTGCACCGGAAGACAGCTTTGGTCTTGGCCACACGCGCACCCTACGGACCGGCTCCGACAAAAAGAAAAGCCGCCGCGATCATCGCGACGGCCTTTCCCAGGGGGAGATCAGTGCCCGCCGGCGCCCTCGGGGGCCGGGCCGGACAGCTCGTTCTCGACGCGCTCGGCCGCGGCGGCGTCGACCGGGACGGCCACCTGCACGGTGCCCGCGTTCTTGAAGTTGAAGGTGACGTTGTAGGTCAGGCCCGGGTGGATCTTCTCGGACAGGCCGGTGATCTCGATCGTGCCCGGCTTGGCGGCCGGATCATCGGACGGCGTGTCACCGGCCGTGGTCGGCGCGGCCGAGGTGGTCGGGGCGGCCGAGGTCGTGGTGCCGTGATCGTCGGCGGGCTTGGCGCCGGCCGCGGTGGACCCGGCGACCACGGTCTGCTGCGGAGCGAGCACGAACTTGGCGTCGCCGTTCGGGCCGGTCAGCTTCACCTGGCCCAGGTCGGTGGTGACGCTGGTCAGCTCGTCGGTGACCGTCTCGCTGTCGTTGATGATCGACAGCGCGATCACGGCCTTGCCGCCCTTGTCGTGCGCGGCCGCCGCCTCGGGGTACACGATGTGCACGTTGCGCAGGGCGATCGCGCCGACCTCGGCGTGGTTGCCGTTGATCGCGGCGGCCTGCGACGAGGTCTGGGTGTGCTGGCCGGCACTGCAGCCGCTCAGGGCGATGCCCGCGGCAGCGGCGAGGGCGGCAACCGTCGCCATGCGACGTCGCGCCGACGTGGCGGTCACAGCTTTCAGGGCAGTCACGGTTTGTCCTCCATGTCGACCGGGCTCACTCCGTCCACCGGGTGGATCGGAGGGTAGTAACTAGGCAGCGTAGTAGTTCGCTTCGCGCGCGTGGCGTCCGGGCTCGCGACGCGCGGGCGCGGAAGTAACAGTTCGGTGTCTCGGGCCCGATTGCCGGATCGATGCCGGGCGGGCCGTGCGCGACGACGGCGCGCTGTGCTGGCGGTTAACCCGTTCTGGCACAACGTGATGCACAACAAATTCGGGTTGTCAACCCCTACGATGGCCTCGTTGTGGCCCTGACCTGCACAGTTGATCGCGCCGTTATCGAGTCGCATGTTAAACTGTGAACATCGAAAGGGGCACGGGACACATGATTTTTAAGGTCGGAGACACCGTCGTTTACCCCCACCACGGAGCGGCGCTGATCGAAGCAATCGAGACCCGCACCATCAAGGGTGTGCAGAAAGAGTATCTGGTCCTGAAGGTCGCGCAAGGCGACTTGACCGTTCGGGTTCCCGCGGAGAACGCCGAATATGTCGGCGTCCGCGACGTCGTCGGCCAGGAAGGTCTCGACCGCGTCTTCCAGGTGCTGCGCGCGCCACACACGGAGGAGCCGACCAACTGGTCCCGCCGTTACAAGGCCAACCTCGAGAAGCTCGCCTCCGGCGATGTGAACAAGGTGGCCGAGGTCGTGCGCGACCTGTGGCGTCGTGAGCAGGATCGCGGCCTGTCCGCCGGTGAGAAGCGGATGCTGGCGAAGGCTCGTCAGATCCTCGTCGGTGAGCTGGCGCTCGCCGAGGGTACCGACGACGGCAAGGCCGAATCGCTGCTCGACGAGGTCCTCGCCGCGGCCTCCTAGAGTGCGATCTGTCGTAGCACTGGTTCCTGCCGCCGGTCGTGGCGTGCGCCTGGGTGAATCCACCCCGAAGGCGTTCGTCCCGGTCGGCGGCATACCTATGGTCCGATTGGCTGTCGACGGGCTGATCGCGTCCGGTGCCGTGCACCGCGTCGTGGTCGTCGTACCCGCCGACCTGGTCGAATCCGCGACCGCTCTGCTGCCCACCACCTCACTGACCGGCGGTTCGATGCCCCCTGTGCCGGTGCAGGTCGTTGTCGGCGGCGCCGAGCGCACCGATTCGGTGCGCGCCGGGATCGCGGCCGCGCCCGACGCCGCGTTCTATCTCGTGCACGACGCCGCTCGCGCGCTCACGCCGCCGGCGCTGATCGCGCGGGTGGCGGCCGAGCTGCACGCGGGCAGTTCCGCCGTCGTCCCCGCCCTGCCCGTCGTCGACACCGTGAAGTCGGTCGACGACGCGGGCGTGGTGACCGGCACCCCCGATCGCGCGCACCTGCGCGCCATCCAGACACCCCAGGGCTTCGACGCCGCGCTGCTGCGCCGCGCCTACGCCACCGAGGTCGGCGCGACCGACGACGCCGGGCTGGTCGAACGCCTCGGCGTGGCCGTACGCACGGTGCCGGGCGACCCGCTGGCCTTCAAGATCACCACCCCGCTCGACCTGCGCCTGGCCGAATCGCTGAGCGCCGAGCAGGTGCTCCGATGAGAGTCGGTATCGGCAGCGACGTGCACCCCATCGAGCCCGGCCGTCCCTGCTGGATGGCGGGCCTGCTGTTTCCCGACGCCGACGGCTGCGCCGGGCACTCCGACGGTGACGTCGCCGCGCACGCGCTCTGCGACGCGCTGCTCTCGGCCGCGGGCCTGGGCGATGTCGGCGCCGTCTTCGGTGTCGGCCGTCCCGAATGGGCCGGTGTCACCGGTGCCGCGATGCTCACCGAGGTCCGCAGGCTGCTGGCCGAGGAAGGCTTCGCGGTCGTCAACGCGGCGGTGCAGGTCATCGGCAATCGCCCGAAGATCGGCCCGCGCCGCGCGGAGGCCCAGAAAGTGCTGGGTGAGCTGCTGGACGCCCCGGTCTCGGTGTCCGGCACGACCACGGACGGTCTGGGCCTGACCGGCCGTGGCGAGGGCATCGCGGCCATCGCCACCTGTCTGATCGCGGCGTGTTCGTAGCCCACCCGGGCCCCGAAGACTTCCTGCCGCACCACGCTTCCTCGCCGCCTCGTTCCGCCGCCGCACAATGTCGGCGAGCCACGAACCGGCCGGTCATCTCCACCGCCATCCCACCGACTAGGATCGAATGCCGTGACCTTGCGCCTTTTTGACACCGACACGCGGACCCTGCGGGAATTCACCCCGCTGGTCCCCGGCCGTGCCTCGGTGTATCTGTGTGGGGCCACCGTGCAGGGCCAGCCCCATATCGGGCATGTGCGCAGCGGCGTCGCGTTCGACGTGCTGCGCCGCTGGCTGCTCGCGCACGACTACGACGTGTGGTTCATCCGCAATGTCACCGATATCGACGACAAGATCCTGAACAAGGCCGCCGAGGCGGGCCGCCCGTGGTGGGAATGGGCCGCCACGCACGAGCGCGCCTTCGATTCGGCCTACGACGTGCTCGGCGTGCTGCCGCCCTCCGCGGAGCCGCGCGCCACCGGCCACATCACCCAGATGGTCGGGCTGATGGAGCGGTTGATCGAGCGCGGGCACGCCTACGCCGCTGACGGCGACGTCTACTTCGACGTGCTGAGCTGGCCGAACTACGGCGAACTGTCCGGTCACAAGCTCGACGACGTGCACCAGGGCGAGACCCCCACCCGCGGCAAGCGCGATCCGCGCGATTTCACGCTGTGGAAGTCGGCCAAGCCGGGCGAGCCGAGCTGGCCGTCCCCGTGGGGTCCCGGCCGTCCCGGCTGGCATCTGGAATGCTCGGCGATGGCCGAGTTCTATCTGGGTGGCGAATTCGATATCCACTGCGGTGGAATGGATTTGATTTTCCCGCACCACGAGAACGAGATCGCTCAGTCCAAGGCGGCCGGTGACGGTTTCGCGCGTTACTGGCTGCACAACGGCTGGGTGACGATGGGCGGGGAGAAGATGTCGAAGTCGCTCGGCAATGTGCTCTCGGTGCCGAATGTGCTCACCCGGGTGCGCCCGGTGGAATTGCGTTTCTATCTGGGCAGCGCGCATTACCGGTCGATGCTCGAATATTCCGACAAAGCACTCGACGACGCCGTCGCCTCTTATCAGCGCATCGAGGCATTCGTCCATCGCGTGCTCGATCGCGTCGGCGAGGTCCCGGTCGGTAAATGGACCGACGGATTCGCGGCGGCGCTCGACGACGATCTGGCGATTCCGAAGGCGCTGGCCGAAATCCACCACGTGGTGCACGAGGGCAATCGCGCCTTGGAGGCCGGTTCGGTGGACACGGCGGCGGAGCTGGCCGGGCAGGTCCGCGCGATGCTCGGCATCCTCGGCGTCGATCCGCTCGACCCGCACTGGTACACCGCCGCCGACAACTCGGCGGCGCTCGACGCGCTCGATGTGCTGGTCCGCTCCGAGCTGGATCGCCGGGCGAGCGCGCGGGCGGAGAAGGACTGGGCAGCAGCCGATGCCGCACGGGATCGGCTCGTCGCGGCGGGTATCGAAGTCACCGATACCCCGCAGGGGCCGGAATGGTCGCTGGGCGCAGCTAGCGGAAAGGCGAACTGATGGCAGGCAATTCACAGCGACGCGGAGCGATCAGGAAGGGCGGCACCAAGAAGGGTGCCGTCGTCGGCTCGGGCGGCAAGCGCCGTCGCGGCCTCGAGGGCAGGGGCGCGACCCCGCCCGCCGAGGCGCGCACCAAGCATCCCGCCGCCAAGCGGGCCGCCGCCGCGGCGAAAGCCAAAGCGGCACAGCAGAACCGGCCGTCCGGAAAGTCCGGGGTGCCGCGCGTCGGGCGCAAGTCCGACGACGGTCCCGAGCTGGTGCTCGGCCGCAACCCGGTGCTCGAATGCCTGCGCGCCGACGTCCCGGCGACCGCCCTCTACGTGGCCGTCGGCACCGAGAACGACGAGCGGCTCACCGAGAGCGTGCAGCGCGCCGCCGACATGGGCATCTCGATTCTCGAGGTGCCGCGCACCGACCTGGATCGATTGAGCGCCAACGGTATGCACCAGGGCCTGGCCCTGCAGGTGCCGCCGTACCGCTACGCCCACCCCGACGACCTGATGGACCGGGTGAAGACCTCGGGTGAGCCGGGGCTGCTCGTCGCGCTCGACAACATCTCCGATCCGCGCAACCTGGGTGCCGTCATCCGCTCGGTGGCCGCGTTCGGCGGCCAGGGCGTGGTGATCCCGCAGCGCCGCAGCGCCAGCGTCACCGCGGTCGCGTGGCGCACCAGCGCGGGTGCCGCGGCCCGGCTCCCGGTCGCCAGGGCCACCAACCTGACGCGCACGCTCAAGGACTGGGCCTCGCAGGGCTTCCAGATCGTCGGCCTCGACGCGGGCGGCGACACCACCCTCGACGATTTCGACGCCAGCGTGCCGACGGTCGTGGTGGTCGGTTCCGAGGGCAAGGGCCTCTCGCGCCTGGTCCGCGAGAACTGCGACTCGATCCTGAGCATCCCGATGGCGGGCCCGGTGGAGTCGCTCAACGCGTCGGTGGCGGCGGGCGTAGTCCTCGCCGACATCGCCAGACAGCGCAGGATTGTCTGAGCGCTGGCGCGCTCGAGGTCGCGGCCCCTTGGTCGCGCCTGATCGGCGGGACGGCCGCGACCCGCCGCTGACGCGGCGGACCCTCCTCGAGGTCGGGTCGTGCGGGGCCGGGTTTTCGTCGTCGTGTGCCGCGGCCTTGATCGGGGTGAGTTCCGTTCCGCGCGTAGTACCGCGTCAGCGGCCCTCGTGCACAGTAGAATT
>NZ_JARWOJ010000221.1 GCF_029868625.1 Nocardia neocaledoniensis | reverse complement strand
TCTCAGTGTCGCGTTGCAGCGTGCCCGCAACTTCGACCAGGCCCGCGCCACCTCGCTGACGCTGCAGCGCGCGATGCTCGGCCCGATCGAACTGCCGCCCCGGTTCTCGTCCCACCCCGGCGCTCCGGGCTATGCCCCCGTCGGCCGCCGGTTCGGCGATCGGTTCGATGGCGTAGGCCAGGATGTCGGCCACGTCGGCGACCGGTCGCACGTCCAGCGCGGCCAGCACCTCGGCGGGCACCTCGTCGAGGTCAGCCTCGTTGCGGGCCGGGATGAACACCGTCTTCAGTCCGGCACGCTGGGCGGCGAGCAGCTTCTGCTTCACGCCACCGATCGGCAGGACCCGGCCGTTCAGTGTGACCTCACCGGTCATGCCGACATCGCCACGCACCTGACGACCCAGGGCCAGCGACACCAACGCGGTCACCATGGTGACACCCGCCGACGGGCCGTCCTTGGGCACCGCGCCCGCCGGGAAGTGGATGTGGATATTGCGGTCGAGGACCTTCGGCTCGATGCCGATCTCCTCGAGGTGCGAGCGTACGTAGGTCAGCGCGATCTGCGCGGATTCCTTCATGACGTCGCCCAGCTGACCGGTCAGGGTCAGCGCCCGCTCGCCCTCGGCGGCGTTGGCCTCGATGTAGAGCACATCGCCGCCCGCGCCGGTGACCGCCAGACCCGTGGCCACACCGGGGACCGCGGTGCGTTCCACCGAGTCCGGGGTGAAGCGGGGACGGCCGAGGTAGTCGGTCAGGTTGTCGACGTCGACCACGAGGCTCGCGAGCTGACCCGCGGGCTGCGGGCCCGACTCGATGTCGATGACGTTGTCGTAGCCGAGTTCCGGCTCGTAGCCGAGCGTGCCCGGCTCGTCGGATTCACCGGTGACCAACCGGGTCGCCGCCTTCCGCAGGGCCTTCGCGACCAGTCGCTCCATCTGGCGCACGCCCGCCTCGCGGGTGTAGTTGGCCGCGATCTCGCGCAGGGCGGCGTCGGTGATGGACACCTCCTCGGCGGTCAGCGCGTTGCGTTCCAGCTGCCGGGGCACCAGGAAGTCGCGGGCGATGGCCACCTTGTCGGCCTCGGTGTAGCCGTCGACGGTGATGAGCTCCATCCGGTCCAGCAGCGGGCCGGGGATGGTGTCCATGACGTTGGCGGTCGCGATGAACAGCACGTTCGACAGGTCGAGGTCCAGATCCAGGTAGTGGTCGCGGAAGGTGTGGTTCTGCGCGGGGTCGAGGACCTCGAGCAGCGCCGCCGCCGGATCGCCACGGAAATCGGAACCGACCTTGTCGATCTCGTCCAGCAGCACGACGGGATTCATCGATCCCGCCTCCTTGACCGCGCGCACGATCCGGCCCGGCAGCGCGCCCACGTAGGTGCGGCGGTGGCCACGGATCTCGGCCTCGTCGCGCACGCCGCCGAGCGCGACACGAACGAACTTACGTCCCAACGCCTTCGCGACCGACTCACCCAGCGAGGTCTTGCCGACGCCGGGCGGGCCGACGAGCACCATCACCGCGCCGGAGCCGCGGCCGCCGACGACCTCGAGTCCGCGGGCGGCACGCCTGGCGCGCACGGCCAGGTACTCGACCATGCGGTCCTTGACCTCGTCCAGCCCGTGGTGATCGGCGTCGAGGACGGCGCGGGCGGCCGAGACATCGCTGCTGTCCTCGGTAGTCACCGTCCACGGCAGGTCGAGGACGGTGTCGAGCCAGGTGCGGATCCAGCCCGATTCCGGGCTCTGATCGCTGGCTCGCTCCAGCCTGCCGACCTCGCGCAGCGCCTCGGCGCGCACGTGCTCGGGCAGGTCGGCGTTCTCCACGCGGGTGCGGTAGTCGTCGGCGCCGTCGGGCTCGTCCTCGCCGAGTTCCTTGCGGATGGCGTTGAGCTGCTGGCGCAGCAGGAACTCGCGCTGGCTCTTCTCCATGCCCTCGCGGACGTCCTCGGAGATCTTGTCGGTGACCTCGACCTCGGCGATGTGGTCCTTGATCCACTCGATCTGCTTGGTCAGCCTGGCCGCGACGTCCGGGGTCTCGAGCAGTTCACGCTTCTGGTCGTTGGTCAGGTACGGCGCGTAGCCCGCGGTGTCGGCGATCGCTTCCGGCTTGTCCAGCTGGTTGACGATGTCGATGATCTGCCAGGCCTCGCGCCGCTGCAGCACGGCGACGACCAGCTTCTTGTATTCGGCGGCCAGTTCGGTGGTGCGCTCGTCGGGCGCGGCGTCCTCGACGGGTTCGGCCTCGACCCACAGCGCGGCACCGGGCCCGGTGACTCCGTGCCCGATCCGGGCCCTGCGTTCGGCCTTCAGGACGGCGGCGGGCGCACCGCCGCGCATCCGTCCGACCTGCTCGATCGTGGCCACGACGCCGTAGGAGGCGTAGCCCTCGTCGAGGCGGGGGGCGACCAGCACAGCGCCGGTCTTCCCGGCCTGCGCGGCGTCGATGGCGGCCTGCGCGGATTCGTCCAGTTCGATGGGCACGACCATGCCCGGCAGCACGATCGGATCGGTCAGGAACAGCACCGGCAGGTTCTGAGCTGTAGTCATAACGACCCTTCCAAAGTTGAGCTTTGCTGACTCAACCCAGGGCCCCCGCTGTTTGTTCCTGACGCGTGTCTCCGTTCACTGACGGCGAACGATCGGAGGAACCACCGCTACCGGTCGATGATTCCCGCCGCCGTCAGATCGCGACGCAACGTCCCGATTTCGAGCACTTCGTGGATCCAGGTCGGCCCGGTGATCCGGTGCCGTTCCAGCTCACCGACCGTGGCGGCGGCGACCGCGGCCGTGGCCATCGACTGACCACGACCGGTGGCCGACCGGGTCCGCCCGTCGGCCGAGCGGGCGAGCACGACCCAGCGATCGCTGCCTGGCATGTGCCGTGGCGCCAGCGCACGGAGCGCGGGCACCCAGGTGAGCGCGGCCAGTCCGGCGGTGGCGAGCCGGGAGTCCAGTCGCAGGTAGGTGCGGACGGGAACGGCGAATTCGCGGCTGAGCCGGTGCTGGTCGGCGAAGTCGGCGCGCAGCGCGGGAAACGATGGGTACCCGGCCTCTTCGGGAATCGCGAAGCGCGCGGGTTCGGTGAAGTTGCGGACCGTGCCGCCGTCCGGGTCGGCGAAGCGCCGACCCAGCAGCCGATAGGTCCAGGCGGTGGCCGCGGGCCCGTGCTGTTCGCCGGAGCCGAGCCCGATCACGATGTCGACCGGGCCGGGGCCGGTGGCGAGCAGGTCGGCGGCGAGCAGGGTGGTCAGGCCGGGCGCCAATCCGACGCCGAGCACCACCGGGCCGTCGACGCGTTCCAGGGCCAGCACGTAATCGGTGGTCGCCGAGATCTCGATGAAGACGATGCCGCGTTCGGCGCAGACCTCGGCGAGCCGAACATCCTCGGTACCAGCGCAATTCACCACGATCGATACGCCCGTGAGCGCTTCCGCGATGTGGTCCGGCGCCGTGAGGTCGACCACACGGTCCGCGCGCGCCGGGTCGCGGCCCGCCACGATCACCGGAATCCCTTGCGTGCGCAGCGTTCTCACCAGGTGAGCGCCTACGGCACCGTACCCACCCAGGACCAGCACGCTCACCGTGCTCGCTCCCGAGCCGGCGCGTCACCGGCATCGGCCCCGCCGGGCGGTAGCAATTGCAGGCTGAGCGCGTCGGTGGCCCAGGATGCCCAATCCTCCTCGGACCAACCGCGTTCGTGCACGAGCAACCGGTAGGTCTCGGGAGCCAGGACGGCCAGCGCGATGTCGGCGGCGCGGTCAGCGCCGATGTCGCCGCGCAGCGTCGTCTTGGCGGCGAGCGCCTCGGCGAGGCGGAGCTGGACCAGGTGACGCTGGGCGACATTGGTTTCCCAGAGCTCGGCGAGTTCGGGGTCGGTCGCGGCGGCCGATCGGATGACCTCGAGCAGCGTGCCGACGCGGGCGTAAATCGTTGCCGCCGCGGCGACCTGGCGGCGGATCTGCTCGGCGGGCGGTGCGGCCACCGCCGCCGCGAACCAGGGGCGGTCCATCGTGGCGACGGGTTCGGTGTCGCCGGCGATCTCGACGTCGAGGAGTTCGGACAGGATGGCGCGCTTGGTCGCGAAGGTGAAATACAGCGTCTGCACCGCCATGCCCGCCTGTTCGGCGATGGCCTTCATCGTGGTCGAGGTGTAGCCGCGGGTGACGAACAGTTCCCGGGCCGCCGCCAGCATCTTGGCGCGATTGGCCGTCGTCTTGGCCGCCCTGGCGCCGGTGTTCTTGCCTGTCATGTCTCACATCCTACTTGACTAGAGTCACGCTCTAGTGGAATATCGCTGTAGTGATGCTCTAGCGAAAGGATCGACCATGATGAGCAGAGGCACACCCCGAGCGCGAGACCAGCTGATCCTGCTGTTGATCACCGCGGTCGAACTGGTGGTCTTCCTGGACACGACCGTGCTGAATGTGGCGTTGCCCAGCATCGGCACCGACCTCGGGCTCGACGAAGCGGGACTGGGCTGGGTGACCAACGCGTACCTGCTCGCCTTCGGCGGATTCATGCTGCTGGGCGGACGCGCCGCCGACCTGCTCGGGCCGCGCCGGGTGTTCGCGGGTGGGCTCACGGTGTTCACGGTGGCGTCCGGGCTGGCCGGAATCGCCTCGACCCCGGCGATGCTCATCAGCGCCCGGGCCCTACAGGGCCTCGGCGCGGCCGTGGTGATTCCCGCACAGCTGGCACTGCTCACCACCACGTTCACCGAACCGGCCGGCCGCAACCGCGCTTTCGGGATGTGGAGCGCGATGGGCGCGGCGGGCGCGGCCATCGGCACCGCGGTCGGCGGGCCGCTCACCGATCTGTTCGGCTGGCCGTCGATCTTCCTGATCAACCTGCCTGTCGGCGTCGTGGCCCTGGCGCTGATCCGGGTGCTCCCGCCGGACCCCGCACTGTCCACCCGGGCGGTGCGCCGGCTCGACGTGCCGGGCGCGATCACCGGCACGGCAGCGCTGTTGCTCATCGGTTACGCGATCGGCGCGCTCGGCGACGAGTCGATGCGCGCCACGGCGGCGGGTTTAGCGATGGCCGGCCTGGCGTTGCTCGCGGCGTTCGTGTCCATCGAGGCGCGCAGCGCACACCCGCTGATGCCGTTGCGGCTCTTCGCCGTTCGCCAGGTGAGCGGGTCGGCCGTGGTCAACGCGCTGGTCGGCGCCGCGCATGTACCCACCTTCGCCCTGCTGGCGCTGTACTTGCAGAACACCCAGGGCTTCAGCCCCACCGCGTCCGGCCTGGCCGTGCTGCCGGTGGCCGTGGTGAACATCGTGGTCTCCCGAACGCTGATCCCCTACGCGCTGGATCGACTCGGCGCCTGGCGCGTACTGGCCGCCGGTCTCGGGCTCCAGGCCATGGCCATGGCCTGGTTCGCCCGCCTGCCCGAGCACGCCGACTTCCTGATCGACGTGCTGCCCGGCGCGGTCCTGCTCGGTGTCGGCCTGCCCGCCGCGTTCGTCGGCGTCACCGTGCCCGCGGTCACCTCGGTCGACCCGGCGGACGCCGGAATCGCGGCGGGCGTCGTCAACACCGCGCAGCGCGTCGGGTCCGGGATCGGCGTGACAGCCCTGCTCCTGCTCGCCGACCTCGTGGCACGACGATCCACCGCGGCCGACGCCTACCGAACCGGACTCGGCCTCGCCTTCGCGGCCGCCGCCGCCCTGGCCGCGATCGGCGCCGCGCTCACCATGGCACTCCTGCGCACCGGCCCCACTCCCACCCGCGAGCCGAAGTCCGAAACCCCAGCCGCGGTGAATGATTGATGGAGCACCCGAGGTAGCTTCGGAGCGTCGGCGGTGAAACGAGTCAGGCCTCCCCGGAACGAGTCCGGGGAGGCCTGGTCGTGCAGGGGGAAGACCTACAGGTTCGAGGGGCGAATCCGCTGGGTCGGCGGGTCGATGGTGCGACCGCCGCTGCTCATCACGCCGAGGACCACGCCCGCGATCAGCAGGATCGCGGCCAGGATGCCCAGGATGATGGGCAGGGTCTTGCCGAAGAGGTCGAGC
This sequence comes from Nocardia neocaledoniensis, assembly GCF_029868625.1. Taxonomy (GTDB): domain Bacteria; phylum Actinomycetota; class Actinomycetes; order Mycobacteriales; family Mycobacteriaceae; genus Nocardia; species Nocardia neocaledoniensis_A. The sequence goes on along the minus strand of NZ_JARWOJ010000221.1, from coordinate 3,243 downwards.
TTGTCGAGGCTCTCCTGGGTGACTGCCATCTGGGCGTCGATGGTCTCCTGATCGAAGACCAGGTGCGCCTTGAGCGCGGAGACGTCGACCTGCTCCGCGCTGCGGCCGTAGTACAGGTGCAGCTGCTCGCCACCCTTGATGACCGCGCCGGTCCGCGGCTCCACCCACAGCTCGCGGACGTTGGTGTAGAAGCGGTACATGGTCACCTCGCCGTCACCCTCGAGGCCCCACTTGGCCGCGGGCAGGGTCAGCTTGCTGGTCGCGGTGGGCGCGACGTCGTTGAGGTTGGTGACCGGGATGCTCTGCTTGAAGTAGTAGACCGGCATCCCGTCGATCTGGGTCTCCTCGACGAAGTCGATCGGGTGGGTGGCGCGGGCGTTCAGGTCGAAGTACGGGTACGACTTCTTCTCGGTACCGATCGGGAACCGGTACTGCAGGCCCTGACGGCTCGTCGCGTCGGCCACCGAGGCGCCGGACTTGTCGACGTTGATCGCGATGGAGCCGTTGGGCGAGGTCGCCACGGGCTCACCGGTGAACCGGTCGATGGTCACCCGGTCGACTTTGGCGTCGAGCACGCCCGCGTCGCCGTCGCGGTCGTCGCGGCGCAGGGTCTGGCCGGCCTGGACGGTCATCTGGTCGGCGTCGGACGGCTCCTCGACCGTGAGGAAGCGCTGCGAGGAGACCGCGACCTTGTCGACCTTGGCCGCGCCCTCGGGCGAGACCAGCGACTTCGAGTCGAGCACCATGCTCTCCTCGCCGGGCACGCTCTTGGCGACGGTGGTGATGCGCAGGTCGAGCGGGGTCTTGGCGACCTTGTCGACGGTGTAGGTGGGGATCATGACAGCGGCGGCGAGCAGCAGCGCGCCGAGTCCGACGAGGATGCAGGCGATGGTCCTGCGCATGTTGCTCATCGGCTGCCGTACGTGACGTTGCCGAGCACCGAGGAACCCGGATCAGCCGTGGTCTCGGGGTCCGGGATCGAATTCTGTTGCGCGCCAGCGGTGATGCCGAGAACGGCAATCACCCCGATGATCGCGCCGGCCAGCCCACTGATCAGGCCGGGAACGGCAAACTTCATAACTCGAAACTCCAATGCGTGGCGTCGGATCAACCGACGGAGAAGAACCCGACGGTCGGGGCGAACGAGCAGGTGCGGACGTCACCGTCGGCGGTCGTGGTGGTGAGCCCACCGGTGATCACCGCGGCGACCCGGCCGGTGCCGGTGTCGGCGATGGCCGAGAGGGTGGCCGGGCCGTCGGGGTTGATCGCGGCCTCGGTGGTGAGCGCCTGGGTGCCCGAGCGCCGGTTGTCCAGGTTGACCCACTGAACGGTCATCGGCGGGTTCTGCTCGGCGGTCGGGGTTTTGGTGCCGAGCGCGGTGAACACGAAGCCGGTCTGGCCCGCGGCCGGACCGGGTGGCGGCAGCTCGGCCGGGCCGGGCACGGCCAGCGCGGTGCCGACGGAATCGGAGGTCGGGCCGATGCAGCCCTTGCCGATGGTCGGGTAGAGGAACTGCGCGATGCGCGGTCCGTCCGAGGGCGGGAGCTCCGGGCCGCCGCCACCGCTGCCGTCGAGGAAGGTGATGACCTTCTCCAGCGTCGCCTTGACCTGCGCGGGGATGCCGGGAGTGGCGAGCAGGACGCGCGCCTGGGCCAGGATTCCGGCCTGCGCGCCGTCGGCGATGGGGCCGGGGGCGGAGATGGCGCTTACGATCGACGGTGCCAGCGCGGCCAGCGTCTCGGAGGGAACGTTCTCCGCGATCGCCGGAACGCTCGGCTGAGCCGCTGGTCGCGGGGCAGCCATGGTCGATGCCGGTGCGGCGAGTGAGGCACTCACCGCTAGTACGAGAGCGGACAAAGCGGTCCGCGAGCCTCGGGTGCGCAGCACTGGTCAGCCGTCCTTCTTTGTGGGGATTGGGTGGAGCAGTCCGGAACGGTAAGTGTGATCCGGGGTTTCAGATACATTGGAAAGGTGACTACAGCGGACAGACGGTATGGGGGTCGTACAGTCGTCGCGCGTAAAGCCGAACGGCGCCAGCGGTTCCTGGAAGCAGCGACGCGGATCTTCGCCGAACGCGGGTACGCCACGTGCTCGCTCGCCGAGGTGTGCGCGGCGGCGGGACTGTCCAAGCGGCAGTTCTACGAGGAGTTCGAGACCCGCGAGGACGTGCTCATCGCGGCCTACGACCGCATCCAGGACGACGCCGCCTCGGCCGTCGGGGCCGCGGTCATCGAACACTCCGACCCCGAGGACGCGTTCCGGGCCGGCCTGGCCGCGTACCTGGAATCGCTCGGCTCCGACCCGTGGCGCGCGCAGGTCGCGCTGATCGAGGTCGTCGGCGTGAGCGACCGGATGGAGGACCATCGCCGCTCGCGCAGGCACGCCTGGTCGGCGCTGATCTCGACCGCGCTCGGCTCGAAGGGCGTGCGGTTGCGCGGGGACGCCGAACTCACGACGGGACTCATCACCGGCGCGGTCAACGGCGTGGCGCACGAATGGTTGCTGCGCGAATCGCGACCGCCGGTCGGCGAGCTGGTCGACCTGCTGGCCGCCGCCGCGCTCGCGCTCGTCGATCGGGACTGATCTCCGGACCATCGATGGGCGGGTGGCAACTTCACGCACTTGCCGCTTGCTCAACCCACTCCCTCTTCCGGACATTGTGAGACCGGACGGCTTCACAGTGGGGGAGAGTCTGGCATAGTAGTGACCCAGATCGCAACGGCAGAAACCGTGCGATCGCCGTCACCAGGGGTGATGGATTGGTCAAGGGTCCAAACTGCTCGTTCTCGTAGTGAACCACCATCGGCCGCGCACGGGGGGTGGTTCGCTCTTTCGGGGCCACGCCCCACGCTGGGCAATTCACCGGCAATCCCGTCGTTCAACCCTTGGTGAGGACACCGGCGATGGCCGATTCAAGCTCGATTGACCGCGGGTCCGTCTCCGTAGAAGCGGGCGTGGCAACAACCCGGTTCGCATCGAATTTCGAGCATCGCGGGTACAGGTCTCGGAGTCGGGCGGGCGGCAGGGCCCTTGACGAGACGCGATGCGATGCGAGGCATCGCGATGCGAGGCATCACGTTGGCCCGTTACGACATGAACAAAGGGGGGGGGGGGGGGGGGGGGGGGGGCGGGCGGCCGGGCGCGGCGCGCCCCGCGGGGCGGCCGGGGGGGGGGGCGCGGGGGAGGGGGAGGGGGGGGAGGGAGAAAAACGCACCAGCGGCGCGGGGGGGGAGCGGCGGCCGC
>NZ_JARWOJ010000220.1 GCF_029868625.1 Nocardia neocaledoniensis | reverse complement strand
CTGCAGGTAGTCGAAGCGGCGGCCGTCGGGATGCAGTTCCACCAGGTGGACCTCGGCGGTGTTCTCCGCGATGGGGGTGATGCCGACGCAGTGGGTGGTGTCGGCCGGTAACGCGGTGATCGCGGCGGCCAGCGGTTCGAGCGTGATTCCGGCCTGCGGGGTCACCAATCGCAGCGCGTCCTCAGCGCTGCGTGTGACGTAGTAGGCGTATTCGAACGCCGCGATCACACCGGCAAGGGTCGTGGTGTCCCCGGCGCCCGCTGTCACCGTTTGCGCGGTGAGCCCGGCACAGGCCCGCTCGGTGGCGGCGACAGGAGAGGCAGGAGTAAGCAAGGTCGTCGTTGTCGCGGAGGCCACGGTGGTGGTGCGGTCGTTGCCTGACATGTCCACCGCGACCGCAGCGACCGCGCCGGTGAGAATGCCGGCGGCGGCGCTGAGCGCGACGATGCGCGACCAGCGCGCCGGTGTGGCGCGGCGGTGGACGCGCTCGCCGAGCCGCCGTGGCTCCGCTGGATCGGGTTGTGGCGGTCTTGGTTTGTTGAGCCAGTCGAGGCCGTGGCTTCGGCTCAGGTCATCGGTGGGCATGGTGTTCACCTCCTCGCTCGATCAGGTGGTTCGGTTGGTGGTCGGGCCCTTCGGAGCACGCCGCTGGGAAGAGCCACTGATCAGGGGGAAGGAACCAGGGCCCGTCGTGCTCCGAAGGGGTCTAGGGGTGCGCCATCGGTGGACTGGTCGTCGCCGATAGCGAACCGGTCTGTGTGACAGTCGGTTTCGCGGTGGTGGACGAGTGCGTCGGTTGTTCCGTTGGAGACGGCGTCGCGACGCTGAGGTCGTGGGCGATCGCGGTGAACCACGCCGTCGTCGCGGCCAGCGGGGTGTCACCGCTCGCGGTCACCGAGACGGTGCTGTAGCTGCTACGGCGGCCGGAGGCGTCGCTGTACTGGGCGGTCGCCGAGGTGGTGTAGAGGTCTTGGGGTTCGGTGATGGTGGAGGTGATGGCCTCGAACGCGTCGTTGACCCAAGTACTGATCGACTGCGGCGGAACCAGATCCACTACGGCATCGGCGACTTTCGTCCCCAGCACCGCAACCGCGGCAGCCGGGTTCGACAGCCCCACGGCGGCGAGCTCGGCGATGGTCGTGGCGGTGAATACCTTCTGGGCCACCGAGACCACGGCGTTCAACCCGATCGTGCCGAGCTTGAACAACGCCGAGAGTGCGTCGGACTCGGTCGGTGTGGTGGCTGTCGGTGAGGACGCGGCGGCGATGCGCTGACCAAGAGTCTCGGTGGGGGTATAGGACAGCTGGTCCAAGCTGGTGCCGGAGATGTCGTCGTTGACGACGCCGACCGCCGTGCTGAACGCGGTGGAAGCCAGGGCTTGGGCGACCGTGGCGATCGCAGCGACCGGGTCCTTACCCTCGGCTTGTCCGGTGATATTGGTGACCGCGGTCAACAACGGGCTCCCGGACTGAACATCACACGTCGCGTCCCCGGCCACACACAGATCAGCCACCCGACCGACCAGCGACCCGTAGTTCGCCGGGGCCGCACTGGTGGCGATTCCAGCCCCGGACAGCCCCACGTTGGTCAGCTCGATCTTGGCCACCTCGGTTCCTGCGGTGCCGGGCGCCGCGGCCGGGACCGCAGCGTTGTCCGTGCCGGGGAGGGCGCCGGTCGCGGCTCGGCGCGCAGGGTTGGCCAGCAGCGCCACCGCGGCGACTTTGTCGGCCGGGACACGCGACTGACCGTTCCCGGCCTTCTCGGCGAAGGTTGTTGCTGCGGCGGCGCCTTGGGCGTATCCGGCGACGGCGATCTGGGTCGTGGGGCATCGGTCGATGACTTCGGTGGCGCGTTGTTCGATCTGCTCGGCTGCCGTGGCCACCGCGGCGGGATAGTTCGTCGTGTTCACCTCGGCGCCGACGACGATGTAGGACCGCTCGATCACCGCGCCCACGGCGGCACCTAACCGGCCGAACGCCTGACCCAGTACCCCGGTGTCGCCGGTGTCGACAGAGGTCGCAGCACCTTCCTCACCGCTCTGGACACCCAGCACGTACAACGCCGGACAGGCGGCTGCGCTCGTGGGCTCGCGCGAGGTCGTCGGTGCCGGTGCACTGGTGGTTTCAGCCAGGACTGGGGTGGTCCCGATGACCGTCGCTGTCAGCCATGTAGCCGCGAGCACGAGGGCCCGGCGCCCAGTGTTGTTGTGGTTCATCGGGTTTCACCTTCCGGTCGTTGCGTGGAGGCGGTGGGATTGCCTGCTCGCACCGGAGGGGGTGGTGCGGGCAGGCGGGTCAGTTGGTCGGGTTCGCGCCGTGATGGCGCGGTGGGCGGGCGAATCCGGTCCGTAATGCGGTGAGGACGTCGGGGACTCCGAGGTCGGCCGCGCCGAGGTGGGTGACGTCGAATTCCGACCAGGACACCGCCACGTCGCGGGAGGTGTACTCGGCGAACAGTGCGCGTCCGGACTCGATCGGCACCAGCCCGTCGAGCAACCCGTGATACAGGTGCACCGGCACCAATGGTGTTGTGGTGCCAAGGTTTTCGTGGGTGAGGATGTAGTGCCAGACCGGGTCGTTCCAGGGGTCCGGGCGTTCGCACCAGGCGGCCAGGGGCGAGAGAAACTCCACCAGCAACGTGGACAGGTCAGCTTCTGACGCTGCCCGGACTGCGCGGATGCCGGCGTCGGTCAGCAGGTGATCGACCGGCAGATGCGCATATGCCCGCGCCAACCCGACCATGCCGGCGAACGCCAATCCCGACCACTGGCCACTGTCGAGGGTGGTGATCAGCGAGGCTGGGTCGCGGATCACCGCGCCGGCGGCGACGGCGCGCAGGTCGAGCTCGGGGGCATAGGCGGGCTGGTACTCGGCCGCGGCGGCAGCGACACGGCCACCGTCGGCGTAGCCCCACACAGCGACCGGTGCTTGGAGTTTCGGCTCGTCGGACTGCGAGTTGATCGCGCGTGCCAGGTCCAGCGCTGCGTGGGCGCCGGCCTTCTTGGCCAGCCAATGATGCGGACCGAGCCCATGGATGCCCAGGCCCACCCCGTCGGGGACCGCGACCCGCCAACCTTGCACGAGAGCGGCGGCGATGCTGCTGGTGTCGGGTTCGTTCCCGTCGACCAGCAACTGCGAAGGCGCGCAGCGGCCACCCAGGCCGTGAAAGGGCGGGCAGTACACGACCACCGGCGTCCCCGAGATCGCGCTCTCGGACGCCGCGGCCGGTTCCAGCACGATGCCCGAGGCGGGCACCGCGATACCGAAGGTGGTCTTGGTCGCGTAGACCACTTGCCAGGCACGGCTCAGGCCAGCGATGTGGGGCACCATGACCTCGCGGGTACGCAGGACCTGCCCGGGGCTGTCGAACCCGATCGCGGTGTTCGCACGGAAGGGGTCCGCAGTGGCGCCGGTTGTCCCGTTGCCGGTCATGACCGGGATCCCGCGATGTCGTGGGCCAACGCGATCATCCAGGCGATGCCCGAGTTCAACTGTCCGGTCAGGGCGTAGCTGTTGTGGCGTCCGACCGTGTCTGCGAACCGCAGCCACGTCACCGGGTTGATCAGCTCGGTGTTCTCGGCAGCAAGCTGGCCCCACGCGGCAGACAGTTGGGCGAGCAATCTGGGCAACAGCACCAGCGGGTTCGCCGCGACCGTCGCGACGATCTCGTTCCACCGTGCCGCTGCCGCCTCGGGATCCGGGACTGGTGCGCGGGGGTCACCGGCATCGACGAGCCGCTGCCCCAAACCAGCCTGGGGCGCGTAGTCGACCGTGCCGACACCGAGGTGGAAGTCGTGGAGTACCACGGTGTTCCAGGCCTCGCCGAGCGCCGAGGTGAACGCGTTGCCCAGCGTGGACAGCGCCGCGGCGGGATTGGTCAGATCCGCCTGGGCGAAGAGCTGCGCACCCAACCGCAAAACCGAGGCCTGGCCGGGCGCAGAACAAGCCAGGTCGCCATCGCTGCAGATATCGGCAACCCGCCCGACGACGGCCCCATAGCCGTCGCCGGTGGTCGCGATCCCCGCCCCGCCCGCCGGGGCTGCGAGGACCTGCACGGCCGAGACCGCCGCACCGGACGTGCCAGGTGCGGGATCGGGCACGGTCTGGCCCGGCCGACCAGGAAAGACTGGTTCGCGTTCGCCCCGATCCGGGTTGGCATACAACGCGATCCCCGCCACCCGATCGGCGGGGACCGGCCCGTTTCCGGCGCCGACGTCGCGGGCGAAGCTCGCCATCGCCTGGGCGCCCTGGCTGTAACCGACACCGGCGAGCATGGTGTCCGGGCAGGCCTCGGCGACTTGTTGTGCCGCGGCGTCGAGGTTGGCCCGGGCACCCGAAACCGAGGACACATACGGGTCGGAGCCCCCGCCGGGGACGATGCCGCCGAATCCCGCGTCGTAGCCGATGTAGGCGCGCTGTACGAGGGCAGGTACCGCACTCACGACCGGCCCGATCAACGATCCGACGACGCCGGTGTCGGCAAGCGGGTCGGCGGTCGGTGAGGACTGCCCGGTGCCCTGAACACCGAGAATGAACAGCGCCGGGCACCCGTCGATCGGCACCGCGACCGCGGGAGGCGCCGGTGCGACCGTGGTGAACAGCGCTGCCCCCACCGTCGCGGGGGGGGGGGCCCCCGCCCCCGCGGGGGGGGGCGGGGGGGGGGGGGGGGGGCGCACCGTGGGGGGCGGGTTGGG
>NZ_JARWOJ010000219.1 GCF_029868625.1 Nocardia neocaledoniensis | reverse complement strand
CCAGCCAGCACTGATCCCCGTGTGTCGGGGGGGCCCCCCGGCCCCCACACCCGGGGCGGGCGCCGCACGGGGCCCCGCCCCCCCCCCCCCGGGGGGCGGGGCGGGCGCCCCCGCCGGCCCCCGCCCGGCGGGGGGGGGCCGGGGGGCCCCCCCGACACACGGGGATCAGTGCTGGCTGGGGCGGCGCGGTTCACGCCGATCTTCCTGGCCGGCTCGCGTCATACCTTGCGATTCGTCGCCCATCTGCTCCTGTCGCTGTTGCTGCTGCTGCCGCGACATCTGCTTGGGCATTTTCTTAGGCGCTTTCTTGGACTTGTCAGCCATCTCCACACGGTCCTTTCCGAGGGATAGTGTTTCGCCTAACGCGCCTACGATAGCCAGCGGAAATGCGGTGCGATAGAGGTGTTCGGAAAATAGCGTGCGGAGCGGCGCAAATGCGGCGTGTCCATTGTTCGAGTTGGATTCGCCGACAATATTTTCCCGCACATGAAATTGTTCGGAAATCGCCTGCTCGGCCGGGTCTATTCGCCGCGATGATGCCGCTGCGCGCGGCGCAGCAGCTGCCGGATGCCGGCCACCATGCGGGCGCCGTCCAAGGGCTCGGCGATGATCGGGTCGCCGGTGCGGGCGTAGTAGCGCCCGTCCGGGTAGTCCATCCACCAGAACGTGCGTACCGCCGGGGTCGGGCGCGCGTCCACCGCGCCGCCCGCGTACGCGGCGATCTCGCCACAGCCGGAGCGCGGCCGCCGGAACATGCGATCGACCTGCTCTGTCGCGGTCATCGCGCCCTTGCGGTACTCGAAGTGCTCGTCCTCCTCGGCGATCCGTGCCCGGGGGATCTCCAGTGACGCTCGCGTGCCCGGTCCACGTTCGGGCAGCGCCGCGACCGCCGCCGAGGCGACGTCGTCGGCCGTGCCCCACGTTTGTCGAGCAAATTCACCACGGCGCGTTCGCGATCGCGGCGCAATGCGTCGAATTCCTCGATATCGGTACGGAATCGCAGCGGATACGGCAGACGGTCGCGACCGTAGGCCGACCACAGGATGTCGAATTCCTGCCCCGTGAATCTACTGCTGGGCACCGTCGTAGTCCCCGCCGATCACCGGTGGCACCGTTCTGATGTCGCCGATCCCCGTGAGGATCTCGCCGTTCTCCTGATTGACCAGATAGTCGGGGACGCCACGATGCTCGTCGTCGTTCTGCCCGCGACCGCCACCGGCGCCACCCATACCGGGCATGCCCATCATGCCCGCCCGGCCCGCCGTGGCCGCCGCCGCTCGGCCCGCCGCCGCGGCCGCCGCGGGTTGGCCCGTGCCGCTCGGCGCGCCCGTCACCGAGCGACCGGCGCCCGGCGCACCCGGCGATGTGCCGCCCCTGCCGCCGCCCCCGCCGCCGGTACCGCCGCCACCGCGCCCGGTTCCGGGAGTCGTGCCCAGGGGTGTCGCCGTGGCTGGGTTCTGCGCGGACGGATTGGCTGTCGTGGGTGTAGCCGCCTGCGCGGCACTGGGATTCGTCGTGGTCGGTGTCGACGTGGACGCCGCGGTGGTGTCACCGTCGTCGGTCGACGAGGGACTGGTTTCCGGCGAGGAGGTGTCGTCCTCCGTGGCGGTCGGCTCCCCGGATTCCTGCGGTGTCCGGCCGTTGCCCGCGTCCTCGGGTTGCTGCTGTCCGCCGCCGATGCCCGACGTGTCGGTGTTCCCGCCAGAGGGGCCCGAGGTGCCACCGCCCAGGGCGGACGGATCCCCGCCGCCGTCCTCGCTGACGATTTTCGGCGCGGTCGGCATGAACGGCACGTTGGTATCGGATTGGACGGCGACCTGGCCGTACACGGTGCGGAGGATGCGCCGAGCTTCTTCTTCGGCCTCATCGCCCTGGTAGTCCCCGAGCTTGGTCTCGCCGTCGGTCGGGAGAGTCTTGCCGGTCAGCGTCGGCCGCTCGGTGAGTCCGGGCATCAGGGTCTGGGTCTGTTCCAACCCGGTCTTCATCTCCGCGAGTTTGAGGCTGACGGCCAAGGCCGCCGCCGGCAGCGACGCGGACTGCTGCACGTAGTTCCCGACCGCGGTGACAGCCGCGCTGGCGGCCTGACCGTCCCAACCATCCGGTCCCGTACTGACGGCCTCGAAGGCTTTGTTGAAGGCCTGCAGCGTGGTCGACAGGTCGGTACTGATCTTCGACCACGCCTCCGACGCGCCTTGCACAGTGCTCGGCTTCATCGCCGAGACAGCGCTCTGCATTTCGGCCAAGGACATGTGGTCGTAACTGTCGTCGTAGCCGCTGAGATGGTTGGGCTGAGTCTCACCGGCGAAGATCGTCGACAGCTGCGCGAGATGCTGGGTGAGGTAGATGCCGCTGCGCTCTTGGTTCCATAGCTCCTGCGCGGCAATAACTTTGGCTTTGTAGTCTTCGTAGGTCATCAGTTCCCCCCGAGACCATTGAATTGCCCGGCGTTGTAGGTGTCCTGGGCTTGGAAGTTGGCGATTGCCTGGAGGACGACCTCTTTGGCGGTGGTGACAGCTTCGATGTGCTTGCGAATGGTCTCGTCCAGCGCGCGGTCGCCGCCGACGGCAGTCTGGGAGAACTTCTTCTCCAGAATCTTACTCGAATTGAAAGTGCCGAAACCGGTGACGCGTTCAATCTTGACGATCTCGGCGTAGATGTCATCGAGTGCCGCGAGATGGTCGTCGCACACCCGCGCCAGCCCCGCGCCGACCTCCGGGCTGAGTCTGAGCTGTCCTGCCTCTGCTTGACCTTTCAGCCTCGTCCACTCCGTGGGGTCGATGTTGATAGCCACGATTGCGCCCTATGCCGTCGGGACAAATGGCACGAAAGCTTCCGCCAGGCGCCGAACCTCGGCACAGGGGTCACCAGCGGTCTTGACACTGGCCCGATTCGCCACGTCGAACTCGACAACTCCACCCCCGACCTCGATGCTGATATAGCACGTCAGATCGTGCGCCGAACCCGCCGGGCGTGACTGTAAAGCCTTCCGGCCGCCGACAGTCGTGTCCACGAAGTCGGTGTAATCGCTGCGGCTTCTGGCCTCACTCAGTGAGTGCGTCGTCGACGCTGCGGAGAAGTTGTAGGTGTTTGCCGCATCTTTCCAGCCGCAAACCTTCCACCCCTCGAAGTCGACACCCGCAACGTCCTGCTTCTTCGTTGCGGGATTGATCCCCGCCGCCGACAGCGCCGAATCGGGCAACGTGCACGGATCCCAGAGCCCGGCATCAGGATCAGCCGAACTCGTCGGCGCCGTCACCGCCGTGGTCCCCGGCTGTGCTGTCTCTCCCGGTTCGTCGCCCCCGCACCCACCGACCAGCACACCCACCACCGCAACCGCGGGAAGAACCTTCCACCTAGCGCGCATCAGTGTCCCCTCCGTGTACTCCAGCTTCCCCGCCACCGGGACCGACCGGCCCGCGACAACTCTGGCCGATCACTCTACCGGATCCCCCGGAGCCGGGTTTCCGCTGCTAGAAGGCGCATCTTGCGGAGACCGGATCATGGTTCACGATGGCCGGTGTCGCTCGGTCGGGTGCAGCGATACAGCACCGCATCGGCGGGAGAAACACCCCACGAGATCGGGGCAGGCTGAGGGCTGGCGCGGACGGCCGCGTGTCGACGGTGGCTGCCTCTGAGCCGTCGACCCGAGGGCCGCCGGTGCCGGGGTCAGGCGGGTAGAGGGAGGAATTCGACGGTGGTGCCGTCGGGGGCGTTCGGGGGGACGATGACGAGGCCGTCGCGGTCGATGAGGCCGGCGAGGTGGGCGGTGCGGATGTTGGCGTCACCGAGCCAGCCGCCCTCGGGGGCGTGGCGGGCGGGGGTGATGCGCTGGACGGGGCCCGCGATATCGGCGGCGTTGTGCAGGGGGCCGCGGACGGCGCGGGGCGCGGGGGCGCCGGTGCGGGAGGCGACGATGGCGGGGGTGAGGGCCAGCAGGACGGCGATGGCGGCGAAGGGGTTGCCGGGGAGGCCGAGAACTGTTGGGCCGGTGGGGAGTTCGGCGACCACCGTGGAACCGCCGGGGCGCATGGCCAAGCGCGGGACGACGACGCGGGCCTGCGCGCGGGCGAGGGCGGTGCGGAGCTGGTCGGCGGCGCCCCCGCCGGTCGCGCCGACGACCAGCAGCAGGTCGAAACCAGAAGTGGCGGTGAGCATGTCGTCGAAGCCGTGGGCGGTGTCGCGCAGGTGGACGCGGTCGACCACCTGGACGCCGAGGCCGGTCAGCAGGTCGGGCAGGACGGGGCCGATCGAGTCGCGGGTCTGACCGGTCTGCAGCGGGCCGGTGCTGCGGATCTCGTCGCCGGTCATCACGATGCGGGCCCGCACCGGGCCGCGGACCAGCGCGGACGTGACTTCGACGGAGGCGGCCGCCGAACGCAGCGCGGTGCTCACCCTGGTGCCTGCCGGGGCGAGGAGGTCGCCGACCATCTGGTCCTCGCCGCGGCGGCGGATGTCGCCGCGCACCGGGGTGTCGGGGCGGCGGGCCAGGGTGTCGCCGGTGACGGCGGCGAACTCGTCGCGCAGCACCGCGGTGGTGCCGTCGGGGACGTGCGCGCCGGTCGCGATCCGCACCGCCTCACCGGGCAGCAGGCCGACCGGCCGTGCGCCACCGGCGAATCCGATGTCGCGGCGCAGCTGCCACGGACCGTCGCCGCACACGGCGTAGCCGTCCATCGCCGAGACGTCGAAGCGGGGCAGCGCGCCGGCGGCGACGAGCGGCGCGGCGAGCGCGGCGCCGGGGACCTCGCCCAGATCGGCCTCGTAGGGAACGAGCGCGGTGAGGCCCGCGCCGATGCGCTCCCTGGCCTCGGCGAGGGTGAGCGGGGTCGCGGCGACGGACTCGCGGGCCCGTCGCACGGCCTCCTCGGTATCGCAGTCGGCGGTGCCGGGCAGCTCGACCAGGGTGGTCTCGGTGGGCACGATCGCCTTCATCGGCTGGTTCACCAGGGCGTCCAGCCCGGCCAGGGCGGCCGTGAGCGCCTCCCGCTGCCAGACGCCGACGAGATATTGGGGCCGACCGGAACTGTCGATCGCGAAGACGGCGTCGGTGGTGGATTCGGTTGCCCGGAGCAACAATTCGCGGACGGCGTCGGCGGTGAGGAACGGCATGTCGGCGGCCAGCACCACGATCCACGGCGCCGTGCCCGCGCCGAGCGCGGTGAGCCCGGTGCCGATCGCGGCCACCGGTCCCGACCCCGGCGGCACCTCGCGGACCTGCTTGATCCGGGTATCGAGCTCGGGCCGATGCGGGCCGACCACCACGATCTCGCCGCACTCGCGCACCGCGTCCAGCGCGGCGTCGAGCATGGACCGGCCCCCGATCACGATCGCGGGTTTGTCGACCCCGCCCATCCGGCTGGCGCGGCCACCCGCGAGCACGATCGCGTCGGCGGCGGTCATCGGATTCGGCGTAGGGTTGTCGGCACGAATGTCATGCTAGCGGGGTGTGACATCGCTGTTCGAGCGTCGGGGAACGGCGGCGTCGGCTCGGCGTGTGGTCATTTGTTCGGCGAGGGGTGTGCATGTCCGGGGCAGGTCGTGGATCGGGGCAGCCGACGATGGTCGGTGACGTGTTCCGGGGGATCCTCGTCGTTGTCGTGACGATCGGCGGTTTGTGGGGCGCGCTCGGCGTCGTCGTCGGGCTCGTGGAGCGCGATATGGCGATCCTGGGTGTGTACGTCGTGTGGTCGTTGGTGTTCGCGATCCTCGGCGTGCTGGTGTTCTGGTGGATCAAGGTGTCGCGCACGCCGGGCCGGCGTGGGGTGAATCATGGTGGCGCGGCGGGGTTTTCTCCTGTCGTTCGCCCCGGTGCCGCCCCCGACCGGCGCCTGCGCGAGCTGCCCGGCGGCCACGATCGATGGGCGGCGGGACGCGGCCCCGCGTCCGGTGGTCCGCGATCGGTTCCGTCGCAGGGTGCGGCGCCTGGTGATCGGCAGCCGGCATCGCCACCCGGCTCGGGTGCGCGACCGGCGTCCGGTCCCGGCCGCGTCCCCAGCGGTCCGCAGCCGCTACCTCCTGGGGGGTCGTTTCCCGCGTACGGAACGGGGCCGGGGCATCGGCGACCGGCGCCCACGAACGGCCCCGCGGCCGAGGATCGTGGCGGCTTCCCTCGGCCCGTCGACCGCGGTTCGGCCACGACCCGGGCGTCGGTGCCCTCGTCGCAGGCCGACGCGCGCGCACCGCTGACACCGCCCGCCGTGCACTCGCCGTCGGCGGAAACCCAGGCGGACAATCTGTTTCGGCGTCCGCTCACCCCACCCGCACGACCGGTCGCCCCGTCGGACCCCACCGTGGCGGGCGGTACCCCACCCGTCGCCCCCTCGGATCCGACGATCCGCCGCCCCTTCCCCGACGACGCGCCGCCCGGGCCACGAGACCGGTGATCGCCCGACCGGTCAGAGGCGGGCGATACGGAGGTCGACGCGGCCGTCGATGATCGGGACGCCCTCTTCGGCGAGGAGGCGGAGCTGGCGGGTGGCCAGGTGCGCGGCGGGCCGGCCGGACGCGCCGATCACGCGATGCCAGGGGAGGTCCGCGGAATCGGTGCGCATGATCCAGCCGACGGTCCGCGCCGAAGACAGGCCGGCCGCCTGCGCGATGTCGCCGTAGGTCGCGACGCGGCCGGGCGGGATCGCGGCGACGAACGCGCGCACCCGCTCGACCTGTTCCTCGGTGGTGGCCGCCACGGCTACAGGAACGCGGCGATCAGGGCGGCCGACTCGGCGGGGCGGGCCTGGGCGACCATGTGATCGCAGTCCCAGACCTCGACGGTGAGCCGGTCACCGAGGTGATCCGACAGCGCGCTCAGGAACTCGGCCGTCACATAGGGCGGGTCCACCTTGGCGGCGCGCACGAGGACCGTCGGCAGGTCGGCGGGCGGCAGCGCGAACGGGCGCGCCAGCTGACCCCAGTACGAGGTGATCGCGGGCTGGAAGATCCGCCAGCCCACCCGGCCGCCGTCGGTCGGCACCAGGTGCTCGGTGAGCTCGCGCTCGAGGGCCGCGGGGTCGACCTCGTCGGGGCTCCACGCGCTGTGCTGTTTGTCGGACCGCGCCTCGGCGACATCGGTGTAGTCGGGGGAGGCGAGATTGGCGAGCGCGACCTCCTCGATGAGTTTCGGGTCGATGCCGATCGCCGGGTCGAGCATGACCAGCGCCCGGACCAGCTCCGGATGCCGCCGCGCCAGATGGATGCCGACCGCGCCGCCGAAGGAGTGTCCGGCCACGACGACCGGACCGTCGGTCTCCGCCCGCACCAGGGCGGCGACGTCGGCGACGAGCGTCTCGAAGTCCCACGGCGGGAGGGAGGTGGAGCGGCCGTGTCCACGCAGGTCGGGAGCGATCACCCGGGCCTGCGGGAGGTGCTCGGTGGCCAGGGTTTCCCAGCGGTTGCCGTGGCCGGTGAGGCCGTGCAGGGCGAGGACGACGGGACCGTCGGCGGGGCCGAAGCGATGTACATGCAGCGGAGACACGAGTGCCATTCTGGCCGGTCGCGCTCCCTCGCGCAGCGGGTACTCCGGGCGGGGTGTCCTGGCGTGTCGTACTGGTCTGTTGCAATAGCCGATGTGGTGCGATCGGATAGCTCGGTGCGACTCGTGCGCCGGACGACGCGGGCGCCCCGGCCGCGGGCCTGGGGCGCCGCTGTTCGCGCGCTGTTCGCCGAGCAGGCCGCACCCGCGCCGCCACGGCCGGGCTGGCGGCCGTGGCAGGTGCTCGGCGGACCCGGAACCGGCAAGACCGCGCTGCTCGTCGACCTGGTGACCGCCCGGATCACCGACGGCGCAGATCCGGCCTCGATCCTGGTCCTCACCCACACCAAGCAGGCGGCGGCCGCCCTGCGCGACGCCGTCACCACCCAGCTCGGCGCGCACGCGGGCGGTGTCCCCGGCGCCAGCACCGAACCCATGGTGCGGACCCTGCACTCCTACGCGTTCTCGGTCCTGCGCCGCCATGCCGACCTGCACGGCAACCCGCCGCCGCGCCTGCTCACCGGCGCCGAACAGGACGCGGTACTGCGGGAGATGCTGCGCGGCGACCTCGCCGACATCGAGGCGGGGGCGCGCGGACTGTGGCCGCCCCGGCTGCAGCCCGCGCTGGCGCTGGGCGGATTCGCCGAACAGCTGCGCGACCTGATGCTGCGGACCACCGAGCGCGGACTCGGACCGGAAGACCTGATGGCGCTGGGCCGCGAACACGACAACGACGCGTGGGTGGCGGCGGGCCGCTTCTTCCAGCGATACGAAGAGGCGTCGATGCTGCGCTGGTCGGTGGGTGTCGCGGCGCCGGAGGCCACCGCGCCCGCGCTCGACGCCGCCGAACTGGTCGGCGCCGCCCTGGACGCGCTCGCCGGTGATCGCAATCTCCTCGCCGCCGAACGCGACCGTACGAGGTATCTGCTCGTCGACGACGCCCAGCACCTCGATCCGCAGGCGGCCACCCTGGTGCGCGCCATCGGCAGCGGCAGCGCGAGCACGGTGATCACCGGTGACCCGGACCAGGCCGTGTTCACCTTTCGCGGCGCCGACGCCGCCTTCCTCACCGGCCTCGACACCCTGCCGCAGCGCCGGATCACGTTGCGGCACAACTACCGCAGCGGCGGGCCGATCCGGTTGGCGACCGCCCGCATCGCCGCCCGACTGCCCGGCTCCGCACGTCATCGGGTCCTGCCGGGTCACGAGAACGAACCGCCGCCCGCCGCGGAAGCGCTGCCGGGGCCCGACGTCGAGTTCGACCTGTTCGCGCACCCGGAGGATCCGGTGATCGAAACGCGGGCGGCTTCGGTCCACGTCGCACGCGCGAGTGATCCGGCCGCCGGCCACTCTGTCGATCCGATGTCGCGCCGAGCCGATGTGGCGGCGGACAACGATGCCGCGCCTGAACCCGGTGACGTGCCGGAGGCGAGTGTGCGGGTGCGGGTGCTCGCCACCGC
The DNA here is from genome assembly GCF_029868625.1 of Nocardia neocaledoniensis. Taxonomy (GTDB): domain Bacteria; phylum Actinomycetota; class Actinomycetes; order Mycobacteriales; family Mycobacteriaceae; genus Nocardia; species Nocardia neocaledoniensis_A. The sequence continues at coordinate 14,276 of NZ_JARWOJ010000219.1, read as the reverse complement.
GGCCAAGGAGGCGGCGCTGATCGCCGACCACCTGCGCCGGGCGCATCTGACCGACGGGGTCCCGTGGTCGGAGATGGCGGTGATCGTGCGGTCGGTGCCGTTGTCGCTGGCGCCACTGCGGCGGGCCCTGCTGGCGGCGGGAGTGCCGGTGCGCAGGCCGGCGGTGGCCGAGCCGCTGGCCCGGCGACGCGGTGCGGCGTGGATGGTGCTCGCGCTGCGGGTGCTGCTGGCGGGCGACCCCTCGCGGCCGGGTTCGCGCCGGGCCATCGACGCCATGTTCTCGCCCGAGGACGCCATGGATCTGCTCTCCGGCCCGCTCGGCGGCGCCGACCAGATCGCCCTGCGCCGCCTGCGCCGCGGCATCCGGCGCACCGTGCTCGATCTCGAACGCACCGCCGTGCGCGCCGAATCGGCCGGCGACGCCGACCAGTTCCTGCTCTGGGACGAAGCGCCGCCCCTGCCGGAAATGCCTGAGCCCGAACCGGATCCGATCGGCGACGAGTGGCTGCCGCCGGTCCCCGATCCCGAGGACCCGCTGCGCCCCGAACCCGAACCGGACTGGGACATCGCCGAACGTCTCCCCGACGACATCGACATCCTGGACGCCGAGCCCCTCCCCGGCGCGGCCGAGGCCGCCGGTCCACCGCGTCCCGAACCCGAACCGCCCGCGATCCCGCTGATCGACCAGTCCTCGGCCGAAGTGCTGCGCGACCTCATCGTCGGCGTCGGCGAGAACCGGTTGCTCGACGGGCTCACCGAGGTGGAAGCCGCACCGCTGCACCGTGTTCTGCGTGCCGTGGGCAAGGCCAGGGAGACCCAGGCGCGCGGGCAGGGCCTCGAAGACGTGCTGTGGACGCTGTGGACCAGTTCCCGGCTGGAGCGCCGCTGGTTCCGGCAGTCCCGGCGCGGCGGCGCCGCCGGCATGCAGGCCGACCGTGACCTCGACGCCGCCGTCGAACTGTTCGACGCCGCGGCCGCCTACGTCGACCGGCTGCCGCGTGCGAGCATCGACGGGTTCGTCGAATACCTGCTGCACCAGCAGATTCCGCAGCAGGGCAGGCCGCTGGCCGCCGAGGGCGAGGCGGTGTCGCTGCTCAGCGCGCATGCCGCCGCGGGCCGTGAGTGGGAGGTGGTCGCGGTCGCGGCCGTGCAGGAGGGCATCTGGCCCAATCCGCGGGCGCGGGGCACCCTGCTGCACACCGAGGACCTCGTCGACCTGGTCGCCGGCGTCGATCCCGGCGCGACGACGAGCCGGGCCGCGCCGATCCTCGCCGAGGAGCGCAGGCTGCTGCTCGTCGCCTGCAGCCGGGCCCGCACCTCGCTGCTGGTCACCGCCGTCGAATCCGCCGCGGGCGACCAGGATCTGGTGCCCTCGCGCTTCCTCACCGAACTGCTCGGCGAGGACGACAACGGCGAACCCGGCGCGCTTCCCGTCGCCGATCCGGGCCGGGCCCTGGTGATGCACGCCCTGGTCGCCGAACTGCGCGGTGTGGTCTGCGATCTCACCACCGCCGCCGACCGGCGCGAGCGCGCCGCCCGGCAACTGGCCCGCCTCGCCGACGCCGGTGTCCCCGGCACCGATCCCGCCGACTGGTACGGCACCGCCGACCTCAGCTCCGAGCGGGAACTGTGGGAGGACGACGACGCGCCGATCGGGCTGTCCCCCTCGACGGTCGAACTGCTGCGCAGCTGCCCGCTGCGCTGGGCGCTGGAAAGGCACGGCGGCACCGACGGCGACAACCCGCACGCCGTCAAGGGCAATCTCGTGCACACCCTCGTGCAGGCGCTGGCCGGTGACGTGCCGGAGCCCCAGGTCCGCGCCGCCCTCGAACAGGCGTGGAAGACCGTCGATCCAGCGACCGGCTGGCATTCGCGACAGGAACTGCGCCGCACCGAGGCCATGCTGGAGACCTTCCTGGCGTGGATCCGGAACACGCGCGGCGAGCTCACCCAGGCCGGGGTCGAGGTGCCGGTGGACTGCGTGCTGCCCGCGCGGGCCGAGGGGGAGCGGGCCGTACGGATCCGCGGGCGGATCGACCGGCTGGAACGCGACGCGCAGGGCCGGTTCGTGATCGTCGACGTGAAGACCGGCAAGAACCCGGTGTCGGCGAAATCGGTCGACGAGCACGCGCAGCTGGCCACCTATCAGGTCGCGGCCGCGCACGGGGCGCTCGGCGAGGACGACAGCGCCGAACCGGGCGGCGCGCGGCTGGTGTACGTCGCCAAGCCGAGCACCAAGACCGGCGCCACCGAACGCGCCCAGACCGCGCTGGACGCCGAGGGCCTCGACATCTGGCGCGACACCATCCACGACGCCGCCGAGGCCACCAGGGGGCCGGGGTATCTGGCCGTGCGCAACGACGGGTGCAGGCACTGCCCCGTCGCGGGCAGTTGCCCTGTGCAGGACACCGGACGGCAGGTGACCGACGAGTGAGCGGCGTGCGCGTCACCCCGCAACGGCTGGCCGACGCGCTCGGCCTGCCGCCACCGACCGACGAGCAGGCGGCCGTGATCGCCGCGCCGCCGGGCCCCACCCTGGTGGTGGCCGGTGCCGGGGCGGGCAAGACCGAGACGATGGCCGCGCGGGTGGTGTGGATGGTGGCCAATCGGCTGGTCGCGCCCGACGAGGTGCTCGGCCTCACCTTCACGCGGAAAGCCGCCCAGCAGTTGACCTCCCGCATCCGCACCCGCCTGGCCCGGCTCGCCGGCGCGCCGCTGGTCCGCGAGATCGACCCGAGCGGTGCGCTGCGCACCCTGATCTCCGGCGCCGAACCCGAGATCAGCACCTATCACTCCTACGCGGGCAGATTGCTCACCGCCCACGGTCTGCTGCTGCCCGTCGAGCCGTCGGCGGCACTGCTCACCCAGACCCAGCTCTGGCAGCTCGCCCACGAGGTGGTCCGCTCGTGGGACGGCGATCTCGACACCGAACGCACCCCCGTGTCGGTGACCGAGGCGGTGCTCGCGCTCGCGGGGCAGCTCGCCGAGCACCTGGTGGAACCGGAACAGCTCGCCGAGGCGCACGCGGAACTGGAGAAGCTGGTCTACACCCTGCCCGCCGGTCCACGGCAGCGCGGCGGGCCGAGCAAGGCGCTCACCGGGGTGGTCGACGCGCAACGGGAGCGGGTGGCCCTGCTGCCGCTGGTCGGCCAGCTCGCCGAAGCGCTGAACCGCCGTGGCGCACTGGATTTCGGCTCGCAGATGTCGCTGGCCGCGCAGCTGGCCGTCGATCACCCCGAGGTCGCCGAGGCCGAGCGGGCCCGGTTCAAGCTGGTCCTGCTCGACGAGTACCAGGACACCGGGCACGCCCAGCGCGTCCTGCTCTCGGCGCTGTTCGGCGATCCGGACGCGGTGCGACAGCGGCGGCCGCGACCGGTGCGGGTGCGCGGGGCGGCGGCTGTGCCGGCTGCCGACGAGGAAATGCTCTGGTCGCCGAAGCATTTCGAGGCGGGCGCGGACAGCCGACGGGACGACGGCGCGGATCATGCCGTCGACGGAGCCACGGGCAGCGGCCACGCACGGTTGGCGGATGGTGAGTCGGACGAGGCGTCTTCGCGCCGTGCAGTGGAGTCGGAGGGCCTCGACACCGGGTCGCCGACCGTGGGTGGCTCGCCGACACCGGCGCGGGCGGAGACGGCAGAGCATCGGCAAGGCGCGCACGGTGGACCACCGGAGGCAAGTGGCCGTTCGCTCGCGGTGACGGCGGTCGGTGATCCGATGCAGTCGATCTACGGCTGGCGCGGCGCGTCGGCGGCCAACCTGCCCCGCTTCGCCACCGACTTCCCCGCGGCGCCAGGCGTTCCCGCGCCGATCCTGCCGCTGCTGACGAGCTGGCGGAATCCGCCGGAGGCCCTGGCACTGGCGAATCTGGTGGCCGATCCCCTGCGTGTGCGGGCCGAGGCGGCCGGTGGCGCCACGGTGGACGCGTTGCGCGCCAAACCGCAGGCCGACCAGGGCACCGTCGAGTTGGCGCTCACCGAAACCGTGGCGCAGGAACGGGACTGGATCGCCGAGCGGATCGCGGCGGAGTGGGCGGCGGCGCGCGCGGCCGAGCAGGCGCCCCCGACCTCGGCCGTGCTGATCCGGCGCAACGCCGACGCGGCGCCGCTGGCCGAGGCGCTGCGCGAACGGGGCCTGCCGGTCGAAATCGTCGGTCTCGGTGGACTCCTGGCCACGCCGGAGGTCGCCGACATCGTCGCCACCCTGCGCCTGATCGCCGAACCGGGCACCGGCAGCGCGGCGATCCGCATCCTCACCGGCGCCCGCTGGCGCATCGGGGTCGCCGATCTGGCCGCGCTCGCGCGCCGGGCGCGGATGCTGTCGATCGGCAGTCTCTCCGGCGACGCCGCCACCGCCATCACCGATGCCGCGGGCCTGGCGAGCGCGCTGCGCGAGGTCGCGCCGGAACCCACCGAGCAGGCGGGCCTGGCCGATGCCATCGCCGATCCCGGTGCGCCGGACCAGTATTCGGAGTCGGGATACGCCCGCATCGTCGCGCTCGGCGAGGAACTGGCCGCGCTGCGCGAACGCAGCGGTCAGCCACTGGTCGAACTCGTCGCCGACGTCGAACGCACCATCGGGGTCGGGGTGGAGACCCAGACCCGGCGCGCCATCGCCGGCGGCGGCGCGGGCCGCGAACACCTCGACGCCTTCGCCGAGGTGGTGGCCGGATACGCGGCCGACGCGCGGGGTTCGCTGAGCGGGCTGCTGGCCTTCTTCACCGCCGCCGAATCCGTCGAGAACGGTTTGGAGCCGGGCGAAGTGGAGGTCGCGCGCGACCGCGTGCAGGTGCTCACCGTGCACGCGGCCAAAGGCCTGGAATGGGAGGTCGTCGCGGTGCCGCACGTGAGCGCGACGGTGTTCCCCTCGACCACGGCGCTGAGTACCTGGCTCGGCGCGCTCACCGAGCTGCCCACCTCGCTGCGCGGTGACCGCGCCCAGCCCGACGCCTCGGAGGGCGTGCCGGTCCTCGACCTGAGCGGCGTCGGTGATCGCGCCGAACTGGAACGCGCCATCGCCGAGCACAAGGACGCGCTCAAGAGCCGCAGGCTCGACGAGGAACGCCGCCTCTTCTACGTCGCTCTCACCAGAACCGAACGGGTCCTGCTGGTCTCGGCCTACTACTGGCCCGAGACCGGCACCTCGCAGAAGGGGCCGTCGGAGTTCCTGCTCGACCTGAAGCAGGCCAACGAAGACCCCGGCAGCCCCGCCTTCGGTGTCGCCACCATCGCGCGGTGGGACGATCCGCCGCCACCCGACGCCGTCAACCCGTTCGCCGACAACCCGCCCACCGCCCAGTGGCCACGCGATCCGCTCGGCGCGCGCCGCGACCCGATCGAACAGGGCGCCGCCCTCGTCCGCGCGGCACTCGACGACTTGCGTTCTCGTCCCACCGAACCCGAGGACGACGACGCGGACGACCCAGAGGGCTGGGCCACCGACGTCGACGCGTTGCTCGCCGAGTTCACCGCCGCCGAACTCGCCGACCAGCAGGTGGAGCTGCCCGGCCAGCTGCCGGCGACAGCACTGGTCGAACTGCGCGCCGACCCCACCCGGCTGGCCGCCCGCCTGCGCCGTCCGCTGCCGTACCCGCCGAATCCGATGGCCCGGCGCGGCACCGCCTTCCACGCCTGGGTGCAGTCCTGGTTCGGCACCGAACAGCTGCTCGGACTCGACGAACTGCCCGGCGCCGCCGACAGCGCCACCGAACTCGGCCGCGCCGACCGGGAACTCGCCGCCATGCAGGCCGCCTTCCGCCGCTCGCCCTGGGCACAGCGCAGTCCGATCGATGTGGAGGTGCCGTTCGAGACCAGCATCGCGGGCACCGTCATCCGCGGCCGGATGGACGCGGTCTTCGCCGAACCGGGCGGCAGGTGGATCGTCGTCGACTGGAAGACCGGCGCCGAGCCCGGTCCCGCCGACGAGGCGGCCGTCGCCGTGCAGCTGGCCGTCTACCGGCTGGCCTGGGCGCGGCTGATGGCCACGCGCATCGGCACCACCGAGGACCAGATGCTCCAACGGGTCGGCGCGGCGTTCCACTACGTGCGCTCCGGCCGCACCATCGCCCCGGCCGACCTGGCCGGTCCACGAGAGCTGGAACAGCTGATCCGCGACGCCGCTCCCGCCCCGGATGTCGAGTGAGCCGGACGGGCTCACACGCAGTAGGCTCCCCGGTTGTGCCGGAGCCTGTCGAATCGGCGCCGGGCCGAGCGAGAGGAGGGGCGATGTTCGGGGGTAGACGCACTCCGATCGGGCTCAGCAGCAGCCCGGACTACGCACTGGTCGGACTGTTGCGGATTCCCGCGACGCAGATCAGCCCATGGGTCTCGCTCACCCGCCGGGTCCTGTTCGCGATCCTGCTGTTGTTCACAGCCGCGACCGTGGTGTACATCGGTCGTGACGGCTACCACGACAACACCGAGAACGAGCTGTCGTTCCTCGACGCGATGTACTACGCCACCGTCTCGCTGTCGACCACGGGATACGGCGACATCGCCCCGGTCACCCCGTCGGCCCGGCTGATCAACACGATCGTCATCACCCCCCTGCGTGTCCTGTTCCTGATCGTGCTCGTCGGCACCACCCTCAGCGTGCTCACCGAGCGGTCGCGGCAGGCGTTCAAGATTCAGCGATGGAGGCACACCGTGCGCAATCACACCGTCGTCGTCGGTTACGGCACCAAGGGACGCACCGCCATCGACGCCATGCTCGGTGACGGGGTGGCGCAGTCCGACATCGTGGTCGTCGACACCGACGCCGTCGCGCTCGAGGCGGCGGCCAGCGCGGGACTGGTCACCGTGCACGGCTCGGCGACCAAATCCGATGTGCTGCGGCTGACCGGGGTGCAGCGGGCGGCCTCGGTCATCGTGGCGACCAACCGCGACGACACCGCCACCCTGGTGACGCTCACCGCGCGCGAACTGAACAAGACCGCCAAGATCGTCGTCGCCATCCGCGAGGCGGAGAACACCCATCTGGTGCGCCAGTCCGGTGCCGACTCGGTCGTGGTGTCGTCGGAGACCGCGGGCCGCCTGCTCGGCATCGCCACCACCACACCGACCGTCGTGGAGATGATGGAGGACCTGCTCACCCCCGAACAGGGCTTCGCCGTCGCCGAACGCGATGTCGAACCGGGCGAGGTCGGTGGCTCGCCGCGGCATCTGAGCGAGATCGTGCTGGGTGTCGTCCGCGACGGCGACCTGATCCGGGTCGGCGAACCCGAGGTCGACGCGCTCGAGGCGGGCGACAAACTGCTCTACATCCGGCGCAGCGCCAAGTAGTGCCGCGACGCGAGGATCGCGACAGGGCTACGCTCGACGGTGTGTCGTTCCGGCTGAAAGATGTTCCGCTGCTGTCGCGTTCCACCATCGATCGAGCCGAGCACGTGCGGCTCGATCCCGAGGCCCTGCGTATCGGCTGGGCGAAAGCGCGGGTCCTGCGCGTCGACCCGCGCGGGCGGGTCCGGGTCGAGGACAGCGCGGTCGTTCTCGACGCGGCGCTGTCGGTCGCCGAAGAGCCGGGTCCCGGCGCGGTGTTCCTCGGCGTCGTCGAGGACGCCCACCTGTGGGCCGTGCGCACGCCCGAACTCGACGGGGTCCTGAAGGATCTGCGCACGCTCGGCGCCGTCGACGACTTCACCGCCGACCTGCTCGCGACCGCCTACGCCCTGCTGAACTGGCACGAACGCGCGGCCTTCCACGGCGGCGACGGCACCCAGACCACCGTGTCCAGGGGCGGCTGGTCCCGGCTCACCGCCGCGGGCGACGAGGAGTTCCCGCGCATCGACCCGGCGATCATCTGCCTCGTCCACGACGGGGCGGACCGGGTGCTGCTCGCCCGCCAGCACACCTGGCCAGCGACGATGTTCTCGCTGCTGGCGGGATTCGTCGAGGTGGGCGAATCGCTCGAGCACTGCGTCGAGCGCGAGATCCGCGAGGAGGTGGGCGTCGACGTCAGCGAGATCCACTACCTCGGCAGCCAGCCGTGGCCGTTCCCGCGCTCGCTCATGGTCGGCTTCGCCGCCGTCGGCGACCCGGCGCAGGAGCTGGTGTTCTCCGACGGCGAGATCGCCGAGGCGCACTGGTTCACCCGCGACGAGGTCCGCGCGGCGCTGCACGCGGGGGACTGGTCGGCGCGCGAGTCCGGCGCCCGCCTCCTGGTCCCCGGCTCCATCTCGATCGCGCGCACGATCATCGAGAGCTGGGCGCAGTAGCGTCCCGGCTCAGGCCTGCGCGGCGAGCGCCTGCTTGACCTGGGCCAGCGACGGGTTGGTTGCGGTCGAGCCGTCGCGGTACTTGATCGTCGGGACGACGTGGTTGCCGTTGTTCACGCTGCCGACGAACTCGGCCGAAGCGGGGTCGTCCTCGATGTCGATCACCGTGTAGGTGATGCCCGCCTCGTCGAGCTGGGTCTTGAGGCGACGGCAGTAGCCGCACCAGGTGGTCGAGTACATCGTCAGATCAGTGGTTGCTTCAGTCACGCGATGTGCAACGTCGCGGACGCGTTTCCTGTTCCGGCGGGGCAGGTCGAGGCGCGCCGGACGGCGAGGTCGGCGGCCGTGGGGCCCGGTTGTCGGCGGGCGCTGTCATGATGGTGCCCGTGCCAGCACTCGATCTCACCGCCCTCGACCCGGAACAGGCCGCCGCGGTGCGGGCGCCACGAGGACCGGTGTGTGTGCTCGCCGGCGCGGGGACCGGGAAGACCAGGACCATCACGCACCGGATCGCCCACCTGATCGCGGGCGGGCACGTCAAGGCCGACCAGGTCCTCGCCGTCACCTTCACGGCGCGGGCGGCGGGGGAGATGCGCGGCCGGTTGCGTTCGATGGGTCTGGGCGGTGAGGCCGGGCAGGTCCAGGCCCGCACCTTCCACGCCGCCGCGCTGCGGCAGTTGCGCTACTTCTGGCCGCAGGTGGTCGGTGACGTGCCGTGGCGGTTGCTCGACAGCAAGTTCCCCGTGGTCTCCCAGGCCGCGCACCGCGCCGGGCTCGGCACCTCCACGGAACTCATCCGCGACCTGCTCAGCGAGATCGAGTGGGCCAAGGCCTCGCTGATCGCGCCGGAGGACTATCCCGCCGCGGCCGCCAGGCACCATCGGGACGCGCCGGTGGAGGTCAGCCGGGTCGCGCAGGTGTACGCGGGCTACGAGTCCATGAAGACCTCCGCCGACGGCCTGCTGCTCGATTTCGACGACCTGCTGCTGCACACCGCCGCCGCGCTCGAGGACTATCCGGCCGTCGCCGACGAGTTCCGTGGTCGCTACCGCAGCTTCGTCGTCGACGAGTACCAGGACGTCACCCCACTGCAGCAGCGGGTGCTCGACGCCTGGCTGGGCGAGCGCGACGACCTCACCGTCGTCGGCGACGCCAACCAGACCATCTACTCCTTCACCGGCGCCACCCCGAACTACCTGCTCGACTTCTCCCGCCGGTTCCCCGACGCCACCGTCGTCCGGCTCGAACGCGACTACCGCTCGACGCCGCAGGTGGTGTCACTGGCCAACCGGGTGATCGGTGCCGCGCGCGGCCGCATCGCGGGCACCAGGCTCGCGCTGATCGGCCAGCGGCCCGACGGGCCGGAACCGGAGTTCGCCGAGTACCCCGACGTGCCCGCCGAGGCCGCCGACGTCGCGAACAAGATCAAGAAGCTGATCGCCGCCGGCACCCCCGCCGCCGAGATCGCGGTCCTCTATCGCATCAACGCCCAGTCCGAGCCGTTCGAACAGGCGCTCGGCGCCCGCGACATCCCGTTCCAGGTGCGCGGGGGCGAAGGGTTCTTCCAGCGGGCCGAGGTGCGTCAGGCGGTCCAGGCGCTGCGTCAGGTCGAGGCCCGCGACGACCTGCCCGACGAGGCGCGCAGCGGTGCCGAACTGATCACCCTGGTCCGCGCCGCCCTGGCCCCGGTCGGGCTCACCGCCGAGGAGCCGGCGGGCGCCCAGGCCAAGGAACGCTGGTCCTCGCTGCTCGCGCTGGTACAGCTCACCGAGGAACTGGTCGGCCACGACGAGGAGATCGACCTCACCGGCCTGCTGCGCGAACTCGCCACGCGCGCCGAAGCGAAGCATCCGCCGACCGTCGACGGCGTCACCCTGGCCTCGCTGCACGCGGCCAAGGGCCTGGAGTGGGACGCGGTGTTCCTCGTCGGCGTGAGCGACGGCACGCTGCCCATCCAGCACGTCCTCGGTGACGACGGCAGCCCGTCCGACCAGGCCGGGCTGGAGGAGGAGCGCAGGCTGCTCTACGTCGGGGTCACCCGCGCGCGCGAACACCTCGCCGTGTCGTGGGCGCTGGCCCGCGCCGAGGGCGGACGGCGCTCGCGCAGGCGCTCCCGTTTTCTCAACGGGCTGGTCCCCGACGACTCACCGGCCTCGCGCATCGCCGCCGCCGCGACCGGCCCGAAGGACGCCGACGGCAAGCGGCCGCTGTGCCGGGTCTGCGCCAAACCGCTGATCGGCACCTACGCCACCATGCTCGGCCGGTGCCGCCGCTGCCCCGGCGAAGTCGACCCCCAGCTACTCGCGGCGCTGCAGGAGTGGCGGGCCGAGAAGGCCGAGGTCCTGCGCGTGCGCGACTTCGTGGTGTTCACCGACACCACGCTCACCGCTATCGCCGAACAACTGCCCGCCGACGACGCCGCGCTGGGCGCCATCGCGGGGATCGGCCAGAAGAAGATCGAACAGTACGGCGCCGACGTGCTCGCCATCGTCGCGTCCCGGATGCGGGCTACGACACAAAACCGCAGGTAGAAAATAGGTTGTTCGGTTCTCGATCATTGCCTATGGTGGAGAACACGCACCGAGAGTGATCTCGGCGCGGGTATCTATCAGCACACGAGTTCAGGAGGGAGGCAGTCAGATGAACAGCATCACCGCTTACAACGCGATCGACAATCGCGTTCTGGTGAACGTGTCCGTGGTGTCGGCCTCCCGGGGGGTCCTCGCTCTGCAGGGGACCGGTCTGTCCGGCGTCGATTTCACCACTGTGCCGATGACTGTCGTCCATCAGCACACCCCGATTCGTCTCCAGGACAAGCCCAGCGTGGGTTGGCAGCCGACCGCCGCCGCGGCACCGGCAGCACCCGCCGATGAATTCGGGTTCGCACCCGCATTCGACGGCGCAATCCGCCTCCGTGTCCACCCAGCGACCGTGATCAGGTCTCGACAGAGATGTCGAACTAGGTAGGGAACTCCTCCCAGACCTCCTGGCCACGGATCGCGAGAAGCGAAATCCGTGGCCATTTTCATTCGGCTCCTCAGCCGTTGGCACCGGGTTCGCACACCGAACGAAAAAACCGCTGCAACGAGCTGAAGGAGAACGACGTGTTCACCGCCCAGGACTGGCCGTCGGCCACTACTGACGTGACATGCCGAACCGTGGCGTCCATCCCGTGCCGGGCCGGGAACCCTGATCTGTGGTTCGCCGAGAGCCCGAACGACCTCGAGCAGGCCAAGCAGCTGTGCGCCGCCTGCCCGATCCGCAAGGGCTGCCTGACCGCCGCCATCGATCGCGCCGAGCCGTGGGGTGTGTGGGGCGGTGAGATCTTCGACCAGGGTGTCGTGATCGCCCGCAAGCGCCCGCGTGGTCGGCCGCGTAAGGTCGCGATCCCGGCATGAACGCCGGAAAAGGTTTGTACCGCAAGCGAACCGCTCACCGTGCCTCGGTGAGCGGTTCGTTTTGCTAGGAGGCCTGTTCGGCGCGGAAGCCGGGGACCCAGGTGCGGACCAAGTTCATGAAGCCGAGTTCGGCGTCGAGCTGGGCCAAGATGCCGACCGAGCCGCCGAGGACACGGAAGATCATCAGGTATTCGGCGGGGAGCTGGAGCGCGCGAGCGGTTTTCATCTCGGGGCTGTTGAACTCCGCGGCGGTGCCGGCGACACGCTGCATCCAGGCGCGGGTGAAGTGGAAGGTGTCGGTGCGGATCGGGTCGCTGAACGGGCGCAGGTACGCCGCGATCTCCTCGTGGGTGACCGTGCGGCCCGGGATCACCCAGCCGTGCTCGTAGAGCAGCTCGGTGAGCGCGGCGTGGTCCTCAGCCACGGCCAGCGCCAGCATCCGGCCGAGCACCTCGGGGAAACCGTCGGGCATCGGCGCGCAGGCGCCGAAATCGAGGACGGCGAGCTTGCCGTCGGCCATCACCAGGAAATTGCCGGGATGCGGATCGCTGTGCAGCAGACGGGCCTTCTCGGGGGACGAGAAGTGGAAGGTGCCCATCAGCTCGGCGATCCGGTTGCGTTGGGCCCGTGTGCCTTCGGGATCCTCGTTGCCCGCGGCGATGAGCGCGGAGACGGGAGTGCCCTCGAGCCACTCGGTGACGATCACCTTCGGCGCGCCCGCCACCACGCGCGGGACCACGATCTGCGGGTGTCCGTCGAAGGCGGCGGCGAAGCGGCGCTGATTGGCGGCCTCGGTGCGGTAGTCCAGTTCCTCTTCGGTGCGTTCGGTGATCTCGGCCAGCAGCGGCTTCACATCGGCGCCGGGGATCACCGAGGCGAGCAGCCCGGACATCCGCGACAGCGTCTTCAGATCGGCGCGCAGCGCCTCGTCGGCGCCCGGGTACTGCACCTTCACCGCGACCGGGCGACCGTCCGACCACACCGCGCGGTGCACCTGCCCGATGCTGGCGGAGGCGGCCGGGGTGTCGTCGAAGGACTGGAACCGCTCCCGCCACTTGGTACCGAGCTGCTGGTCGAGTACCCGGTGCACGGTCTCGGCGGGCATCGGCGGCGCGGCGGCCTGCAACTTGGTGAGGGCCTCGCGGTAGTGCTCGCCGAATTCCTCGGGGACCGCGGCTTCCATCACACTCAGGGCCTGCCCGAACTTCATCGCGCCGCCCTTGAGCTCACCGAGGACGGTGAACAGCTGCTCGGCGGCCTTCTGGTTCAGTGTCGCGTTGATCTGCTGCTTGTCACCGCCCACGAGCTTCTTGCCGAACCCGACGGCGGCTCGTCCGGCGATGCCGAGGGGAATTCTGGCCAACTTGGCATTGCGGCTGGAACCGCGGCGCACGATCTCCGACACGCTACCCATCATGGCTGAACCTGGCCGTCGTGTGCCATGGGAATGCTCACACCGCTCATCGGCCCGTCCCCGAACCGGCCGCGGCGAGGGCGCGGCAGCCACAGTCCGGGTGTGGTTGCCACGGCCTTCGCTGCACTTCGTGGGTGTCCAGATCCAGTTCGACGGTCGCGTCGAGCGTGCCGGGACGCCTGCGCGGCGAGCACGCGACGATCGCCTCCAGTTCGCCCATGGCCAAGGCGGTGGTCGCCGCGATCCCGGCCGGCGACGCGTGGCCGGTCCGGCCGAGCAGTTGCGCGGCCAGATGCGGCCAGTCTGCGTCGAAGCCGGTGCGGGTCAGGTCGGCACAGCGCAGACAGCTCGTCTCGCCGGGCAGCACCAGCGGGCCGACGATCCCGACCCCGTCGCGCACCCGGACCTGCAGGTGCGGGATCCGGCGCAGGACCAGGTCCACCGACAGCCGCGGGTCGACCATCAGCGCGTCGGTGAGCACCACCAGATCCGCACCGGCCCCGACCGGCGTCTCGGGCCGGTACTCCCGCGAGCGGGCCGGACGCAATCCCATGCGCCGCACGCCGATCGCCACCGCGTCGGAGAGCGGGCCGAGCCCGTGCACGGTGACGGCGCGGACCCTGCCCTGTTTGCGTTCGGGTTGCAGTAGCAGCCCGGCCTGGTCGATCGCGGTGAGCAGCGCGAGGGTCAGGTCGGGGGGAATGCCGAATTCCCCGGCGCGCCAGATGATCTGCGGGCGGGATTGCAGACCGTCGAGCAACCGGAGGAACGCGAGCACCGTGCCGGTGTCGAGGTCGGTGGTCTCGAGCAGCAGGGCGCGTTCGGGATCCCAGCCCAGTTGCACCGTGCCCGACGGGCGGACCAGCGTGGTCACCCGGGGGTTGAGCATCGGTCCGCGCAGTGGTGTCGTGGTCGTCATGCCCCGAGTATCACCGGCTCGGCAGCGCCGCCGGTTCGCGAAAAGCGGGGTTATCCACAGGTTTTCGGCGTGTCGAAGGTAGTGGCCGCGCCTGTGGACAACTCGGATCCGGCCGGTCGGCGCGGAGTGTCCACCGACTTCGGCGCCGCCGGCGCCGGGTCGCGCCGGGGCGCCGCGGAGGTTTTCCCGGGGGGGGGGGGGGGAGGGGGTGTGGGGTGGTGTTTTGTTGTGGTTTATGGGTGTCGTTATTTTTTTTTGCTGTGGGGGGGTTTTTTTTTTTTGCGTTGGTTTCTTTTGTTAGCGGGTGGGGGGTGGTCTTATGTGTGTGGTTTA
>NZ_JARWOJ010000218.1 GCF_029868625.1 Nocardia neocaledoniensis | reverse complement strand
GCGGACTGCTGATGGGCGTGATGCTCACCCGCTACCCGGAACTGTTCGGCGCGATCGTCTGCCAGGTGCCGCTGCTGGACATGCGGCGCGCCGCGATCGCGGCCGCCGCCGCCGCCGACCCGCGCGATGTGCCGGTCGGCGCCGTCGTCTTCGATGCCGAGGGCCGCGAACTCGCGCGCGCCACGAATGCCAGGGAGGCGCTCGGCGATCCGACCGCGCACGCCGAGGTGCTCGCCCTGCGGGCCGCGGCGGCCGTACACGGCGATGGGTGGCGGCTCGAGGGCGCGACCCTGGCGGTGACGCTCGAGCCGTGCACCATGTGCGCGGGAGCGTTGGTCCTGGCGAGGGTCGGCAAGGTGGTCTTCGGTGCGTGGGAGCCCAAGACCGGCGCTGTCGGTTCGCTGTGGGACGTGGTCCGCGATCGCAGGCTCAACCATCGTCCCGAGGTGCGCGGTGGAATCCTCGAAGCGGAGTGTGTCGCGCTTCTGGACGATTTCTTCCGAAACCAGCGTTGACCAGCCGATTTAACGATCAGGCACCCGCTCCGGTATCGTAGTCGGCGGTGGCGTGTCCGAGCGGCCTAAGGAGCACGCCTCGAAAGCGTGTGACGGGTAACCCCCGTCCGAGGGTTCAAATCCCTCCGCCACCGCCACGGAGCCCCTCACCTGATATGCCAGGTGAGGGGCTCTTTTTCGTCGGCTGTTCACTCGGTACGGCCCCTCCCACCGGGACGGGACGTAATAGACTGGTAGTACCGAAATCCGGGAAGGAACGATGTCATATGCGCGGGCGACAGCCGCCACCCGCGAAGTCCGGGATCGGGCTCGGGGGGAAGCTCATGGTTCTCGTCGTCCTCGGCTGGGTGGCCGTGGGGCTGCTCGCCGCGGGCCAGCGACACTACTTCGCGTCACTGCCCAAGGAATGCTCGGCGTGGGCGACGATCGCGGTCACCGCCGCCGCGGGTCCGGCCAACTACATCGGCCTGAACCCGCGGGTCAGCGAGTGCGAGGTACCCCAGCCGAGTCAGTGACATGGCGGCTGGCGCCGCGGGGTTTCCGGCCCCTTGTGCCTCGGAGCCGAGGGGCGATACTGCGCCTTCGGCGGTACGTCTCGCCCCTCGGCTCCGAGGCGGCCGGAAACCCGTAGTGGTCACGTACGCGCGGGTTCCGGGGTTTTGCGCTGATCCTGGAGCTCGCGCAGCCGGGCGCCCTCGACGTCGATGTCGGGGACGATCTTGTCGAGCCAGGCCGGCATCCACCATGCCCACTTGCCGAGGAGCACCAGCAGGGCCGGGATGAGCACCATGCGGACGACGAAGGCGTCCAGCGCGACGCCCGCCGCCAGCGCGAAGCCCATGGACTTGGCCGTCACGTCGGTCTCGAGCAGGAACGAGCCGAACACCGAGATCATGATGATCGCCGCGGAGGTCACCACGCGCGCCCCGTGGTGATAGCCCTTGACCACCGCGTCGGTCGGCGAGGCGCCGTGCACGTACTCCTCGCGCATGCGGGTCACCAGGAACACCTGGTAGTCCATGGCCAGTCCGAACACCAAGCCGATCAACATGATCGGCAGGAAGCTGACCAGTGGGTGCGGGTCCTGGATGAGCCCGAGCTTGCCCTCCTGGAAGATCAGCACGGTCGCGCCGAAGGTGGCCGCCATGGACAGCAGGAAGCCGAGCGCGGCCGTGAGCGGGACCAGGATCGAACGGAACACCAGGATCAGCAGCACGAACGCCGCGCCCGCCACGATCGCCATGTACGGCACGATCTTGCTGAGCAGCACGTGGTCGATATCGGCGTAGATGGCGGTGGTTCCGGTGATGCCGTAGGCCATCTTGTACTGGTCGTTCAGGGCCGGTTCGGCGTCGCGGGCCGATTGCACCAGGTCCTTGGTCGACTGGGCGTTCGGGCCGGCGTCGGGAATGCCGTTGATCAGCGCACCGGCGCCGTCCTGGCTCATCTGCGCCTCGGTGACCAGCTCCATGTCCGGGTAGGAGGCGAGCTTCTCGCGCAATGCGGCGAGCGCGGCCTCGCGCTGGTCGGCGGGCGTCTCGCTGAGGTCGACGGCGATCTGCAGCACGCCGTTGCTGCCCTCGCCGAAGCCCTCCGTGCGCAGGTCGTAGGCCTTGCGCACGGTGGTCGACTCGGGCAGTGAATCCTCGCCGGGCAGACCGAGACTCAGGTTCAGCGCGGGCGCGGCCAGCAGGCCGAGCACCACGATGGCCAGGATCATCGTCACCGCGGGCGCCTTCGCGATCACCCGTGCGACGCGCATGCCGTTGGTGACGACGGTGTCGTCCTCGGGATCGTGCTTGGCGATGCCGGGCAGTTTCGGTTTGAACAGGGCCTTGCCGAACGCGCCGAGCAGGGCGGGCATCAGGGTGATCGCGGTGAGCACGGCGAAGGCCGCCGCGATCGCGCCGCCGAGACCCATGAAGGTCAGGAACCGCACGCCGACGATGCTCAGCCCGACCAGCGCGATGATCACGGTGAGACCGGCGAACACGACCGCCGAACCCGCGGTGCCGAGCGCAGTGCCCGCCGCCTCCTCCGGCGCATCCTGCACCGCCAGTTCGTGTTTGTACCTGGACACGATGAACAGCGCGTAGTCGATCGAGAGCGCGATGCCGATCATCGAGGCCAGGAAGGTGGTGAAGCTGGGGATCGACAGCACCGAGGTGGACAGGAAGATCAGCGAGGTCGCGGCGCCGAGGCCGACGATCGCGGTGATGATCGGCACGAACGCGGCGACGATCGCGCCGAAAGCCACGACCATGACCACCAGGGCCACCGCCATGCCGATCATCTCGGACTTGCCGCTTGGCATCTCCTGTTCCATCGCGATGGTGCCGCTGATCTCCACGGTGAGCCCGGCCTGGCGGGCGGCGTCGCCCACGGCGTAGGCGGCGTCGCGGTCCTCGGCGGTGATGTCGGCGAATTCCTTGATGGTGAACGGGACGCTGAAGTAGGCCACCGTGTCCGGCTCGGTCTTGTTCAGCACGTTCACCGGGGCGCCGCTGCACGTCGACGGATCACGCTCCGCGCCTAGGCAACCCATCTCCTCGGCCTGGGCGAGCGGGTTCGGGATCGGCTTGCTGTGGTCGACGATGCCGAGCTGCTCCAGCCGGCCGATGAGCGCGTCGATCGCCTCCCGGTTGGCCGGGTCGGTGAGCTTCTGCCCGGCGGGCGCGCCGACGACGTAGGTGCCGGTCACGGCGTCGAAGGCGAAGGCCTCCGACATGCCGGGGAAGTGCTTGTCGAGGATCTCGGTGGCCCGCTCCGACGGCAGGTTGGGCATGCTGAAGTCGTCGGTCATCGGTTTCTGGAGCTGGGCGCCGAGGCCGCCGAGCACGAAGAAGCACAGTAACCAGACGGGGAGCACGATCCACTTGCGGCGGAAGGCCAGCTTGCCCCACCGGTACAGATAGACGGACACGGTTTTCTCCTCGGTGATCGATGCGAAGCGCGGATCGGGAGGTACAGCCGGGTCTAACTGGTTCCGAGTCTGCCAGCCACTCTCGAAAAAAACGACGACCCCGCAATCCACCAGGGATTGCGGGGTCGTGCGCTGTGGATGATCAGCCGACCGGGACCGGCTGCTTCACCGTCTCGCCACTCTGGGCGCGCAGCTGCTCGAGCTTGGAGCCCTCGACGTCGATATCGGGGATCACACGATCGAGCCATTTCGGCATCCACCAGGACCACTTGCCCATGATGACCAGCAGCGCGGGCACCACGATCATGCGGACGATGAAGGCGTCGATCGCGACACCGGCGGCCAGCGCGAAGCCGAACGACTTCGCCGTGACATCGGTTTCCAGGATGAACGAGCCGAACACCGAGATCATGATGATCGCCGCCGAGGTCACGACGCGGGCGCCGTGGTGGTAGCCGGCGACCATCGCGTCCTTGGGCGACTTGCCGTGTACGAATTCCTCACGCATGCGGGTCACCAGGAACACCTGGTAGTCCATCGCGAGGCCGAACACCAAGCCGATCAACATGATCGGCAGGAAGCTGACCAGCGGTTGCGGATCTTCGATCAGGCCGAGCCAGCCCTCCTGGAAGATCAGCACGGTCGCGCCGAAGGTGGCCGCCATCGAGAGCAGGAACCCGAGCGCCGCGGTGAGCGGGACCAGGATCGAGCGGAACACCAGGATCAGCAGGATGAACGCGGCGCCGGCCACGATGGCCAGGTACGGCACGATCTTGCTGAGCAGCACGTGGTCGACGTCGGCGTAGATGGCGGTGGTGCCGGTGATGCCGTACTCCATGCCGTACTGGGCCTTCAGGTCCTGCTCGGCGCCGCGGGCCTCGGCGACCAGGTCCTTGGTGGCCTGGTTGTTCGGACCGGACTTCGGCACGCCGTTGAGCATGGCGCCCTGCTTGTTCTCGCTCCACTGCGGCTCGGTGACGTAGTCCATGCCCTCGTAGGAGGCGAGCCGCTCGCGCAGCGCGCCGACCGCGGCCTCACGCTGGCCCTCGGGCACCGCGCTCAGGTCGGTGACGACCATGAGCACACCGTTGCTGCCCTCACCGAAGCCCTCGGTGCGCAGCTCGTAGGCCTTGCGCACGGTGGAGGTCTTGGGCATCGAATCCTCGCCGGGCAGACCGAGGTTCAGCCCGGCCGCGGGGGCGGCGAGCGCACCGAGCACGACCACCGACAGGATCAGCGCGACCCACGGGGCCTTGCCGATGAGACGGCCGAAACGCTGGCCGAGGGTGACCGAGTTGTCGTCCTCGGGATCGTTCTGCGCGACCAGCGGCAGCTTCGGCTTGAACAGCGCCTTGCCGAACGCGCCCATCAGGGCGGGCATCAGGGTGATCGCGGTGAGCACCGCGAACGCGGCGGCGATCGCGCCACCGAGACCCATGAAGGTCAGGAACTGCACGCCGACGATGCTGAGCGCACCGAGCGCGATGATGACGGTCAGGCCGGCGAACACCACGGCCGAGCCTGCGGTGCCGAGCGCCGTACCCGCGGCCTCCTCGGCCGATTCCCGCACGGCCAGTTCGTGTTTGTACCTGGAGACGATGAACAGCGCGTAGTCGATCGAGAGCGCGATGCCGATCATCGAGGCCAGGAAGGTGGTGAAGCTGGGCACCTCGATCACCGAGGTACCGAGCATGATCAGCGAGGTCGCGGCGCCGAGGCCGACGATCGCGGTGACGATCGGCACGACCGCGGCGACGATGGCGCCGAAGGCCACCACCATCACGATCAGCGCGACGCCCATGCCGATCATCTCGGACTTACCGCTTGGCTGCTCCTGCTTGGCGGCGATCGAGCCGCTCATCTCCACGGTCAGCCCGGCGTTGCGGGCCTCGTCGGCGACGTCGTAGGCCTTCGCGCGCTCCTCGTCGGTCACCTCGGTGACGCCGGAGATGGTGAACGGCACGCTCAGGGTCGCGACGGTCTTCGGCTCGGTCGCGTTGAGCACGTTGAGCGGAGCACCCGAGCACACCGACGGATCCGGGGTGGTCAGGCAGCCCATCTTCTCGGTCAGGTCGACCGGGTTCATCAGCGGCTTCTCGTGATCGACGATGTCGAGGCCGTTGAGTTTGGTGATCAGGGCGTCGATCGCGGCGCGGTTGGCCGGGTCGGTGAGCTGCTGGCCCTCCGGGGCGGCGATGACATAGGTACCCGAGACGGCGTCGAACTTGAACTGCTCGGACATGCCGGGGAAGTGCTTGTCGAGGATCTGGTTCGCGCGCTCCGAGGGGAGCGACGGCATCGAGAAGTCGTTGGTCATCGGCTTGCTGAGGGAGGCTCCGATGCCGCCGAGCAGCAGGAACAGCAAGAGCCAGACCGGTAGCACGATCCATTTGCGGCGGAAAGCGAACTTTCCCCATCGGTAGAGGTATACGGACACGAGGGTGCTCCTAGCGCGAAGAACTCGGGTGGGATCAGGCTCGTAGACAGCACTCGCGGGTCACCCCTGACGACCCGCCTCCACATCGTCGTTTTCTGCCTACCGTGCGGTAGGTAGACTACCGAGGTAATAAGTGGAGAGGCAACCTCAGTTTTCGGGGCTGCGCGAGACGCTACCCGGAGTCATGGAAGGATTGCCACATGGCAGCGCGAGAGATCGCCGACACCGTTACCGCAGGTGGAGGCACTAAAAAGGCGATTCGTGACGCCGCGGTGCAGCTCTTCACCGCCAAAGGATTCGAGCAATCGAGCCTCCGTGAGGTCGCCGATATGGTGGGAATCACAAAGGCCTCGCTCTACTACCACTACCCGTCGAAACTGGATCTGCTACTCGCGATCATCGATCCGATCATCGATCACCTCCGCGGCGTCACCGAGGACATCGACGCGGTCCCGTACGACGACGAGGGCATTCGGGCCGTCCTGCGCGGCTACCTGCGCGGCATGATCCGGCACCGCGACGCGGGCGCGCTGTGCGTCCGCGACACCGCCGCGATCGTCAACGCCATCGCCGATCGCTATCCCGACCTGCTGGAACCGACCAGGGGCATGCGGTTGTGGCTGGCGGGCCCCGACCCGACTCCGGCGTCGTTGCTGCGCGCCGCGGCCGCCATCGAGGTGCTCGGGGTGGCGTTGCTGTCGAGCGAATTCGCTCCGGACGCGGCCGACGAGCTCGTCGAGAAGACCCTGCTCGACGCGGCGACCTGCGTGCTGACCGGCTGTTCGCATTCGGCCTGAGCGGCAGGCCGCCCCGGCCACCGACCGCTGCCGCCGGGGGCACCGCGTAAGTTCGAGGCCGTGCATATCTCCGCCAGGGTCGATTTCGCGGTGCGAACGCTGCTCGAGCTCGCCGCGGCCGACGGAGTCGTCAAGGCCGAGGCGATCGCCGCGGCCGCGCAGATCCCACCGAAGGTGCTCGAGTCCGTGCTCGCCGAGCTCCGCCGGTCCGATCTCGTCCTGAGTAGGCGAGGCCCCGACGGTGGTTACCGGCTCGGCCGGCCCGCGTCGGAGATCTCCGTGGCCGATGTGATCCGGGCCGTGGAATCGCCGCTGGCCTCGGTGCGCGGCCAGCGCCCCGAGGATGTGCGCTACCCCGGCGCCGCCGAACCGCTGCAGCGGGTGTGGATCGCGCTGCGCGTGAACATCCGGGCCGTGCTCGAGAACGTGTCGATCGCCGATATCGCGGCCGACCGATTGCCCGGCTTCGTCGGTGAGCTGATCGCCGACCCCGGGGCGTGGGCCCGGCGGGAGCCGAGAACACCGGCCGCGCCGTGAGTTGTCCACAGGTTTGAAACCATCCACAGGCGGGCAAAAGTCCGGGGCGTGGGGCATTCGCTCGGGGTAGCCTTCGACCCATCATGTTGATCACCCTGCTGCGGACCTATCTGGCCCCCTACCGCACCCAGCTCACCGGGGTCATCGTCCTCCAGCTGGTCTCGGTCATCGCGATGCTCTACCTACCCAGCCTCAATGCCGATCTGATCGACAACGGCGTCACCAAGGGCGACATCGGCTACATCTGGACCACCGGCCTGTGGATGCTCGCGGTCAGCTGTGTGCAGATCGTGGCCTCGGCGTCGTCGGTGTACTTCGGCGCGCAGGCGGCGATGGGCGCGGGCCGCGACATGCGCGGCGGGGTGCTGCACCGGGTCGAGACGTTCTCGGCGCGCGAGGTCGGCATGTTCGGCGCGCCGTCGCTGATCACCCGCTCGACCAACGACATCCAGCAGGTGCAGCTGCTGATCGTGATGTCGGTGACGATTCTGGTGATGGCGCCGATCATGTGCGTCGGCGGCATCATCATGGCGCTGCGCGAGGACCTCGGCCTGTCCTGGCTGCTGCTCATCGCCGTCCCCGCGCTGGCGCTGGCCATGGGCACGATCGTGGCCAGGATGGTGCCCGGCTTCCGGCAGATGCAGGAGCGCATCGACAACGTCAACCGGGTGCTGCGCGAGCAGATCACCGGCATTCGCGTGGTCCGCGCGTTCGTGCGGGAGCGGCAGGAGATCTGGCGCTTCGGGATGGCCAACACCTCGCTCACCGACGCCTCGGTGCGGGTCGGCAAGCTGATGGCGCTGATGTTCCCGACGGTCATGCTGATCAGCAACGTCACCGCCGTCGCGGTGATCTGGTTCGGCGGTCACCACGTCGACAACGGCACCATGCAGATCGGCTCGCTCACCGCGATGCTGTCCTACATCATGCAGATCCTGATGGCCGTGATGATGGCCTCGTTCCTGGCCATGATGGCGCCGCGCGCCGCGGTCTCGGCCGACCGGATCGGCGGGGTGCTCGAGACCGAGTCCTCGGTCCGCCCACCGCGGCTGACGCAGCCCTTCGCCGCCGACCCGGCCATGGTCGACCTGCAGTTCGCCGAATTCGCCTTCCCCGGCGCCGAGAAGCCGGTGCTGCGCGGCATCCGCTTCCAGGTCGCGCCGGGCACCACCACCGCGATCGTCGGCTCGACCGGTTCGGGCAAGACCACGCTGATCAACCTGATCCCGCGGCTGATCGATGTCACCGACGGCGCCGTCTACGTCGGCGGCACCGATGTGCGCCATCTCGATCTCGAAAGCCTGCGCGGCGGCATCGGTCTCGTCCCGCAGAAGGCGTACCTGTTCTCCGGGACCGTGGCGAGCAACCTGCGCTACGGCAAGCCCGACGCCACCGACGAGGAGCTGTGGCGCGCGCTCGAGGTCGCCCAGGCGGCCGACTTCGTGCGCGAGATGCCGCAGGGGCTCGAGACGCCGGTCGCGCAGGGCGGCACCACCGTTTCCGGTGGTCAGCGCCAGCGGCTGTGCATCGCCCGCGCGCTGGTGCGCAGGCCGCGCGTCTACCTGTTCGACGACTCCTTCTCCGCGCTCGACGTCGCCACCGACGCCAGGCTGCGCGCCGCGCTGAAGCCGGAGACGGCCGACGCGTCGGTGATCATCGTCGCCCAGCGCATCGCGACCATCCGCGACGCCGACCAGATCGTCGTCCTGGAGGACGGCGCGATGGCTGGCATCGGCACCCATGACCAGTTGATGCAACGGTGCTCCGAGTACCGCGAGATCGTCGAGTCCCAGCTCAGTGTGGAGGAGGCTCGATGAGGCCAGGTGCTCCCGGCCCCGGCGCCCCGGGTACGAAGGCCAAATCGTTCGGACCCTCGCTGAAGCGTCTGCTCGGCAGGCTCGTCCCGGAGCGGTTCACCGTCGGCATGATCATCGCGCTGGTGATCGTCTCGGTGGTGCTCAATACGCTCGGCCCGTACCTGCTCGGCAAGGCGACCAACCTGGTCTTCGACGGTTTCGTCGGCAAGCAGCTCGATCCCCGCTTCGACAAGGAGCAGACCATCGCGCTGCTGCGTGACCGGGGCGAGAACACCCGCGCCGACATGCTCTCGGCGATGGACGTAGTCCCCGGCACCGGTATCGATTTCGACGCCGTCGGCCGGGTGCTGATGCTCGTGCTCGCGCTCTACGTCGCGGCCTCGGTGTTCGGCTGGCTGCAGGGATACCTGCTCAACCTCGTCATCAACCGGACCGTCAAACGACTGCGCGACGAGGTCGAGGACAAGCTGCACCGCCTGCCGCTGCGCTACTTCGACACCTCCCCGCGCGGTGATGTGCTCAGCCGCGTCACCAACGATGTCGACAATGTCTCGCAGAGCCTGCAGCAGACGATGAGCCAACTGCTGGTCTCGCTGTTCACCGTGGTCGGCATCCTGATCATGATGTTCTGGATCTCACCGCTGCTGGCCCTGATCGCCCTGCTCACCGTGCCCGCCGCGATCGTGGTCACCGCCCAGATCGCCAAGCGGTCCAAGCCGCACTTCGTCGACCAATGGAAGTACACCGGTGCGGTGAACGCCTCGGTCGAGGAGGCGTACACCGGCCACGAGATCATCACCGCCTTCGGCCGTGGCCGCGAGGTCGGCAAGGAGTTCGACGAGCGCAATCAGAAGCTCTACGACGCGAGCTTCAAGGCGCAGTTCATCTCCGGCCTGATCATGCCGGCGATCATGTTCCTCGGGAACGTGAACTTCGTGTTCATCGCGCTGGTCGGCGGGCTGCGGGTGGCGACGGGCAATCTCTCGCTCGGCGAGGTGCAGGCCTTCATCCAGTACTCGCGCCAGTTCAGTCAGCCGCTCACCCAGATCGGCGCGATGGCGAATCTGCTGCAGTCCGGCGTCGCCTCGGCGGAGCGGATCTTCGAGATCCTCGATGCCGAGGAACAAAGTCCCGATCCGGTGGTGGAGAACGCGCGGCCGGTCGATCGCGGCCGGGTCGAGTTCGAGGCGGTGTCGTTCGGCTATGAGCCGGACGTTCCCATCATCGAGCGGTTGTCGCTGGTGGCCGAGCCGGGGCACGTGATCGCCATCGTCGGCCCGACCGGCGCGGGCAAGACCACCCTGGTCAACCTGCTGATGCGGTTCTACGAACTCGACGCGGGCACCATCACCATCGACGACGTCGACATCACCACCATCACCCGCGACCACCTGCGTTCGCGGATCGGCATGGTGCTGCAGGACACCTGGCTGTTCAAGGGCACGATCCGGGAGAACATCGCCTACGGCAATCCGAACGCCTCCGAACACGACATCCAGGCCGCGGCCCGGGCGGCCTATGTCGACCGGTTCGTGCATTCGCTGCCCAACGGCTACGACACGGTGATCGACGAGGAGGGCGGCGGTGTCAGCGCGGGCGAGAAGCAGCTGATCACCATTGCCCGCGCGTTCCTGGCCAAGCCGTCGATCCTGATCCTGGACGAGGCGACCAGCTCGGTCGACACCCGCACCGAACTGCTGGTCCAGCACGCCACCGCGGCCCTGCGCCGCGACCGGACCAGCTTCGTGATCGCCCATCGCCTCTCCACCATCCGCGACGCCGACCTGATCGTGGTGATGGAGAAGGGCCGCATCGTCGAACACGGCAACCACGAGCGGCTGCTCGGGGAGCGCGGGGCGTACTACCGCCTCTACAACGCCCAATTCGCCGCGGCGGAACTGTAGCCCCTGGATACCGCGGCCACCGGCCCTGGCACGATGGGCTGGTGGCCGATCCCAGCGAGTTCTCCTTCACCGTAGGCACCCGTCTCGACGGCGGGCGGCACGGACGTACCGGCGTCATCGGTACCCCGCATGGCGAGATCGCCACGCCCGCCTTCATCCCGGTCGGCACCAAGGCCTCGGTGAAGGCGGTGCTGCCCGAGACCATGAAGGACCTCGGCGCCCAGGCGCTGCTGGCCAACGCCTACCACCTGTACCTGCAGCCGGGTGCCGACATCGTGGACGAGGCGGGCGGCCTCGGCCGGTTCATGAACTGGGGCGGGCCCACCTTCACCGACAGCGGCGGCTTCCAGGTGATGTCGCTGGGCGTCGGGTTCAAGAAGGTGCTGGCCATGGAGGCGGTCGACATCCGCTCCGACGAGGTGATCGCCGAGGGCAAGGAACGCCTGGCCACCGTCGACGACGACGGCGTCACCTTCCGCTCCCACCTGGACGGTTCGAAGCATCGCTTCACCCCCGAGGTGTCGATGGGCATCCAGCATCAGCTCGGCGCCGACATCATGTTCGCCTTCGACGAGCTGACTACCCTGCTGAACACCCGTGGTTACCAGGAGAAGTCGCTGCAGCGCACGCACGAGTGGGCGCAGCGCTGCATCGACGAGCACGAGAAGCTCACCGGCGAACGCGGCCACCGCCCCTACCAGGCGCTGTTCGCGGTGATCCAGGGCGCGCAGTACGAAGACCTGCGCCGCAAGGCCTGTCGCGAACTGGAGACGATCCGTGGTTCCGGCGGAACGGAATTCGACGGCTACGGCATCGGCGGCGCGCTGGAGAAGCACAATCTCGGCACCATCGTTGGCTGGTGCTGCGACGAGCTGCCCGAACACAAGCCGCGGCACATGCTCGGCATCAGCGAACCCGAGGACATGTTCGTCGCGATCGAGAACGGCGCCGACACCTTCGACTGCGTGAATCCCTCCCGGGTGGCGCGCAACGCGGCGATCTACGTCGACCAGGGCCGGTTCAACATCAACACCAGCCGCTTCCGCCGCGACTTCACGCCGATCGACGAGAACTGCGACTGCTACACCTGCGCGCACTACACCCGCGCCTACCTGCACCATCTGTTCAAGGCCAAGGAGATGCTCTCGGCCACGCTCTGCACCATCCACAACGAGCGGTTCACCGTGCGGCTGGTCGACCGGATCAGGGCGAGCATCGAGGGCGGCTACTTCGACGAGTTCAAGGCCGAGTTCCTCGGGCAGTGGCAGGGCCGGATCAAGGCGCCCGGCGCCTAGAGACGCGAAGCGGCGGACCGGCATCCGGCCCGCCGCCTCGCGCGCTCAGTCGTGCAGCGCGTCGGCCTGCGCCGGCGCGTAGGTCGGTTCGGTCTTCTTGAGGAACGCGATCACGCGGTAGGTGAGCGGCATGACGATGATCTCGACCAGTGTCTTCCACAGGAAGCCGACGATCACGTAGTTGACGAACGACTGCCAGCTGTCGATGCCGATGGCGGTTGCCGCGATCGAGCAGAAGATCAGGGTGTCGGCGAACTCGCCGACGACGGTGGAGCCGAGCAGCCTGGCCCACAGGTGCTTCTCCTTGGTGCGCTCCTTGATCAGCACCAGGGTGGCCGAGTTGAGCAGCTGACCGACGAAATACCCGGCGAGCCCGGCGAGTACCAGCTGGGGCGTGGTGCCGAGCACCGTGCGGAACGCCTCCTGGTTCTCGTAGAAACCGGCGGCGGGCAGGCGGATGGCGATCGCGAACGCGCCGACGGTCAGCAGCAGCGCGGCGAAGCCGGTGTAGATGGCGTGGCGGGTGGCGCGGAAGCCGTACACCTCGCTGAGCACGTCACCGAGGATGTAGGCGAGCGGGAAGAGGAAGAAGGCGCCGTCGGTGGCGATCGGCAGGATCTGCAGCGGGCCGAGCATCACCGAGGAGTCGGCGAAGAACTCGACGCCCTTGGTGGCGCAGATGTTCGAGATGATCAGTGTCGCGGTGAAAACGGCGACGATAACCGGATAGAACCCCCGCGCGACCTGGGCGAATGCCGCGTGTTCGGGCGCGGGGTGTCCAGATCCGGCGGGTTTGTCGAGCGAGTTTGCATCAGTCACGGCCTCTATCCAACCAAGGTCGGGGTGCCTCACGGGCGGCGGTTGTGGAATAGGCTGTACGAATGACGAATCCCGGCGATTCCGACGAATGGTGGAAGCAGTACGGCGGCTCCGGCGTGTCGCCGGAGTCCGGCGCGCCGGGTTCGGTGCCGCAGTACCCCCAGCAACAGCCGTCGCAGCCCTCCGCGCCCCAGTACCCGCAGCAGCCTGCCCCGCCGCCGTCGCAGCCGCAGTACCCGAACTACCAGCAGCCGTCGGCGCCGCAGTATCCGCAGCAGCCGCCGATGTATGGTGCGACCCCGGCGCCGGGCTATCAGCCCTACGGCGCGTACCCCCAGCCGCAGGGCACCAACGGACTGGCGATCGGCGCGCTGGTGTCCTCGCTGGTCGGGCTGTGCACCTGCGTCGGTTCGATCGTTGGCATCGTCCTCGGCGTGATGGCGCTCAACCAGATCAAGGAGCGCGGCGGTGAAGGCCGCGGCATGGCGCTTGCCGGTATCTGGATCGGGGCGATCACCCTGGTCCTCGGCCTGCTCTATGTGGTGTTCGTCATCGTGCTCGGCGTAGCGGGCGGATTGGATTCGTCCACGTCGACGTACTGACCACGAAACGAGATCAGGGGCGCTTCCGGATCCGGAAGCGCCCCTGACGTTTTCGTCAGCAGACGATCAGCCCTTGACGACCTGCGTGCCGCCGGCGAACTTGTCGTGCCAGCCCTGCTTGTTCGGGTCCTGGGAGATGGTCACCATGATGTAGATGGCCAGGCCGAGGCTCACCAGGCTGCCGACGCACGGGATCAGGCCGACGATCTGGAACAGGTTGCGCTTGGCCGACTGCTCCGGGGTCAGGTTCGGGGCACCGCCGGGAGCGACGACGCGCAGCCCGAGCATCTTCTTGCCCAGCGACGTGCCCTGGGTGACTTCCATCGCGATGAAGTAGCCGTAGAGCGCCAGCGAGCCGACGAGGCCCTGGACGATCTGCGCGGTGGTACCGGTGAAGATCAGGTACACCACGATCGCCACCGGGATACCGACGATCAGGTTGTCGATGATGCGCGCGCCGATCCGGATGCCGAGATCAGCGGGCTGCACGCCGCCGTAGCCCTGCTGGCCGTACGGATCCTGCGGGTAGGAGGGCTGGCCGTACTGGTCCTGCCCGTACACCGGCTGCTGCTGCTGGCCGTAGGGATCCTGGTTGTAGCCGGGCTGGGGCTGGCCGTACGGCTGCTGCTGCCCGTACCCCGGCTGCTGGCCGTAACCCGGCTGCTGCCCGTAGCCGGGCTGCTGGCCGTAGGGGTCCTGGCCGTAGCCGCCGGGCTGACCGCCCTGCGGGTACTGATTGGGGTCGTAACCACCGCTGGTCATAATTCGTCCTCGTCGTGATCAGTAGATCGGTCGCTGCGTACGTTACGGACATCCCTCTGGTCGGAACAACCCGATGGGCTCGAGTATCCACGGTTTTGCCGGGATGCGCTGGGCCTCGAACACTTCGCGGAGCTCGGCTGTTGTGCGCGCGGTGTAGCCGAGCGAATTCGCGATGGCCGCAACCACATCCCCGGGCGTGTTGCCCAGCGCGCGCTGGTCGGCGAGGCTCACCGCGCCGTCGCGCTTGGCCAGGCGCTTGCCCTCCCGGTTGAGCACGAGCGGCACGTGCGCGTACACGGGCGCCGGATGGCCGAGCAGTTCGGCGAGATAGGCCTGCCGGGGTGTC
The DNA here is from genome assembly GCF_029868625.1 of Nocardia neocaledoniensis. Lineage (GTDB taxonomy): Bacteria > Actinomycetota > Actinomycetes > Mycobacteriales > Mycobacteriaceae > Nocardia > Nocardia neocaledoniensis_A. The sequence goes on along the minus strand of NZ_JARWOJ010000218.1, from coordinate 10,903 downwards.
GAGGCGAGCAGGTCGTCGCCGCGGACCACCTGATCGATACCCTGTGCCGCGTCGTCGACCACGACGGTCAGGTTGTAGGCGGGGACGCCGTCGCCGCGGCGCAGCACCAGATCGTCCACGGCTCCGCGATATTCGCCGTGCAGGAGATCGGTGATCGTGTACTCGTCGACCTCGGCGCGCAGCCGGAGCGCGGCGGGGCGTCCCTGCGCGCGCTTTTCGGCGCGCTGCGCCTCGGTCAGGTCGCGGCAGGTCCCCGGGTAGGCGCCCATCGGGCCGTGCGGCGCCGTGGCGGCCTGCTGGATTTCGCGCCTGGTGCAGAAACATTCGTAGGTGCGTCCCGCCGCGGTGAGCCGGGCGACGGCGGCGTCGTAGCTCGGTAGCCGGGTGGACTGGTAGACCACGGGGCCGTCCCAGTCGATGCCGATGGCGGCGAGATCGTCGAGCTGGCGTTCGGCGGCGCCGGGGCGGACCCGGTCGAGGTCGTCGACGCGGAGCACGAACGCGCGCCCGGTGGTGCGGGCGAAGAGCCAGGCCAGGATCGCGGTGCGCAGATTGCCGATGTGCAGATCACCCGACGGGCTCGGGGCGTACCGGCCCGCGCCGGTGGATGGGCTGGTTGGCACCGGACCATCCTAGGTGGTGGGCTCCCGGCGCAGCCGTGGCCGCAGCTGGTCGTCGGGGATGGGGGACCCCGTGCCCAGCGCGGCGAGCAGGGCCTCGGCGTGGGCGATCAGGCCCGCGCGGTCGACATCGTGCTGCTGCGCGTTCGCCGGATAGGCGCCGAGTCGCTCGCCCGCGCGGCGCAGGAGCGTACCCGCGCCCTTGGCATTGCCACGCTGGATGTGGGTGATGCCGACGGCGTACTGGGCCAGGCCCTGCCAGAGCATCCGCTCGGCTACCGGCCCGTTCTTCCATGCCGCTTCCAATACCTCATGGGCATTGAATGCCAATCCGTCGTCCAGCAGTTGCTGAGCGAAGGTGAGAGTTTGCTGGGGGCCGAGCTCGAGATCGTCCGGAATTCGGGCGACTCCGGCACTGCCGGGCGGTAGCGGCCGACCGAGTCGGTCTCGTGGGCGGTCATTGCGGGCACGACCTGCGGCGTCGCGGTCACGGGAGATCATTCCTCCATGATCCACACCCCGCGCCCGTGGTGCGCACGGGGCGCTTGGGACGGGTGAGAGTTTGACGTATCACGGACTAATCACATGGAAGTAATTGTTGATGTGTCAGCCGGATATGGAATGGGTATAGAGCCCCGGCAATGTCTCCGCAAACGTGAAGCTTCGCAAGCTTGGCAAACCTGTATGAGAAAGCAAATTCTCATCCGCAAACTTGCGGAAGACCTGCTAGTGTTTCTTCCGCGGGGGCAGCCCCCGGAGGCGGAAAGCCTCGATGCGCTGGTTCGTGCCGGTCGGTTGCGCGCACCGTGTGACAGTGCTGTGTCTGTCACGAAGTAACTCGTCGATCGCGCCGGATTTCGGAATGTGGCAACGATTCCTGGAGTAATCCCGTTCTCGATCATGCAAAGGAGTAAGTGCCGTGGAGGTTGATGTGACGGACGCTGTGTGGCGGAAGAGCAGCTACAGCGGACCCGACGGGAACTGCGTCGAAGTCGCCTTTCTCGCCGGTGGCGATGTCGCGGTCCGCGACACCAAGGACCGCGGCCGCGGACCCATCCTCGCCTTCGGTTCGGGCGAGTGGCGGGCCTTCTTAGCGGATGTGGCCGCGGGAGAGTTCGCGCGCGGCTGAACCGCACGATGCGCCTCATGAAGGCAGCACGGGCCCCGGGTCGGTAGGACTCGGGGCCTTCTCTGTGGTGGCCTATCGTGGCCGGATGACCTCGATGGCGCCGCGCGACGCGACCATGTTCTGGCTGTCCCGCCGCACCGCCAACGACATGTTCCTGCTTTACTGCTTCACCGAAACCGGTTCGTCCACAGCCGAACTCCGCGCCTTCGTCACCGCGCGGGCGGCGACCATTCCGGATCTGCGGATCCGGCTGCGCGAGATTCCCGGCAATCTGGACTATCCGCGGTGGGAACGCGCCGAATTCACGCCCCAGCAATTCGTCGCCCATGGTCCCGGCGACGCGGCCTGGCCCACCGTGCTCGACCGGGTGGGCGAACTTCTGGGCACCGGCGTCGATGCCACCGAAAGCCCTTGGCGTATCCATGTTTTCCGTGGTGTCCGCGATGTGCCGACCACGGCCGGGCCCGCTCTCGTTGTGGTGCTCCAGCTCTCACACGCCCTCGCCGACGGCACCCGGGCGGCCGCCATCGCGCGGTCGTTGTTCGCGGCCGATGCCGAAGTTGTCCACAGGGGTCCCGGCATGCCTGTGGACAACTCGGCAGATCGCCCGGTCGGACCTGTGAAAACTCCCGCGCGGCCTGTGGATTCCTGGGGACAGATCTGTGGATGGACCACCGGAACCGTCCTTCCGGGAGCGCTTGGGCTCCTGCGTTTTCCACAGCGGGTCCTCGCGACCGCCTGGCACGGCCGGGCCGCCCTCCGGGCACAGCAGGAGATGGCGCGGCGTACTGCCGCCGGTGAGGTCCCCGCCGCCACGCCGGGATTCGCGGCGGGGCCGCTGAATCCGGCGACACCGGTCGGCGCCCTCGACCACCGCGTGCGGATGCTCGTGCTCGACCGCTCCGCGCTGCGCGTGCCGGGCCGAACCCTCACTGTCGTCGCGCTGACGGTCATCTCCCACGCCCTCGCGACCTATCTGGACGAGCGAGGCGAGGCCCCATCGCGGCTCGGCTCCGCGGTGCTGATGGCCGTCCCCACCGACGGCGCGCGCAACAACTTCCACAGCCTGTCGATCGATCTCCACATCGAGGAGCCCGATCTCGCCGCCAGGGCCGGCCTGATCGCCGACGACCTCGCCTCGCGCCGCACCCGCGTCCTGAATCCCTTACGCGCGGCCCAGGATCGGGTCGGCGCCAGCGTGCCGCCGCTGTTCGCCGCCCGTGATGTCGCGCGGGCCGACCTGGACTCGGTGCCGGCGGCCATCAACGGCAACACCGTGGTCTCCAGCGTCTACCGCGGCCCGGCCGACCTGGCCTTCGCCGGCGCGCCCGTGCTGTTCACCGGCGGCTTTCCCGCCCTCGGCACGGTCATGCACCTCACCCACGGCCTGCACGGCATCGGCGAGACCATCACGCTGTCAGTGCATTTCGACGTGGCGGTGCTGACCGATCCCGAGCGCTACCTGGCCCTGCTCGCCGCCGCGCTGGACGACGTCGTCGGGGCGCACTAGTCGCCTGCTCGGCCGAGCTCGAGGCCGATGGCACGCAGCGCCGAGTGCAGTGCCGTCGCCGGATCTGTTCCGGCGGCTTCGCCTTCGACGACGCCGTCGATGCGGAACGGGCAGAAGTAGCCGGTGTCGCCGCGATGTGGGTGGCCGATCTCGATGAGTGGCCTGGCGGCGCCGAGCCCGCTCGCGATCGCCTGCACCAGTGCGGAGTCGGCGGCGCGCGGATCGCGACGCCGGGTGGCGGGCAGCACGGGCACGGTCTGCGCGTGGATCCGCTCGTACCAGGCGATCACCTCGGAAGGCACTGTGCGCGTGCCGGTTTCGTAGTGTCCGAGCGCGGCCCTGCTGTACGGGACGCGGGTGGCGAGCGCGGTCAGTGATAGTCCGGCCTCTTCGCGCAGTCGCCGCAATCGCGCACCGACGACGGTCGTCGCGCCGTTCCCCTGCTCGCCCCGACTGGACATGGACCCATCGTAGAGAACTGTAGACGTTTGTAGACGCTTTTTGCTGTCCAAAAGGTCTTGACGGCGACCATACTTTTCTCCGGCGGCTTCGACACCACCATACGCGCCACCCGTGCAGGCATCGACTGGTTCGGAGGGGAACAGATGGACATCTACCTGTGGATTGGTGTGGGACTGTTCGTATTCGGCGCGTTGATCCGCTTCCTGCTGTTGCTACCGCCCACCGAGGACACGGGCCCCACGGTGGGCGAGATCTACCGGCGGCTTCAGGCCGAACGCGGGCTGCGCGGCCAGGACTCGACCGCGCCGTCGGTGCGGACCAGCTCGGAGAGCAGATCCTCGGCGTCGGAGCGCTCCCGCGCCAGCGCGCTCCAGCCGCGCACCACACCGTCCTCGCCGGATTTCGTCGTCCACGAGCCGACCGCATGAGCGCCCTGGGGGTGCAGCGAGTAGTAGATGCTGCCGATCGGCCAGGAGACGTCCATGCCGCGGACCCAACCGGTGAGCGCGTCACCGTCCCACACGCGCATCTCGCCCCGCATCTTCGCGGCCGGGTCATCGTGCGCGGCAGTGGGTTCGGCGTCGGCGTCGATGAGCAGGTGGTCGCCCTCGTGCCGGATCGTCACCGGCGTCACCTCGACCTGCTCACCGTGCTGCGCCGCCTTCTGCCAGGCTGCCCACCACCGGCCCGCGAGGTCGATGCGGTTGTCGACGATGCCTGCCAGTTCGGCGAGCGAGATCTGCAGCGCCTCGGCCAACCGGATCGCCACCGGCAGCGTCGGCGACTGTTCCTCCGACTCGTACCTGGTGATCTGGCGCGAACTGACCCCGATCGCGGTGGCCAGCGCGGGCTGCGACAGCCCGAGCAACCGCCGCCGCTCCTGGATGACCTTCCCCGTCCCGGTGTTCATACAGCTATCGCCTCCATCGCCGGCCCCTACCGTCACACCCTGTTCGACACGTCAACCCCGGACCCGCCGTCGTCGCGCGCCGCGATCCTGGCTCGCGAAGAGCGCTGGCGCCGCGCACATGCCGACTGCGTCGCCGATTCTCCCATCTCTTCGCTCCAGCAGGCCCGTTTCGTACTGACTGAGCACGACGGGTGCGGTCCGCGCTGCCTGCAACACCTCGCCGCGACGGCCTACAGCACCGGTTTGATCGAAGACATCTGACTCCCGGACGCGCCGAAACAAGACGACACGTTGACGAACTTGTTGCAGAAGGATGATCCGCACCGCACGCCGTTACGGTCGACATATGAGTACGGACGCGATGGTGGACGGCGAGGAGCGCCCCAGCCTGTGGCACCGGTTGCGATTGCGCCGACCCTTCTTCATCCTGCCCGCCCAGCGCGCCACGGCCGACAACATCACCGCCGCGCCCGCCCCGCTGCGCCCGATCGACCTCAGCGACGACGCCGAGGTCTCGCAGGTACTCGACCTCGCCGTGCGGGTCGGCGAGGTGGTGCTGGCCGCAGGCACCGGTGTCACCGACACCGAGGCGCAGGTGCGTTTCATCGCCTCCACCTACGGCCTGGACAAGTGCGATATCGATGTGACCTTCGACGCCATCCGCATCACGGCCGACCGCGGCACGCTGCTGCCACCGGCCAGCGACATGCGGATCGTGAAGTACCGCTCCCTCGACTTCACCCGGCTGGCCGCCGTCGACCGGCTCACCCGCCTGATCCGCGCGTTCGTCGTCCCGGTCGATCAGGCGCACGCGGCGCTCGACGAGATCGTCTCCACCCGCCACCCGTACCCGCGGTGGGTGTCGACGGCGGGCTGGTCACTGCTGGCGGCGGCGATCGCGGTGCTGCTCGGCGGCGGTGCGGTCCTGGCCGTCATCAGCTTCGCCACGACGGCGCTGATCGACGTGGTCAACCGGGCCCTGCATCAGCTCGGCCTGCCGATCTTCTTCCAGCACATGGTCGGCGGGGTGATCGCCGCCGCGCCCGCGATCGCGCTGTCGGCGTTCGACGAACACTGGCAAGCCGACGCGGCCCTGATCGTGGCGGCCGGGATCACCGTGTTGCTCAGTGGGCAGCAGCTGGTCGGTTCGGTCCAGGACGCCATCACCGGTGCGCCGATCACCGCCGCGGCCCGCATGCTCGAAGTGGTGATGATGACCGGCGGCATCGTCGCGGGTATCGGCTTGGCCCTGCGGGTTTCGACGATGCTCGGGATCAAGGTGCCCGAGATCGCGGCGAGCGCCGGGCGCGACACCGAGTATCTGGCGATCAAGGTGGCGGCCGGTGCCGTGGCCGCGATCGCCTTCGCGATGGCGTGCTACGCCGAGCGCAGGGCGCTGTTCGCCGCCGGGCTCAGCGGCGCGGCGGGCACCGTGGCCTTCCTCGTCGCCCAGGACATCGGGTTCGGACCGGTCGTCGCCTCCGGCATGGCGGCGACGCTCGTCGGCCTGGCCGGTGGTCTGATGGCGCGCCGCGCGCTCACGCCACCGCTGGTCGTCGCGGTCGCGGGCATCACGCCGCTGCTGCCGGGTCTGAAGGTGTACCGCGGTCTGTATGCCTTGCTCGAGGACGAATCGCTGCTCGGCTTCGGGCAGATCCTCGGCGCTTTCGGTGTCGGCTGCGCGCTCGCCGCCGGCGTCGTCCTCGGCGAATGGTTCGACCGTCTGCTCGCCCGTCGCGGTACGCCCCGCGACTTCGACCCGACCTACACCAGCGACCGGTGACCTAGGTCTGGACGAGGGTGCGTGGCCCGTCGGCGGCCGTTTCGGCCGGCGCGGGGTCCTGGATGCGTGGTTTGCCCGCGGCCCAGCGCATCTGGCTGCGCGCGGCGGCGGCCTCGGTCGCCGCGGGGATCACCAGCAGCGCGAGGGCGGCGTCGTTGCTGCCGACCAGGTGCATGATCTGCGAGGCAGGGCCGGTCGCGCCGGATTCGAGGGCGTTCCAGTCGAATCCGAGCTTGGCGAGCTTGCCGATGCGCGGGGCGACGGCCTGCACCAGCTGGTGCAGTTCGGTCATGGGCTGATCGGTCCGGGGCCACCAGGCGCCGTCGATGGCGCCGGTGGTGGCGGTCCGGTCACGCAGCATCAGCCGGATCGGCCCGGCCGCGCCGCGGCCGATGGTCGTGTCAGGTGATGTATTCACTGTTTGCGGTTCTTCCTGAATTCTGGGGGCGCGGTCGACGAGACATCGACCGGCGCACGCCGTCCGTTTACGGACGGGCACTGGGTCTGGGTACCCACTCGACTGTGTCGGCACGCACACTCGAGCGGCGACATCAGGTGAGTGGAAGCGGTGGGGGTCTCCCGCACTGTCCTGGGTCACTCTACGGACGCCCACCGACAGATCCACCGATCCAACAAACAGGGCCCCGACCGGCGAACCGATCAGGGCCCTGCTGTGGCGGAGGATAGGGGATTTGAACCCCTGAGGGCGTTAACCCAACCCGCGTTCCAGGCGAGCGCCATAGGCCACTAGGCGAATCCTCCGTGGAGCAGCATAGCGGGTGGCAGGGGGCCGATGCCAAACCGGCCCCTGGACAGGCGTCCTACCAGCTACTTCTTCAGGGCGGCCAGTACCTTGCGGACCTGGTTCTCGCACACGGTCTGCATGGCAGCGCGCTCGAAGCTGCCCATCTTGGACACGTCCAGCTCCACCTTCACCGAGATATTGCTGTCGTGGGCGGCCACGATGTAGGAGTAGTCGTTGGGCAGCGAGCTGTAGGTCTGCTGCTGGATCGCGTAGTAGGCCTCGGATCCGATGCCGGTGACCGCGCCGTTCTCGTAGCCCTTGCCGGTGGTCTTGGTGTCGTAACCCTTCCAGCGGGCGTAGTCGGACTCGCCGGTGCCGCTGGACTTGAACTCGACCTCGAGCGACAGGCTCGCCTCGTTGCCGGAGCGGCCCGATTCCTTGTTCTTGGCGTCGCAGTCGTAGGAGCCGCCGCCGATGTACTCCGACGGGCCGCGCTCGGTGTGCGTGGTGGTCTCGCGGGTGGTCGACCACTGGTTGAGTACGGTCAGATCCACCAGGTCGCAGGCGTTGATGCCGTCCTTGAACGCGTAGTCGCCCGCCCATTCGGACGAATCCGGACCGAACGGGTTCGACTCGTCGTCGGTGCTGTTGACCAGGACGACCAGGCCGAGGATCAGCACCGCGACCACGGCGATCGAGCCGCCGACGATCCACCACACCACTTTGTTGCCCGAGGACGGCGGCCGCGGCGGCGCGCCCCACTGCTGCTGGGGCGGCATCGCCGCGTAGGGCTGTGGCTGTGGTTGCGGCTGCGCGTAGTAGTTCGGCGGCGGCGTGCCACCGGCCTGGGCATAGGGGTTGACCTGCTGATACGGGTCACCCGTCGACGGATACGGCCCGGGTGGCGCGGTGTAGCCGCCGCCGATGTCGCCACGCAGGACGGTCGGATCGGCCTGGGCCGGGGCGGCGTCGGCACTCGGGCGTTCCCACCAGTGCACCGTGGGATCGGACGGCGGGACACCATCGCCGGGCGGTTGCGTATTCGGACCGGTCACGCGCGGAAACCCCTACTTCCGAGTCGTGGGGAATCCCCCTGGCGTCTTTGTTGCACCGATCGTAGCCAGCCCGCCGCGATCCCGGGCACCGACCGCCCCGCTGCCTACACTGGATCCCCGGCCGCCGGTCGCGGTCTCAGCCGAGCGAGAGTGGGTGGAGCACACCGTGGGCGCCGCGCGAACCCCCAGGGCGAGATGGATCGAGGAAGGCCTGCAGGTGCTGGCGGCCGACGGTGTCGACGCCGTGCGAGTGGAGGTGCTGGCCAAGCGGATCGGTGTCACCAAGGGCGGGTTCTACGGATATTTCGCCGATCGGGACGCGCTGCTGCTCGCCCTGCTCGAGACCTGGGAGAGCGAAGCCGTCGACCAGGTGCTCGAGCAGGTCGAACATCTCGGTCAGGACCCCAAGACCAAGGCCAGGCTGGCCGGGCTGCTCACCTTCTCCAGCAACCGGCTGCTGCCCATCGACCTCGCGATCCGGGCCTGGGCCCGCCGCGACGACACCGTCGCCGAGCGGCTGCGGCGCGTCGACAATCGCCGAATGGCCTTGCTGCGCGAGACGATCGGCGAATTCTGCGATGATCCCGACGAGGTCGAGGCGCGCAGCCTGCTCGCGTTCTGCGCGGTGATCGGCGGACACTTCCTCGCCGCCGACCACGAGGGCCGGACCCGCCTCGAGGTGCTCGCCCGGGCCGCCGACCTGCTGTTCGCGCCCCCCGATCGCTAGCCCGTCCGGTAACCGCTACACTGGCCGACGGATCCCGCGCGGCGCGCATCCTGTGAACTCCCCCAGGGCCGGAAGGCAGCAAGGGTCAACGGGCTCTGCCGGGTGCGCGGGGTCCCCTTAATTCTCTGGGGACCCCCGCCGGATCGATCCGCCTACGCACCTTCGCAGTGTGCGAGCCGCATCCGGCCCCGGATACCCCACCGATACCGAGCAACCGCCGGGTAACGTGGCGTGTACCCCCCACCTAGCTGCTTCGAAAGGCTGCCCAGGATGCCCCGGCAAACGCAGATCGGTTTGATGAGCCACGCGGAACTCGTGTCCGAGCACGAGTCCCAGACCGCGAATTACGCGACGCTCCAGACCGAGAAGCTCACGCTGGATCTCACCCGAGGTAAGCCATCGCCGGAACAACTCGACCTGTCCGCGGCGCTGCTGTCCTTACCCGGTGACGGTGACTTCCGCGACGGATCGGGCACCGACTGCCGCAACTACGGCGGCCTCAACGGCCTGCCCGAACTGCGCGCCATCTTCGGCGAGCTGCTCGGCATTCCGGTCGAGAACCTGATCGCGGGCAACAACGCCAGCCTCGAGCTCATGCACGACAACATCGTGTTCGCGATGCTCTACGGCACCCCCGACTCCGCGCGCCGCTGGGCGGCGGAGGGGACGATCAAGTGGCTGTGTCCGGCCCCCGGCTACGACCGGCACTTCGCGATCACCGAGGCACTCGGCATCGAGATGATCACCATCCCGATGAACAACGACGGCCCCGACACCAGGGCCATCGCCGCGCTGCTGGCGAACGATCCGCAGATCAAGGGTCTGTGGGCGGTGCCCAACTACGCCAACCCCACCGGTGCCGTGTTCTCCGAAGAGGTTGTCCGCGAACTGGTCTCGATGCCGGCCGCCGCGCCCGACTTCCGGCTGTTCTGGGACAACGCCTACGCCGTGCACCCGCTCACCGACACCGCGGCGCCGGTGCTCGACGTGCTCGGGATGGCCGCGGCGGCGGGCAACCCGAACCGGCCACTGGTCTTCGCCTCCACCTCCAAGATCACCTTCGCCGGCGCGGGCGTGAGCTTCTTCGGCGCGTCGAAGGCGAACCTGGACTGGTACCTGTCGCACGCGTCGAAGAAGTCGATCGGTCCCGACAAGCTCAACCAGCTACGGCACCTGCGTTTCTTCACCGACGCCGAGGGCGTGCGCGAGCACATGCAGAAGCACCGCAGGCTGCTCGAGCCGAAGTTCGCGCTGGTGCGCCGGGTCCTGGAGGACCGCCTCGGCGCCTCGAAGGTGGCGTCGTGGACCGAGCCCAAGGGCGGTTACTTCATCAGCCTCGACGTGCTCGAGGGCACGGCGGCCCGGGTCATCGCGCTGGCCAAGGACGCGGGCATCGCGCTGACGGCGGCGGGCTCGGCCTTCCCGTACAGCAAGGATCCCGAGGACAAGAACATCCGCATCGCCCCCTCCTTCCCGCAGCTGCCGGAACTGGAGAAGGCGATGGACGGGCTGGCCACCTGCGTTCTGCTCGCCGCCACCGAGAAGCTGCTCGAGCAGTAATTCTGGAGCGCTGGCGCGCTCGAGTCGGCGGCCCCTCGTGTGCCCCCCCGGGGGGGCCCCGGGGGGGGGGGGGGGGGGGCCGGCCCCCCCGGCCGCCGCCCCGGGGGGGGCGGCCCCCCCCCACCCCCCCTTTTCCCCCCAAAAACCCCCCCCCCCCCCCCCCCTTGGGGGGCCCGGCCCCCCCCCGGGGCCCGTCGGCGGCCGTCCCGCCGGTCAGGCGCCGTGGCGTAGGCGACGAAGGAGCAAGCCACGGTGCCTGACCGGCGGGACACGAGGGGCCGCCGACTCGAGCGCGCCAGCGCTCCAGAATTACTGCTCGAGCAGCTTCTCGGTGGCGGCGAGCAGAACGCAGGTGGCCAGCCCGTCCATCGCCTTCTCCAGTTCCGGCAGCTGCGGGAAGGT
>NZ_JARWOJ010000217.1 GCF_029868625.1 Nocardia neocaledoniensis | reverse complement strand
AACCCCACCCGGGGGGGGGGCCGGGGGGTTTGCCCCCCCCCCACCCCCCCCCCCCCCCCGCCTCCGCCCCGCGGGGGGCGCGCGGCCGCGGGGGGGGCGGCCGCGGCGGCCGAAAACGTGGTGGTGCCGTCAGTGACGGTGTGTGCCACCGGCCATCTCCTCCAAGCGCCGGATGCGTTCTTCCATCGGCGGGTGCGTGGAGTACCAGCGGGCGATGCGGTCGCCCGCGCGGAACGGGTTGGCGATCATCAGATGCGATTCGCTGGTGAGCTTGGGGTCCGGCGGCAGCGGGGCCACCTGCACCCCGCGCTCGATCTTGCGCAGCGCCGAGGCCAGCGCCAACGGGTCGCCGGTGAGTTCGGCGCCGGACTGATCGGCCTGGTACTCCCGCGAGCGCGAGACCGCCATCTTGATCAGGCCCGCCGCGATCGGGCCGAGCAGCGAGACCAGCAGCACCCCGATGACGTTCGGACCGTTGCCGTCCCTGCTGCCGAACGAACTCGCGAAAAAGGCCATGTTGGCCAGGCCGGTGATGATCGAGGCCATCGCGCCCGCCACCGACGAGATCAGGATGTCGCGGTTGTAGACGTGCGAGAGCTCGTGGCCCAGGACCGCGCGCAACTCGCGCTCGTCGAGCAACTGCAGGATGCCACTGGTACAGCAGACGGCCGCGTGCCGGGGATTGCGACCGGTCGCGAACGCGTTCGGCGCGTTGGTCGGGCTGATGTAGAGCCGCGGCATCGGCTGCCGGGCCGTGGTCGCGAGCTCCCGCACGATCCGGTAGATGACCGGCGCCTCGAGCTCGCTGACAGGTTGCGCGTGCATCGCCTTCAACGCCAGCTTGTCGCTGTTGAAGTAGGCGTAGGCGTTCATCCCGACGGCCAGCACGATCGAGATGACGAGGATGGTCGGGCTGCGGAACATCGCCCCGATGGCGACGATCAACGCCGACAGCCCGACCATCAATCCGAATGTCTTGATCCCATTGGGCATGTTGAGAAAACGTGCCTGACCCGGCAATAGTTCCTGGTCAGCCGACCCGTTCGATGGTGTATCTGACCAGGCGGGTGAGGGCGTCGTTGGCCGGTCCCGCGGGCAGGGCCGCCAGTTCGGCGTCGGCCAGGTCGGCGTATTCCTGCAGCTTCTCCTTGGCCTTGGCCATGCCGGGGGAACGGCGCAGCAGCTCCAGCGCCTCCTCCACCTCGGCGTCGGCTTCCAGCGGGTTCGCCAGGAGAGTGCGCAGGCGGTCGCCGTCGGCGCCGGACTCGCGCAGGGCGTAGAGGACCGGCAGGGTGTGCACACCCTCGCGCAGGTCGGTGCCCGGGGTCTTGCCGGACTGTTCGGCCGAGGACGAGATGTCGATGATGTCGTCGGAGATCTGGAAGGCGGTGCCCACCGCGTCACCGAGGCGCGCCAGCCGCTCGACGTGCTCGGAACCCCCGCCGGAGAAGGTGCCGCCGAACCGACCTGCCGCCGCGATCAGCGAGCCCGTCTTCTCCCAGACCACACGCAGGTAGTGCTCCACCGGATCCTGGGACTGCTTGGCGCCCATGGTTTCCCGCATCTGCCCGGTGACCAGCTCGGCGAAGGTCTCGGCGATGATGCGGACCGCGTCGGGCCCGAGGGTCGAGGTGAGCCGGGAGGCGTGGGCGAACAGGTAGTCGCCCGCCAGGATGGCGATGTTGTTGCCCCAGCGCGAGTTGACGCTCTCCGCGCCGCGGCGCTGGGTGGCCTCGTCCATGACGTCGTCGTGGTACAGGGTGGCCAGGTGCACCAGTTCCACCACGGTGCCCGCCGTGACCAGCGCGGGATCGGTGGGATTGGGACCGAGCTGCCCGGTCAGCACGGTGAACAGTGGCCGGAAACGTTTGCCGCCCGCGCGGGCCAGGTGCAGCGCCGCCTCCTGCAGGAATTCCTCGCCGTCGGAGAGTTCGTCGACGAGCAGCTGCTCGACCGCGGCCAGGCCGTCGCGCACGGTGGCGGCGAGTTCGGGATCGACGAGGTCCACCCCGGCGACCACGGTGCTCTCGTCGCTCACAGCCGATGTGCTCATTATCTTCTCCCAGCGATGCGTCCGACCCCGACGGGTAGCAACCTAGCGTGTTCCGGCGCCAGGGCCGATGAACACGGTCACACAGTGACTATTCCCGGTGTACCCGACACTCTCGCACAGCGGCCGGGGGTGCCAGTATTGAGCCATGGGTTCACCGGATTCCGCCCCCGCAGCACGAGCCGTCCTGCCCACCGCCGTCGAGGTGCTGGTCGTCGGGGCCGGGCCCGCCGGTTCGGCGTCGGCGGCCTGGGCCGCGCGGGCCGGACGCGATGTGCTGCTGCTCGATTCCGCCGTGTTCCCGCGCGACAAGACCTGTGGTGACGGGCTCACCCCGCGCGCCACCGCCGAGCTGGAGAATCTCGGCCTCGGTGAATGGCTGCGTGCGCACACCGTGAACCACGGCCTGCGGATGGCCGGCTTCGGGCGCGAGGCGCTGCTCCCCTGGCCCGGCGGGTCGTTCCCGACCTACGGAAGCGCCGTCCCCCGAACCGAACTCGACGACAAGCTGCGCGAGACCGCGGTGAAATCCGGTGCGCGGATGGTCGACGGTGCCAAGGTCACCGAGGTGCTGCGCGAAGGCGAGCGGGTCACCGGCGTGTCGGTGCGCGTCGGCGCGGAGACGCACACGGTCCGCTGCCGGGTGCTCGTGGTGGCCGACGGCGTGCGCTCGCCCGTCGGCAAGCAGCTCGGCCGTACCTGGCACCGCCGCTACGCCTACGGCACGGCCGCACGCGCCTACATCAAGTCCGGACGCAGCGACGACCAGTGGATCTCCTCGCACCTGGAACTGCGCAACGCCGAGGACGCCCTGGTACCCGGTTACGGCTGGATCTTCCCGCTCGGCAACGGCGAGGTGAACATCGGCGTCGGTTCACTGGCGACCGAGGCGCGCCCCTCGCATATCGCGCTCAAGCCACTGCTCGAGCACTACACCAAGCTGCGCCGCGAGGAATGGCAGCTGGAGGGCGAACTGCGCGCGGTGGCCTCGGCGCTGCTGCCGATGGGCGGCGCGGTCTCCGGCGTGGCCGGACCGAACTGGGTGCTGGTCGGCGATGCCGCGGGGTGCGTGAACCCGCTCAACGGCGAGGGCATCGACTACGGGCTCGAGGGCGGGCACATGCTGTCCGGACTGCTCGACGAACCGGACCTGAGTCGGGTGTGGCCGGAGCTGCTGCGCGCGCGGTACGGGCGCACGTTCTCGGTGGCGCGCCGCATCGCCGGGCTGGCCACCCACCCGAAGATGGTGCCGCTCGGCGGCCCGCCGGTGATGCGGTCGAAGTACCTGCAGCGCACCGCGGTTCGCGTCATGGGCAACCTGGTCACCGACGAGGATCTGGATTTCACCGCCCGCGCCTGGCGCACGGCGGGCCGGGCCTCGCTGCGCGGCGACGACCGACCACCGTTCAGCTGAGGTGCCGTCGTGAGCGGCCCGGCCCGCCGTCCGGTGCCGGCAAAGCTGCCGCATCTGCGCACGGCCCGTGACCTGATCGACCGGCAGTCATCGCGAGCTCGAGGTCACCCTGATGGTGCCGGGACCGCCGCTGACCGACGACATGGCCGACGCCGTCCGCCGCTCGCTGGCCTCCGGCACCCACTGGCGCCCTCGGGCTGCGGACCGCCGATTGCCAGAAGAGCTACGAAGAGCTCACCGCGAAGGGTGTCGAGTTCATCCAGCCGCCGTCCGAGCGCCCGTACGGCACCGAGGCCGTCATCCGCGACAACTCCGGCAACTGGCTTGTCCTGGTCGAGCCCCGCGCGTGAGACGGTGCCGCCAGGACCCGGCGGCACCGTCGACGATCACAGCTTGGCGAACCAGCCTTCGATGAACTTGCGCTCACTGTTGAGCACGCGCTGATGCAACTGCTCGGCGAGTGGCTCGATCGCTCCGCCGACCAGCGGCACCTTCACGGTGACGGTGCCGACGACCTCGATCTCGCTGCCCTCGGCGGTCGGGCGCAGTTCATAGGTGCCCGACATCTCGGTATTGATGCCGCCGGTGTGGCCGGTGAAGCTGCCCTTGGCGACCTCACCGGTCAGCGGCTGCCAATTGTCGGTGCGCGACAGCACCAGATCGCTCTTGAGCACCTTGCGCACCAGGCCGGGAACCTTGTCCTGGCCGGGCTTTTCGGTCATATGGAGACGAATCGAACCCGGCCCGTCGGGATGGGAGAGCTCGAGGGTCGCGGTCTCGGCGCCGGCGAAGCGTTCCTGCCAGACCGCATCGTCGACGAGTGCCCGGTGAAGATCTTCGACCGGGACGGTGTAGGGCACGGTGAAGCTGAATTTTCGGGACATGCGCGCAACGGTACTGTGTGCCGGGTGTCGGAAGTGAGCCTGTCGGATCGGCGATCCAAGCGCCTGCGACGGGCGCGCACGTCGGTGCTCGGCATCGCCACCGTGATCAGCGTGCTGATGGTGTTGCTGGTGCTCGCGGCCTGGCGCAACGACTACGAGATCGAGCAGCATCGCGGCGTCACCTCCGGTGAGGTGCTCTCGGCGGGGCGGCTGCGCTCGGCCGTCATGTACGTGACGCCCGACGGGGTGACCCACAACCCGAAGGTCGGCATCCTGTACCCGACCAATCTGACCGCCGGTCAGCGGATCAACGTGGAATACAGCACCCGCGATCCCGATCTGGTCCGGGTCGCCGGGCGCGACGCACAGGTGGCGATCATCCCCGCGGCCTCGGTGATCGTCGTGACCTGGGCGTTGGCCCTGCCGGTGCTGTGGCTGATCCGGCGCAAGCAGCGCGAGGCGTAACTTCTCCTGCTGTTCGTCCCGGCTTCACGTCGGTGTGGGGGTGTCGCGCGGTGTGGCGGTCACCCTGGAATCGTGCGCGTAGCCATCGTGGCGGAGTCCTTTCTGCCGAACATGAACGGCGTCGTCAACTCCGTGCTGCGGGTGCTGGATCACCTGGATCAGCACGGGCACGACGCGATGATCGTGGCGCCCGACACCCTGCGCGGTGTGCCACCGGCCCCGCGCTTCCACGGCAGATTCCCGGTGCACCGGGTCCCCGCGATGATGGTGCCCAAGGTCAGTTCGCTGCCGGTGGGGCTGCCCCAGCCGGGGATCACCGCGGCGATCGCCGCCTTCGATCCCGATGTGGTGCACCTGGCCTCGCCGTTCCTGCTCGGCGCGGGCGGTTTGGCCGCCGCCACCCGGCTCGACCTGCCCTCGATCGCGGTCTACCAGACCGATGTGGCCGGATTCGCCAAGAGCTACGGGCTCGGGCTTGCCACCCGGGCGGCGTGGGCCTGGACCCGCCGCATCCACGAGGGCGCGACCCGCACCCTCGCACCGTCCTCGGCGGCCGCGCAGGACCTGGCCGACCACGGCATCCCGCGCGTGCACCGCTGGGGGCGCGGCGTCGACATCGAGCGGTTCAACCCCGCGGCCCGCAGCGACGAGCTGCGCGCGAGCTGGCTGGGTTCCGGCGACAAGCTGGTCGTCGGTTTCGTGGGCAGGCTCGCGCCGGAGAAGCACGTCGACCGGCTGGCCGCCCTGGCCGGTGACCCGTCGATCCAGCTCGTCGTGGTGGGCGACGGGCCGGAACGGGCGCGGCTGAGCAGGCTGATGCCCGACGCGGTGTTCACCGGCGAGCTGGGCGGCAGCGAGCTGGCCACGCACTACGCGAGCCTGGACGTGATGGTGCATCCCGGCGAGCACGAGACGTTCTGCCAGGGCGTGCAGGAGGCGCTGTCCTCGGGTGTGCCGGTGATCGGACCCGACGCGGGCGGCCCGCGTGATCTGATCGCGCACTGCCGCAACGGCTATCTGCTGCCCGTCGACCGGTTCGCCGAGTTGCTGCCGAGCGCGGTCTCGGCGCTGCGCGATTCCGGTCAGCGGGCACGGTTCGCGGCGGCGGCCCGCAAGTCGGTGCTGCACCGCACCTGGCCCGCGATCTGCACCGAGCTGATGACGCACTACGCCGACGTCACCGGCATGCGCGACCGGTTGCGGCGCTCAGCCTAGAGGGCCACGCCCACCGACGGATAAGCTCGATTCGTGGCGACAACAGAGCAGCGTGAACCGATTCGGGCTTCGCTGGACAAGCAACCCCACGAGGTCGCGTCGATGTTCGACGGTGTGGCGAAGCGCTACGACCTCACCAATACGGTCATCTCCGGTGGTCAGGATCGGTACTGGCGGTGGGCGACGCGACGCGCGCTCGGCTTGCGCCCCGGCGAGCGGGTCCTCGACCTGGCGGCCGGCACCGGGGTCTCGACTGTCGAACTCGGCAAATCCGGCGCCTGGTGCGTGGCGGCCGACTTCTCCCAGGGCATGCTCTCGGCCGGCCGGTTCCGGCAGGTGCCGATGGTGGCGGGGGATGCCATGGCCCTGCCCTTCGCCGACAACTCCTTCGACGCGGTGACCATTTCGTTCGGGCTGCGCAACGTGGCCGACATCGATCTGGCACTGCGCGAGATGCTGCGGGTCACCAAGCCGGGCGGTCGCGTGGTGGTCTGCGAGTTCTCCACCCCGGTGTTCGGGCCCTTCCGCACCGTCTACATGGAGTACCTCATGAAGGCGCTGCCGAAGGTGGCGCGGGCGGTGAGCTCCAACCCCGACGCGTATGTGTACCTGGCGGAGTCGATTCGCGCGTGGCCGAACCAGCGCAGGCTGGCCCGGCGGATCGCCGACGCCGGATGGGACTCCGTGCAGTGGCGCGACCTCACCGGCGGCGTCGTGGCGCTGCACCGCGGCTACAAACTGGGCTGAACCGGCCGCCGCGGGCGGGGTGAGAACGGTCACCCCGCGTGGCGGTGCCAGCCGCTCACCGGCGCGGAATGCGCCCTGATCAGGGCCGATATTCCGCACCCCGCCTCACCGCGGAAATTCTGACGTGTGAGGTCGATTGTCACCTGGACATAACCTTCGGTAAATCGAGCGCAACGACAGGTGCGGATGATCGGTGGCATGACAGCCGACTTCCGCGACTCAAGCACTGTGCGCACACAGTGCTCGTATTGCGGCGTCGGCTGCGGCATCAACGTCCAGACCGAGACTGATCAGTCTGGCGCTCGGGTGATCGCCAAGGTCAGCGGGGACAAGCTGCACCCGGCGAACGCGGGCAGGCTGTGCACCAAGGGCGCCACGCACGCCGAGATGATGGCCGCCCCCGGCCGGATGGACACCGCCTACCACCGGCCCGAACGCGGACAGGTGCCCGTACCGCTGCCGGTCGACGAGGCCGTGCACGAGACCGCCGCCAGACTGCGCGCGATCCTCGACGAGCACGGACCCGACGCGATCGCTCTCTACGTCTCCGGGCAGATGTCGCTCGAGGCCCAGTACCTCGCCACCAAGCTGGCCAAGGGCTACCTGCGGACCAAGCACATCGAGGCCAACTCGCGACTGTGCATGGCCAGCGCGGGCACCGGCTACAAGCAGTCGCTCGGCGCCGACGGCCCGCCCGGCTCCTACGACGACTTCGAGCACGCCGACCTGTTCTTCGTCTCCGGCGCGAACATGGCCGACTGCCACCCGATCCTGCACCTGCGGATGGCCGAGCGGCTCAAGGCAGGCGCCAAGCTGATCGTGGTCGACCCGCGGCGCACCGAGACGGCTGCCCGCGCCGACCTGTTCCTGCAGATCGCGCCCGGCACCGACCTGGCGCTGCTCAACGGCCTGCTGCACCTGCTCGTCGCCGAGAACGCGATCGACCCCGACTTCATCGCCGAGCACACCGAGGGCTGGGACGCCATGCCCGCGTTCCTCGCCGACTATCCGCCCGACCGGGTCGCCGGGATCACCGGGCTGGCCGAGGCCGACATCCGCGCCGCGGCCCGGATGATCGCCGAGGCGGGCGAGTGGATGTCGCTGTGGACCATGGGACTCAACCAGTCCACCCACGGCACCTGGAACACCAACGCGCTGATCAACCTGCACCTGGCGACAGGCGCGATCTGCCGCCCCGGCAGCGGCCCGTTCTCGCTGACCGGCCAGCCCAATGCCATGGGCGGACGCGAGATGGGCTACATGGGCCCCGGCCTGCCCGGTCAGCGCAGCCTCCTCTCCCCTGCCGACCGGTCCTTCGTCGAAACCGCGTGGAACCTGCCCGCCGATACCCTGCGCACCGAGTCGGGGCCGGGCACCATCGAGATGTTCCGCGGTCTCGCCGAGGGCTCGATCAAGGCCGCGTGGATCATCTGCACCAATCCCGTTGCCACCGTGGCCAATCGCAAGACGGTGATCGCGGGGCTGGAGGCCGCCGAGCTGGTGGTCGTCCAGGATGCCTACGGCGAGACCGCCACCAACGCCTACGCCGATCTGCTGCTGCCCGCCACGCTCTGGGCCGAGGCCGACGCGGTGATGGTGAACTCCGAGCGCAACGTCACACTGCTGCGGCAGTCCGTCGACCCGGTCGGCGACGCGCGCCCGGACTGGCTGCTGATCGCCCAGGTCGCCACGGCTATGGGCTTTCCCGGCTTCGACTTCGCCTCCAGCGCCGAGGTTTTCGCCGAGCTCACCCAGTTCACCAATCCCGCGACGGGCTACGACCTCAGCGGCATGAGCTACGACCGGCTGCGCGAGGGCCCGATGCAGTGGCCGTGCCGCGACAGCGCCACCCCGCGCAACCCGATCCGCTACCTCAACGACGGCGTCCACCAGCCGCTGCACGTCGACACCGACGGCCACACGCCGCGACTGGCGTTCGCCACCCCGAGCAGGCGCGCGGTGTTCTTCGCCCGCCCCCATCTGCCCGCCGCCGAACTCCCCGACGACGACTATCCGTTCCTGCTCAATACCGGCCGCCTGCAACATCAGTGGCACACCATGACCAAGACCGGAAAGATCGCCAAGCTGACCAAGCTCAACGGCGCGCCGTTCGTCGAGGTGCACCCCGAGGACGCGCGGCGTCTGGAGCTGCGCCAGGGCGATCAGCTCGAGATCGCCTCCCGCCGTGGCCGGGCCGTGCTACCGGTCCAGATCAGCGACCGGGTGCGGCCCGGCGATTGCTTCGCTCCCTTCCACTGGAATGACGAACAGGGTGAGTATCTGACCATCAATGCCGTGACCAACGACGCCGTCGATCCGGACTCGCTGCAACCGGAGTTCAAGGCCTGCGCGGTGGCGCTGCGCCGGGTCGGGCCCGCGCCCACGCCCGAACAGGCGCCAGCGCAGCCCGTCGAGGCGGGACCGCATCCGCTGGCCGGGATCCTCGGCCTGGACGCGGCCGCCTCCCCCACGCTCGCGGAATCCGAACGCATCTACCTGGGTGGCTATCTCGCCGCCCTGCAGTCGCTGCCGGTGACCGGCCAGCCGGTGCTACCCGCCACCGCCCCACTGTCCACCCAGGCCCGCCTGTGGGTCGACGGGCTGCTGGCCGGAATGTATTCGCGCGCCACCGGATCCGGCATCGAGCCGGACACCGGGGAGACACCGCCCACGCGACCGGTGACGGTGCTGTGGGCCTCCCAGACCGGCAATGCCGAGGAACTCGCGGCCACCGTCGCCGCCCGGTTGACCGACGCCGGCTTCCTCCCGTCCCTGCTGGACATGGACTCCTGCGAACTGTCCACCCTCACCGGTGACGTCCTCCTCGTCACCAGCACCTTCGGCGACGGCGGGCCGCCCGACAACGGCGCCGACTTCGCCACCCGCCTGGCCGACAGCGTCGCTCGCTTCCCCGCCGTCCGCTACGCGGTCTTCGCGCTCGGCGACTCGTCCTACGACGATTTCTGCGGCCACGGCCGCACCCTCGACCGCCTGTTCGCCGAGCGCGGCGCCCAGCGCCTGCTCCCCCGTGTCGACTGCGAACCCGACTTCGCCGATGCCGCCGACCAGTGGCTCGAGGACGTGCTCGCCGTGCTGGGCGAGCACGGGTCGGGCGGGAGTGGATCAATCGCCCCCGAGCCTGGTGAAGCGCCGTGGCCGAACGGTTCCGCGATCCCCGACGGCGCCTCCGCGTCGCCGTCGGTATCCGGCGCGGCGGCCTGGGATACGCCGCACGGATCCTCGCCGTCCGCAGCGGCCAACGGCACCGGTTCGGCCACACTGCACGGCCCGGTATCACCAGACGTTCCCGGCCGGCCGCGACTCACACCGGCGGCTCGCTCGAATGTCGCACCGCACCAGGTTTCGGCGACGTCGGGCGTGGCGCGGGGTGGCGCGACCGTCCTGCAGCGCGTCCGCACGGCGTCCCCCGGCCGGGTCCAGCGTGGCGCCCCGATGCCGTTCACTCGGCAGGCACCGGTCCGGGCGACACTCGTGCGCAACGACGTACTGAGCGCCCCGGGCTCACCGAAAGAGGTGCGCCGCTTCGGGTTCGATCTGCGCGATCTCGAGGCCAGCTACGAGGTCGGCGACTCGCTCGGCATCCTGCCCGAGAACTGCCCCGAGCTGGTCGAGGAGTGGCTCGCGGCGACCGGCTTGGACGGACGCCGCGTGGTCGAGCTCGACGACCGCGACCTACCCCTGGCCGAGGCACTGCGCACGCACTACGACATCACCAAGGTCAGCCAGGATCTGCTCGGCTTCATCGCCGAACGCAATCCCCATCCGCAGCTGGCCAAGCTGCTGCGCCGCGACAACCGCAATGAACTCGCCGGCTACCTCTGGGATCGACAGGTCGTCGACGTGCTGCGCGACTTCCCGGTGCGCACCGATCTGGTGGACTGGCTCGGCACCCTGAAAAAGCTGCAGCCCCGGCAGTATTCGATCTCCTCCAGCCCACTGACCGACCCAGACGAGGTGCAGCTGACCGTCGGCGTGGTCCGCTATGGCGAGCCGACCGGCGACACCGCCCGCCGCGGCGGCGTGTGCTCGACCTTCCTGGCAGACCGTGCGGGAAGCGAGGTACCGATCTTCCTGCAGCGCGCACCGCATTTCCGACCGCCGCTCGACCCGAACACACCGATGATCATGGTCGGTCCCGGCACCGGTATCGCTCCCTTCCGTGGGTTCCTGCACGAACGCCGGGCCGTCGGCGCGACCGGACGCAACTGGCTGTTCTTCGGCGACCAGCACGCCGCCCAGAACTTCTACTACCGGACCGAGCTGGAGGACATGTTCCGCTCGGGCTTCCTCACCCGCCTCGACCTCGCCTTCTCCCGCGACCAGCGCGAGCGGATCTACGTGCAGCACAGGATGATCGAGCACGGCGCCGAGCTGTGGGCATGGCTGCGCGAGGGCGCCCACTTCTACGTCTGCGGCGACGCGGCTCGCATGGCGAAGGACGTCGACGACACCCTGCTCCGGATCGCCCAGATCCACGGGAAGCTGGACGAGGCCGGAGCACTGGCCTTCAAGAAGCAGCTCGTCGCCGAGAAGCGCTACGTGCGCGACGTGTACTGATTCAGGCGGCCCGAACCGCGGGCGGGTTGAGCCGGGCGAAGTCCGGCAGGCGGTGGTACGGGTAGTACGGGTACGGCGGGGTCGTCGCGCTCGCCGCGTCGAGGGCCGCCCGATGCTCGGCGTCGAGTTGCCAGCCGACGGCTCCGAGGTTCTGGCGCAGCTGTTCCTCGTTGCGGGCACCGATCAGTACGGACGCGATGGTGGGCCTGGTGAGCAGCCAGTTGAGGGCGATCTGCGGGACGCTGCGACCGGTCTCGGCGGCGATACGGTCGAGCACGTCGACGATGTCGTAGAGGCGTTCGTCGTCGACCGGCGGACCGGCCTGGGCGGTCTCGTGCAGTCGGCTGCCCGCCGGAAGAGGTTGACCGCGACGGACTTTGCCGGTGAGCCTGCCCCAGCCGAGCGGGCTCCAGACCACCGCGCCGACACCCTGATCCGTACCGAGCGGCATCAGCTCGTATTCGTAGTCGCGCCCGACGAGCGAGTAGTAGACCTGGTGGGCGACCGGCCGCTCCACCCCGAGCTCCTCGGCGGTGGCCAGCGTCTTCATCAGTTCCCAGCCGGCGAAGTTGGAGACTCCGAGGTAGCGGATCTTGCCCGCGCGCACGAGATCGTGCAGCGCCGTGAGGGTTTCGGCCAGCGGGGTGCCCGCGTCGAAGGCGTGTAACTGGAACAGGTCGAGGTAGTCGGTGCCCAGCCGCCGCAACGACGCGTCGACCGCGCGGATCAGACGCGCCCGGCCGGCGCCGGCCTCGTGCGGGCCCGGCCCGGTGGGCAGCGCCGACTTGGTCGACAGCAGTACCTGATCGCGCCTGCCCTTGACGGCCGCGCCGAGCACCTCTTCCGAGGCACCGTCGGAGTACACATCCGCGGTGTCGAACAGGGTGACCCCGGCCTCGAGACTGATGTCGACGAGGCGCCTGGCCTGTGCCGCGTCGGTATCGCCCCAGGCGCTGAACAGCGCGCCGCGTCCGCCGAAGGTCCCCGCGCCGAAACCGAGTGCGGGAACGTGCAGACCCGATGCGCCGAGTCGCCGGTACTCCATGAGAACTCCTAAAGGGTCTATAGTTCCGTTAACACCAGCGACAGTACACCCGATGCGCTCTAAATGAAACAGGAGTTCCGTTATGGATCACGACATCGCCTGGCCCGGCTCTGTTCGCCCAGGTGGGCGCACCGCCCGCGTCCGCGAGTCGGTACTGCAGGTGGCGGGTGATCTGCTCGCCGAGCACGGTTTCGCGCAGCTCGACCTGGCCGCGGTGGCCGCCGCCGCGGGCGTCGGCAAGACCACGGTCTACCGCCGGTGGCGGAACCCCGCGGGCCTGGTCGCCGATCTGCTCGTCGACATGGCCGAACAGTCACTGCCCCGGGTCGACACCGGAACCCTGCTCGACGACCTGACCGCCAACGCGCGCCTGGTGGCGAAGACCCTCGCCGATCCCAGGCAGGGCAGGCTCTTCCGGGCCGTCATCGCCGCGGCGACCACCGACGAGATCACCGCGACGGCGCTGCACCGCTTCTACGACACCCGGCTCACGGAATGGGCGCCCTGCGTCGAGAACGCCGTCGCCCGAGGGGAAGCGCCGCCCGGCACCGAAC
Source organism: Nocardia neocaledoniensis (assembly GCF_029868625.1). Lineage (GTDB taxonomy): Bacteria > Actinomycetota > Actinomycetes > Mycobacteriales > Mycobacteriaceae > Nocardia > Nocardia neocaledoniensis_A. The sequence continues at coordinate 3,842 of NZ_JARWOJ010000217.1, read as the reverse complement.
CGAGGGCCGTCCTGTCCGCGGTCTCGGCACCGCTGTACTACCGATTACTCGCCTCCGGCGACCCCATCGACGAAGCCGCCGCCGACCAGTCCGCCGAGGCCGCCGCCCTGGCGACCCTCGGCGGCGCGTTCGTCCGCTGAGCCGGCGGGCCCGCGGCGGGTAGCCGGTGCCGCTAGGTGGGTTCCGGCTCAGCCTCGCCGGTCGGCGCCGATGGCAGGCCGCCAGCCGGGGTCGCGACCGGTACGGCCGAGGATCTGGTCGAATTCGGGGGCGTCGGCGGGGACGGTCACCACCGGCCCGAACAGGCCGGGCGTGCCGTCGGGGTCGGTGTCGCGCAGGAATTCGCGCAGGATCGGCAGGTAGGTGGGGTCGACGGCGAGTTCCTGGCCGGTGGCCACCGCGAGATCCCAGGCGTGGATGGTGACCTCGTCGAGCGCGACGACAGCCATCACCGCGGCGGGCATCTCGACGCCGCCCGCCTCGGTGTCGCCATCCCACGCGTCGGGACTGCGCCAAGCCGCCGTCAACGCGTCGAGCTGCCGCGGGATCACGGTCCGCCAGTCGGGATCGAGCGGGTTGTCGAGGTCCGGCTGGGCGGAGCGGCCGACGGACTCCTTGGTCGCGGCCTGCCGGAACGCCTCGGTGAGCCCGACGACGTGCGCGAGCAGACCGCCCACGGTGGTATCGCCGCACGGCGTCGGCCCGGCGAGCTGGTCATCGGCGATGCCGTCGAGTAACCCGGTGAGGGTGCGGGCAGCGGGGGCGAAGTCGAACTGCGGTTCCATGGACGCTCCTCAGCGGGATCGGGGCCGGCCGTATTCGTACAGACGACATACCCGCGCTGAACTCATCGGTTGCCGAGCGGCCGCGTTCGGCGCAATCTGGAAGGCGTAACGATCAGTGACCACGCGAGGCGACGACCGAGGAGCACCGATGATCGACTACGAGTCCGCCCGACCGCTGGACGAGGTCCCCGAGGCCGATCGGATCGAGCAGGAGCAGTCGGCCTTCCTCGCCGACGACCCGGACGACCCGTCCTTCTCCGATGCCGCCGACTACCGCGACGAGCTGACCTCCGTCGACCGCGAAGCCGACCCCGCCGACGTACTCGAGCAGGCCATCCCGGTCCCGCTCGACGACGGCGACGAGTTCGCCGAGGCCGAGGAGGAGTAGCGCCTAGCCCGCGATCTTGGCCCGCACCGTCGCGTGCAGCTCGCGCAGGCTGGACCGCTCGGTGGCGACCTCGAGTACCCGCAGGCCGTGGGCGTCGGCGGCGAGTTCGAAGGCCAGCTCGCCCGGATCGACCTGCTGGTGCGGGATGCGGTAGGCCGCGCACAGGGCGGCCAGGTCCATCCCGTGCGGGGTGCCGAAGACGCGCTCGAAGACGCCCGCGTACTGCGGGTCGCCCTGTTCGAGCAGCTCGAAGATGCCGCCGCCGTCGTCGTTGGCGACGACGATCGTGAGATTGCCGGGCCGCGGTTCGCCGCGCCCGATCAGCAGGCCGGACGCGTCGTGCAGGAACGTGAGGTCGCCCATCAGCGCGATGGTGCGGCCTGGATGCGCCAGCGCGGCGCCGACCGCGCCGGAGACGGTGCCGTCGATGCCGGCGACGCCGCGATTGGACAGCACCCGTACGCCGGGTCGCGGATGCGAGACCAGCGCGGCGTCCCGGACCGGATTCGAGGCGCCGAGCAGCAGCTGATCACCCTCGCGCAGCGCGTCCATCACGACCGCGGCCACGTGCAGGCCGGTGGCCTTCGGGTGGGCGGCGAGTTCGGCACGCACCACCGAGTCGGCCTGACGATCCAGCTCGGCGCAGCGGGCGAGCCAGGCCGGGTCGGGCGTGCCGGTGGTCACCGCGCGCGTGCCGGTGCCGACGACATTGCCGGACACATCGGGCCAGCGCGGACCGGTGGTGAGCGCGTACACGGTGACCTCGGGATCGGCGAGGACCCGCGAGACCTGCCGGTGCAGCGTGGGCCGCCCGGTGATGATCGCCTGCGACGGCTTCAGTAACGACAGCGCCAGCGGATGCAGCGCGGGGCCGTGCATCGGCGCGGTCGGTTCCGCGACGGTGGGCAGCGCGGCGAGTTCGGGCAGCAGCCGCGCCCCGTGCCCGGAGATGACCACGGTGTCGGGGGTCAGGTCGATGTCGAGCGGCACGTCGAGGGTGGCGTACTGGGTGGCCGTCCACGGCTGGTCACCGGCCCGGCCCGCGGGCAGCGGATCGTCGGACAGCTCCGGCACCAGCGGTTCCCGCAGGGGGATGTCGAACTGCACCGGGCCCGCGTTGCCGGAGCGGGTTCCGCGCGCCGCGGCGAGTACCCGGCACACCGACGAGCGCCAGACGCTGTTCTGCCGCGGATACGCCGACTCCCCCGCCTCGGCCTCCGCGAGCCCGAGGCTGATGGTGGCGCGAACCTGGCTACCGAACAGCCCGAGCTGTTCGACGGTCTGGTTGGCTCCGGTGCCGAGCATCTCGTAGGGCCGGTTCGCGCTGACGACGATCAGCGGAACGCGCGCGTAGTTGGCTTCCAGGACGGCGGGCCCGAGGTTCGCCACGGCCGTACCCGAGGTCATCACGACCGGCACCGGCCGCCCGGACGACACCGCGAGGCCGACGGCGAGGAAGCCCGCGGTCCGCTCGTCGATGCGCATGTGCAGCCGTAGGCGCCCGGCCGCGTCCGCCGCCTGCAGCGCGAAGGCCAGTGGGGCGTTGCGCGATCCGGGGCACAGCACCACTTCGCTGACCCCGCCGCGCACGAGCTCGTCGACGACCACTCGTGCCTGCGCAGTTGACGGATTCACAATCCCAGACTGTCAGACCGGCGCACCCTCGTCTGCCCCCGGCCCGGGTTGTCTCCGTCACCGTCGCCTGCGGCGCCGGGACCGATCGCGGACGCGGACAGGGCGAAATAGATTTCCAGCGGATAGCTGGAAATCACTTCGGCGTCATTCATCGAAATGCAAAAAGAATTCAAGAGAACAGAAATCCGGCGACGGAAACGTTCCGCCGCCGGATTCTCCGACCCACCCCGAACGTGGCAGGTCAGCAGCTCACTCGGCCGGTGCGGCGAGACCCTGGATGCCGGTGATGGACTCGATGATGTTGAGCACGGCCGAGGTCGCGCTGTCGACGGCGGAGCTGCCGGACTCCAGCACGCTCGAACCGGCGGACGAACCGCTCAGCACGTCGGCCGAGCCGCTGGACAGCTCGGCGAGCTCAGCGGAACCGCTGGCAGAGCCCTCGGCGTTGGCGACGGCGGCCGGGCCGAAGAAGAGCGCGGCGGCGGCCGCGGTGGCACCGGCGGTGGCGATGGTCTTGCGAGAGATCATGAGAAACCCTGACTTCCTTTTCGACCTGCGCAATGCGGTCATGTGCATCCGTACCGAGCGGAATCCGAAATACGACAACGAATGAATTGCAATTCCCGAATCCGCTCGAGGGCAACGTAACCGATCCGGTATGGCGGTAGCCAATCGTTCGCGAGATCGCAAAGGACAGGCGGAATCGGTGGCAACCCGCGCTTTTCCTGCCGTTCACGAAGAGGGTGCCTTGCCTCACATCCGCGTCGCCGGAATTTACCGCCGACCGGGAAAGAGTGTGGCCTCGCCCGCCGCACGGCGGGAGACGTGAGTGTGGTCACTCCGGGTACACGAGAGGGCCGGGGGGGCGCGCCCCCGGCGCGCCGGCGCGCGCCGGGGGGGGGTCCCGTTGCGCCGGGGGTGTACCTGCTTGCCCCCCCCACCGCCGCGGGGGGGGCCGGAAAACCCCGCCCCCTATTGGGGTTCCCGGGCTGGAAACTCGACGACGGTGCGGTCGTCGAGCAGCGTCCGTACAC
>NZ_JARWOJ010000216.1 GCF_029868625.1 Nocardia neocaledoniensis | reverse complement strand
GTACTGGAACGAGCGCGCGGCGTAGGACCCCTCGCGCACCATGTCACCGCACACCCGGCACGTATGCCCGGGCCCCGCGTGCACCCGCCTAACGGTACGCTTCTCGCCCATTAGCCGGGCCGCCGTCCGCGACGCGTTCGTCGACGGGGTCGGCTGGCTCGGCGCCAGGGGTGCCCTGACCCTGGCCGACGGCGACGCGGGCGGCTGGGCGTCGGACCCCGAGGCCGGGGAGGCGCTCTACGACATCGATCGCCCGGTGGTGTTCGCGCTGTTCCGGCCGCCGCGGGCACTGCAGCATCTGCACAGCGTGCGTGGCCTCCTCGCCGATGCCGATCCCTCCCCCGCCGAGTCGGCGCGCCGGCTGCGCCGCGCCCTCGTCGAGCGGCCGGTGGTCTATCTCGCGGACCTGCCGCCCGCCGAGCGCGCGCTGCTCGCGCAGGACCGCCTCGTCGGCGAGGTCGAGCACTGCACGGGCCTGCGCGCCGAGCGCAGAGCCGAGGGTGTGGCGCTGATCGACACCTCGGGCCGGTTGTCCGACACCAGGTTTCCCGGCACCGGCACGCTCGCACAGGTGGCCCTGCTGTTGATCGGTGAGATCGCCGACATGGTGCTCGACATCGATCATCCGCTCCCCCGGCGCCCCGATCCCGGCCTCGACGACGAGCTGCTCGACCGGCTCGACGAGGCCATCCCGGCGGCGGGGGTGTTCGCTCCGCTCGCCGAGGACGGCGAGGATCCCGACCCCGAAGCAACGGATACCGAGGACGAGGACGCCGAGCCGGTCACCTATCCGTTCCTGACCACGGAATGGGTCCGCGACACGGTCACCGCGCTCACCGACCGCTACGGCGCGACCTTCGCCGCGCAGTGGCAGGCCGATGTCGGCGGCCTCACCACCGAGGTGCTGTCCCTGCTGGCCCGGCTGCGGCTGATCCGGCCGGTTTCCGACGGGCTGCTGGTGTTGCCCGCGCTGGCCAGGTATCGCGGCGCCGTGGTCACCGTCCGGGTGCGCCGGACCGAGGAATTGTTCGTCACCGCCGCGGAGACCAGCGGCGCCGCAACGGGAGGGAACTGAGGAGATGTCGCTCATTCACGGCGGAGTGCGTTTCGTTCCGACCCGCGCCGGGATCGTCAACCTGTGGGACTACCGCGACCAGGAGTTCTGCTTCGCCGACGGCCGCCTCGTGCTGCGCGGCCCCAACGGCTCGGGCAAGACCAAGGCGCTGGAAGTGCTGTTCCCGTTCGTGCTCGACGGACGGATCGAGCCGCGCAGGCTCAACCCGTTCGCGGGTGAGGAACGCACCATGAAGTCGAATCTGCTGTATCGCAAGCAGGAGTCGGCGTACTCGTACGTGTGGATGGAGTTCGCGCGCGGCGACTGGGACGATCCCGAGGTCGTGACGGTCGGCATCGGCATGCGCGCCACCCGTTCCTCGGACAAGGTGACGCGCTGGTACTTCGTCGCCGACGGCCGCGCCGGTGTCGACTTCTCCCTCATCGGCCCCGACGACCGTCCGCTGACCCGCAAGCAACTCGCCGAACAGATCGGCAGCGACGCCATCGTCGACCGGCCGGTGGAGTACCGGGCCGCCATCGACGCCAGGATGTTCGGGCTCGGCGTGCAACGCTACGACCAGCTGATCAACCTGATCCTCACGCTGCGCAGGCCGCAGCTCGCCAAGAACCTGGACCCGCGCGGGCTCTCGCAGGCGCTGACCGACGGTCTGCGCCCACTCGACGAACAGCTGATCCTGGACGCGGCCCGCTCGTTCAGCGATATGGAGGAGGTCGGGCGCACGCTCGACGGGCTCGTCCAGGCCGACACGGCGACCAGGCGCTTCGTCGACGTGTATCGCAAATACCTTGCCGTGCAGGCGAAATCCGATGTCGACCAGGTCCGCACCCGTCTGGACGCGGTGACCAACGCGTCGACCGCGCTGTTCGCGGCGACGGCCCTGCGCACGCGTCGCGAGGCCGACCGGACCGCGGCCGAGGCCAGGGCCGAGGAGGCCGACCGCGCCTACGAGCAGGCCATCGCCGACCGGGAGAACCTGCAGCGATCCAGCGCCTACGAGGGCAAACAGCAGCTCGACGACCTCGCCGACGCCGTGCGCAGGCTGGAGACCTCCGCCGCGGTACACCGGGACAAGGCCGCCGAGGCGGGTCAGACCCTGCAGCGCCGCGCCGAGGAAGCCGAACGCGCCGCCGAGGCCGTCCGCACCGCGGCCGCCGCCCTGGTCCGCGGCGAGGACGCGCTGCGCGCGGCCGCCGAGGAGGCGGGCATCGAGTGGGTCGCGCCGAGCGCCGAGGGTCGCGGCGACCAGATCACCGCCGCCGTCCGCGGGCACGCCGAGGAACGCGACGCCGATGTGCGCGCGGTACGAAAGGCCGTGAGCCGCTGGGAATCCCTCGCCGCCGAGCGCACCCGTGCCCAGCGGCTGGCCGAACGCGCCGTGGAGCTGCGCGACGCCGCGGCGGCCGAGGTCGCCCACGCCGAAGCGGCGGTCGCCCTGGCCCGCACCGAGTCCACCGCCGCCCTGCGCGCGTGGTGGCAGGACAACGCCGCCGTCTTCACCCCGGCCGCGACCGGTGTCACGACCACCACCGGTCAGGACGCCGCCGCACCGGGTTCCGCGCGAACCGCTGGTGCGCCGGGGCGCGACACCTCGGCAGCCGGACCTGCGACGGACCCGGACCCGGCCGGAGTCGACGCGGGATCGGTCGATGCCGGCGCCTCGCCGAGTGGATCGGACAGCGACGGGCCCGCGCCCGCCCAGGGTCGCGCGCTCGGGCAGGATCTGTTCGCCGCCTTGGCGGCGGCGGTGACGGCGGCAGGCACCGACGACGCGGCGTCGGCCACCGAAGTGCTCACCGAGTACACCGAGCCACTCCAGGAACAGATCCGGACTCGGCGCCAGGAAGCCAAGGCCAGGGCGGCCGCCGCTGCCGCCCGCCGCGACAGCCTGGTCGCCGAACGCCGGCGCGTGGCGGCCGAGCGCGAGGACGCGCCGCCGGCGCACCCGACCGATGCGGGCGAGCACGCCGAACACCCCGGCGCGCCGCTGTGGCGCCTGGTCCACTTCGCCGACACCGTGACCGCGGAGCAGGCGGCGGGCATCGAGGCCGCCCTGCAGGCCGCGGGTCTGCTCGACGCCTGGATCACTGGACCCGACCTGCCTCCGACGGTCGACGGTGTCCGCTACCTGCTCCCCCTCCCTCCTGCCGAGCGGCCCACCGGGCGCACGCTCGCCGAAGTCCTCGCTGTCGAGGACGATTCCGCCGACCTGCCCGTCCCCACCGAGACGGTCGCGGCCGTCCTCGCCTCGATCGCGCTCACCGACGAGGCACCGCAGAACGGCGGCACCACCGACAGCACGACGGATTCCGGTGCGACACAGTCGATCCCGACAGGCAGTCCTACCGCTCGGGCGAGGCTGTCGGCGACTGCCGACGCGACGGCGTTCGCGGCGGAGCCGGGCGCCGATTCCGGCGGCGCGGCGACCGCGGGCCGGGGCGCCGCCGACCCGACCGAGCAGCATTCCACCGAACAGCATGCTGCCGAAGGTTTCCCGGCTGCGCGACCCCTCGTGACGCTCGGTGTCGACGGAACGTTTCGGCACGGCCTGCAGCGGGGTCGCCACACCAAGGCGGAGGCCGAGTTCCTCGGCGCGACGGCACGGGCGCGGCGCCGCACAGCGCGCCTGGCCGAGCTGGACGCCGCGATCGACGCGGCCGCGTCCGAGATCGAGGCCGCGAAAGCCGAAGAGTCCACCGCCGCAGCCGAATTGACAGCGATCAGCGCCGCCGCGAAAACGCTGCCGCGCCCCTCGGCCATCACCACCGCCTTGCGGGCGGTCGCGGAGACGGCGGGGCTCATGCGGTCCAGGACGGAGGCGGTCACCCAGGCCGAGCGCGAGCTCGATCACGCCGTCGCCGAGGCCACCGCGGCGGACAAGAAGCTGCGCACCACCGCGCAGGCGCACCGCACGCCCACCGAGGCGCGCGAACTCGACGCCCTCGCCGCCGCGATCAGGCACTTCGAGAACACCGGGACCGGCCTGCTGCGGTTGCGCGCCGAACACGAGCGCGAACGGGAACGCGAGCGCGAGGGCGCCGATCGGCACGACGAGGCACGCGCGCTGGCGGAGGCCTTCGCCGAGGAGGCCGAGGCCGCGCGGCTCGGGTTCACCGAACAGCAGCGCAAGCTGGAAACCCTGCGTGAGGCACTGGGCGCGAGCGCCGCCGACATCGATCGCGACCTCGAGGCGGCCCGCGCCGCGATCGAGGCGGCCAAGGCCGAGCAGCGGGCCGCCCGCAAGGCGGCCAACGCGGCGATCGAGGCGGTCGGTGACGCCGAGGCCGCGTATCGCACGGCCAACGAGGCCCTGGCCACCGCGCTCACCGAGGTACTGGCCGAGGTGCGCTGCCTCGCCCCGTACGCCCGGCCCGACCTGCTGAGTCTGCTGGGCGCGCCGGTGGAGCACCGCTGGCCCAGCGCCGACGCCGCCTGGTCGACACCGGAGCAGCTGCAGTACCGGATCGTCGCGGCGGGTCCCGAAACCGATCCGGTGGTGCTGCCCGAGGAGGTCGCCGCGCTGTTCGCCGACCTCGACTCCGCCACCGCGCAGGTGAAGGCCACCGAAGCCGGACGCAAGTCCACCCGCTCGGCCGTCACCAGCGCGCTGCAGGAGTTCGACGCCGCGCTCACCGCGTCGGGCCGGGACTACCGGCTGCACTGGGACGCCGCGGACGGCCTCACCGTGGTGGCCGTGCACGACGAGAACGGGCAGGCGGCGCTCGCCGATTTCGCGGCCCGCATCGACGCCGCCCGCCGCGATCAGGAACTGCTGCTCACCGACGCCGAGCGCCGCATCCTCGAGGACGCGCTGCTGACCGGGCTGGCCCAGCAGATCCACGAGAGAACCACCGACGCACGCGAACTCATCGCCAGGATGGGCGCGGAGATGAAGCAGCGGCGCATGTCCTCGGGCAACACGATCGGGGTGCACTGGGTGCTGGCCGACGGCCTGTCCGAGGCCGCCCGCGCGATGTGCAAGCTCCTCGATCGCGACACCGCCGCGCTGAGTCCCGAGGATCTGGGCGCGGTGCGCGCGCATTTCGCCGCCGAGATCCGCGCCGCCCGCACCGCGCACCCGGAACGCTCCTACCCCGAAATCCTCGCCGCCACCCTGGATTACCGCACCTGGCGGGTGTTCTCGTTCACGCTGATCAACGGCGACGGCAGCGAGGACAAGCTCACCGTGGCCCGGCACAGCGCGCTCTCCGGTGGGGAACAGTCGGTCTCGCTGCATCTGCCGCTGTTCGCCGCCGCGCACGTGATGCTCGACTCCGCCGACCCGCAGGCCCCGCGCCTGCTCGCGCTGGACGAGGCGTTCGCCGGTGTCGACGACAACGGCCGCAGCGAATTGCTCGGCTTGAGCGTGCAATTCGACCTCGACCTGTTCATGACCGGCTACGACCTGTGGATCACCTACGCCCACGTCCCCGGCTGCGCCCACTACGATCTCGCGCACTCCACCGCCGAGAACACCGTCAGCGCGACCCTGCTCGTGTGGGACAGCGGCGAACTCCTCGCCGAACACGACGGCGGCGACCTCACCACCGCCTTGGGCTCCCCCAACCGCCGCCGCGTTCCCAACACCATCGAAGGCGGCCTCACCCTGGAAGGCATGCCCGGCGAACCGGCCCCGGTGGGCTGATCGCCGCTCGGGCGCGGCCGAACCCGGGTGCCCGCCAGCGCCTGCGCCGACGTGGCGCCGTCCAGCTCCTGGCCGCCAACCCTCGGGCAGCGCCGAGGTGATGCCGACTATTCGGCGCGCGCGTGGGCGATGCGGGTCGCGATCTCCCGCAGGCGCGCGTCCAGTTCGGGGGAATCACGGATGCGGAACGGCACGCCCAGTGAGAGGAGCTGGGTGGCCAGCCATTCCGGGGCATCGTCGCGGGTCTCGACGAGGCGACAGCTCGTCGGTCCGGCCGCGAGCAGTGCTTCGGGGTGTGCACCGAGCCGCCCCGCGACCCGACCGATCGGCGCCTCGATCGTCACGTCCACCCGGTATTCCGGTGTCGCCCAATCGGTTCGACGGCCGGCGACATAGTCCGCCGCGTCGGCGGCGGGCAGCTCGCGGGTGACGCTCCGCGCGCCGGTCGGCTGTGGGGCGGTGATCCGGTCGGCGCGGAAGCTGCGCCATCCGTCACGATCGAGGTCGTAGGCCACGAGGTACCAGCGCCGTCCCGCTGCCACGACGCCGATCGGCTCGAGGTGCCTGCGCGACTCCGCGCCCCCGGCGTCCTGGTACCGCAGCCGCACCCGTTCACGATTGGTCACCGCGGCGGCGAGCACGGTGAGCACCTCCGGGTCCACCGTCGGCCCCGAACCCGATCGCACCGCGACGGCCGTGCCGACGACCCGGACCCGGCGGCGCAGCTTCGCCGGCAGGACCTGCTCGAGTTTGGTGAGCGCGCGCACCGAGGCGTCCTCGATCCCCGCGACCGCCTGGCCGGCCGCCACCCGCAGGCCGACCGCGACGGCCACCGCCTCGTCCTCGTCGAGGACCAGCGGTGGCAGCGCCGAGCCGGCGGTGAGCCGATATCCGCCGGTCGCGCCCATCGCCGCGACGACCGGATATCCCAGCTCCCGCAACCGGTCGACATCGCGACGGACGGTGCGGTCGGTGACGCCGAGTCGTTCGGCGAGTTCGCTGCCCGGCCATTCGCGGGGCATCTGCAACAGCGAGAGCAGCCTGAGCAGGCGCGCGGCGGTATCGGTCATGTCTTCCATCCTGCCGGAGAAGTAGGACCGGAACTGTCCTATATGACTCCTAGGGTCGAGGACATCACCGACCGAGGAGTTCACCGATGACCATTCGCCCGTTCCGCATCGACATCCCGCAGGCCGAACTCGACGACCTGCGCGACCGCCTCGCCCGCACCCGCTGGGCCGACCAGCTGCCCGGCTCGGGCTGGGAGCGCGGCGTCCCGGTCGACTATCTGCGCGAGCTGGCACGCTACTGGGCCGAGGATTTCGACTGGCGCGCACAGGAATCCGCGCTCAACGCGTTCCCGCAGTTCGTCACCGAGCTCGACGGACTCGACGTGCATTTCCTGCACGTCCGCTCCCCCGAACCGGACGCGGTACCGCTGCTGCTGACCCACGGCTGGCCGAACTCGTTCGTCGAATTCACCCACACCATCGGCCCGCTCACCGATCCGGGGGCACACGGCCTCGACCCCGCGCTCGCCTTCCACGTGGTGATCCCGTCGGTCCCCGGCTTCGCGTTCTCCGCTCCACCGCGCGAAACCGGGATGACCACCGCCACGGTGGCGCGGATGTGGACGACGCTGATGACGCGCCTCGGCTACGACCGTTACGGCGTCCAGGGCGGCGATCTCGGCGCCTACATCGCCCCCGAGATGGCGCTGGCCGCACCGGATCACGTGCTCGGCGTCCACCTCGACGGCGGCATCGGCATGCCGAGCGAGGCGGACGTGCCGACCATGTCCGCCGAGGACCTGGCGCAGTGGGCGGAGATGCAGCAGTGGATGACCGGCGGCGTCGACCACCACACCCTGCTGCGGGCGGCGCCGCAGACCTTCGCGCTCGGCTGGAACGACTCCCCGGTGGGGCTCCTGGCCTGGATGATGCAGAAGTTCCAGGAGTTCACGCCGATGGCCGAGCTGGCCGAGGACGTGATCGACCGCGACCACCTGCTGACCAACGTCGCGATCTACTGGTTCACCCAGACCACGGGCTCGTCGTCGTGGCCGATGTACAACGGTCTGCGCGACGGCGGTTTCGGCTGGCCGACCGGCCAGAACCTGGTGCCGACCGGTGTCTACGGCGGCGGTTCACCGCTCATGCGCAAACTCGCCGACCGCGACCACGAGATCACCCACTGGCCCTCGGGCAACCCGGGCAACCACTTCGTCGCGATGGAGGAACCAGCGGCGCACGTCGCCGATATCCGGACCTTCTTCGGCGCGCTCCGCTGAACCCGGCGCGCCCGGCGTCAGCGCAGGCTGGCGTCGGGCACGCGCGGCGGGCAGGGTGCGCCCGGTGCGGTGGCCAACTCGAAGTGCCACCACTCGTTGTCGAAGGTCCTGCACAGGCCCCACCGGTTGCCGTTGGCTTCCAGCCACTGGGCGCCGAACTGGGGGCCGACATCGATCGCGTGGCCGGAAACGTGGGTGGACTCCTCCGGCGGCAGCACCCAGCGGCGGGCCTCCTCGGGACTGCCGTAGGTGGCCAGACCGTCCTGCCAGAGCATGTCCTGCTCGGCGTAGGTGCGGTGTCCCGACGTGATCGACAGCGGGATGTCTTCGGCGTGCGCCTGCTGTTCCGCGAGGGTGTAGGCCAAGGCCAGGGCGGGGTCGAGGCCCTCGGTGCCCGCGGCGGACTGGAACTGTTCGCGCTGGTCGGTCCCGCTCGGCTGGGCGGCGGCGAGGCCGACGCCGACGGCGGGGACCGCCCCCGCGGCCCGGGGCCGGGCCCCCCAACCCGCGGGCCCCACGCCCCCCCCAGAAGTGAAGGCGGGAAAA
>NZ_JARWOJ010000215.1 GCF_029868625.1 Nocardia neocaledoniensis | reverse complement strand
GGTGTAGCTCGCGGTGGACGCGTTGGGCGCGCCGGGGTGTCATCTGTCGGTGGGCGGCGAACCAGGTTCCGCGGGCCACGATTCGTTCCAGCGTGTAGACCGCGGTGGCGGATTCGAGCAGGCCTCGGGCGGTGTCGTCGCCGACGGAGGACGCGGCGGTCCACAGCGCGGTCGCCGCGAGTCGTTCGCTGGTGGCGGCGGCGAGTTCGATGGCGGCGGTGTCGCGATCGAGTGCGGTCCCGGCCGGAGTGATGTCGTCGCGTCGGAGTCCGGCCGCGATGGTGGTCGCTCTGTCGGTGAGCATCCGGAGGTGCCAGGGCAGATGCGAGGGGGTGGCGGGCAGTTCCAAGGTGGTGATGTCGAAGGTGAGTTGTCCGGCTTGTTTCCACAGCAGCTGTGATTCGCCTTCGGCGGTGATGATTCCTTCGGTGTTGCCGATCCAGTCCTGGATCCAGTTGGTGCGCAACGATCCTTGGGCGCCGCTGCGTTGCCGACAGGTCAGCAGGACCTCGTGGGCGGTGTAGGCCAGCAATGGTTTGATCAGCATCGACCACACCCCGATAAGCGGGTCTGTTGATGCGGCGGCGGCCATGTCCTGCACGCGGCGCCCGAGCACGCTGGTGGCGTACGTCGCTGCCAGTGCTGAGACGAGGTCGCGGCGGACCGTGCCCCGCTCAGCCATGGGGGTTCGGCCGCCGGGTCGGCGTTGCCGGGCGTAGTTGACCGTGACCGCCAACCCGGCGCGCGCACCGGCGGCGGCCGCACCAGCGAGATCGAGGCGTCCCTGTCCCAGGGTCGTGATCGCTTGGTGGAATCGTGCCCGCACCGGCACTGTCGATGCCATCCCGTGCGCGCCCATCACCGCCCATGTCCCACTGAGCAACCCATCAGCCGGGACGAACACCTTGTCGAATCGGATCAACGCGTGATCCATGGGGGCCCAACCCTTATCGGGCAGTGCGGCGACGTGCAGCCCCTGTGCGAGTCCTTGGTTCGTGCGCAACCTCAGGAGCAGGGGAAGGACACCTTCGTCGTGGCCTTCGATGATGAGGCGGGCGGTGACGACTCCGGTCTTCGGTGTTGTCGGGTCGGCGATGTTGGGCATGAATTTCCAGCTGGCCGGGTCAGGTGAGGTGAGCCAGAACCCGCCCCGGATGCCGTCCCAGGTCGCTGTCGTTCGCTGGTCGGCGCCGTTGGTGCCACCGAGCTCGGTCAACAACAACACTCCGACCGCCTGACCGGTGTCGAGTTCGGCGAGCAGCTCACGCTGGTAGGCGGACCCGTTGCCCAGGGCGCTGATCGCCCCGATCGACAGATCGAGATGCCCGGTCAGCACTGGCAGCAGGTGTGGGGCACAGACCGCGGCCCACTCACACAGAACCCCGCGCAGCCGGGTGTCGGCGGCGATCGCGGTCGCCGACCCGCCCAGCCCCGCAATGGTCGCGCGCAGCAGGTTCGGTGCCAGTCTCGCTTCAGCCGGGTACGTCGAACCGGTGCCGGGCCGGTCCCCGAGTTCGGCGATGACGTCACGCACGCGCTGGTGCATGTTCGGTTCGGTGCCGAGGATCGCGGTGCGCAACGCGGCGACGGTCGGATCACCGGATGAAGAGAACGATTGGCCCGCCTGACTGTGGCGAGCGGGGGTCGGCGGTAGATCGACGCTAGTCATGGCAAAGGTCTCCAAGCGTTTGTCTGGGCACTGGGGCGGAGGTGACTGCTGTGCGGGGCGGCTTTCGGCACTGCGGCTCACGCGGTTGCTCTTCGGGTCCTGCGATCGGGTTGCACCTGGCGTGTCGTTGCCGACCACCGACCGATCGGCGGCGTGGTGGTGGGCGTGGTAGTCCCGCGGTCGAGCTGACGACGGCTCGTCACGGTTCAGGTCCTGGCGTGAGTGGACGATCCGGTGGCGGCCCGACCGTGGTGTCGGCGTTGTGGTGGTCGGGTTCTGTTGCCGTGGGCGGCAGGGCGAGGTGGACGGCGGTTTCGATCCGTTGCCCGTCGGTGAGGGCCTCATCTGCGGGAGTCAGGTTGGTCAGTTGCAGGTGGGTGCGGGTGAGCAATTCCTCGACCGTGGGTGGCATCGGCAGACCGGTGTCACTGGCCGGTGGTGTGGTGGTGCGGCGCAGGCTGGCCAACGACGAGCGCACACTCGCCGCGATCACGGGGGTGGCCAGGTCGCGCCAGAGCGCGGTCAGGTCGTCGACGGCGAGCCGGTGGTGGGTGGCGAGCCGTTCGGAGAGGTGGGCATCGGTCACCGTCGTGCTGCGTGCGCGTTGGGCCGGGGGCATGTTGATCGCGGCGGCGGTGTGGATGATGCGGGTGCGGATCGCGACCATGTTGTGCCGCAGCTGTTGCGCCACAGCAGGTTCAGGCTCGGCTTCGATCCCGGCTCGGTGCAGATGGTGGTGGCGCAGTACCGAGACGGTGGCCATGTCGACGAGCCGGTGGGTGTCGGCGACGACTCTGCCGTAGCCGCGGCGGGGCACGTTGTTCTTCGGTGGGTCCCGCAGCACCGTGGTCGGTGGCCACGCCCTGTTCGACTGCCCGTATTCGCGGGCTTGGGTGATCCACACCGCTGGTACCGCCCGGCTGGCGGCCACGATCTCGGCGATGCTGCGATCGTGTTCGAGTCGCACCAGTTCGGGGGCATACGGCTGGCTTCGACGCAGCGCACCGGCACGGCGGGCCAGGTCATGAATGTTGTTGAGTGCCTCTGCTTGCGGGGCCGGTAGATCCGAGACCAGACGCGGCTGCGATGACGGGCGGGTCATGGCTCGATCCCGGGATAGTTGGTTTGCGGGTCACTGAACACGGGCTGGGTGGCCCACCCGTCGTTGTCGAGGTCGTGGGTGTATGCGCCGGTCGCGCTGATGGCGGCGTCGATCTGCGCACCGGGTGCGTGGGAGAACAACCCGATCACCCGAAGGTGGTTGTCGCCGAGAACGTCAAGCACTGCGCTCGGCTCTGGGGGCGCGATCCTCGAATCGGGGTCGATGCCGGCCTCGGCCAAGGCACGCGCCTGCACAGCGCAGCTGCTGATGTCCGTGGCCGCGATCGCCCGCCACTGGTGGGCGAGTCCGGCTTCGGTCAACCCCGCCGCCGCCGAGGCAGCAGTTTCGATCCACCGGTCGTGTGGCCATAGTTGTCGGGCCTCGTCAGCATCGACCCCGAGCAGGACACCGAGTTGGGCAGATCGTCGCCACAGGCTGTCGAGGTTGTCGTCGACGCCGGCAGTGCCGGTGTTCTGTGCGGCGGCGATAGGCCGGTAGGCGGCATGGATTCCGGTGAACCGCGCCAGGAGTTCGATGTCGGTGCGCAGGTTGTCGATCAGCGCTTCCCGATCGACCGGGGCGGCGCGGCGCAGGAACAGGTTGGTGTTCCAGCGGATACCTTTCGTGCCGCGCTCGCGGGCCTGATCGACCCACTCGACCGGCACCCCACCGGCGATGGCAGCGGCGCCGAGCTCGCTGTGCAGCAGCGCCCGCGCCTGGAAATCCAGTGTCCATTCCGGGGTCGGCTCGGTGCCGCTGGCGCGTTGGGTAGTCAGGAGCTTTTGGGAGTCGGCGGCCTGATTCTGCAGCGCTTTGAGGACCCGTTTCTGGACTGTGGTCGCGTTGGCCATACTCACTGCGGCTCACCTGCTTCGGTGAAGGCGCGAAAGTCCGGGCCGAACCCAAGGTGGTGGACTGCTGTAGACGCCCCCGGAGTGCCGAACCAATTCGACGGAACCGGTTCACCATCGAGGCCGGGGCTGTCGATGTGGCGGTCAGGTGTGCAGCGGTGCAGTGGGCCGTTGGCGGCGTCGAGGATGTACCGGAATTGGGGGTCGATGTGGCGGACGAACAGTGCGCTCATAGCCTGTTTGTCGTCGGCATCGACTGCGGCTTCGAAGCAGGCATGCAGGCCCGCGAAGCGGATGGCCACGCTCTGGTGGCGCCACCACTGCCGACACCACGTGTATTGGCCTTCCCGGTTGTTCGCGGCGATCTTCACCGACACCACCGGCAACAACCATTGCTGCACGAACTCGCTGTAGTGGCCGAACTTCTTCGCCGGTTTGTCATCGTCGACGGCGGCAGGGGTGGTGGTGCCGAACCAGCCAGGCGGGACAGGATCGAACGGCAACGACGGTGTCGCCTGGTGGTGATTACGGGTGCAGCGGTGCAGGGGGCCGTTCGCGGCGTCGAGGATGAGGTTGACGAGCGGGTCGAAATGGGTGAGCAGGAACGTGCTCAGGCTCGACCCCGCTTTGGCGCGGCGCATCGCCTCGAACGCGGTATGCAGATGTGCGATGCGGACGGCGACCGGGCGATGAGCCCACCACCGTGAGCACCAGGTGAAGGTGTTCTCCCGGTTGGCTTCGGCTAACCGGACGCTGATCGTCGGCAGCATCCACTTGGTGGCGAAGTCGGTGAAGTGGACGAACTGCGGTGCCATCGGCGCCGCCGCAGTCGGGGTCGGGGTCGGGCTGGTCACGACTGCCCCTCCCCCGTGGCAGGCTGAATGGCTTTGATCAGCGAAACCGGCTCCCCTTCGAACCGTTGCATCGACATGCGAACCAGCGGCGCGTACTCGCTGTCGAACCACGGGATTTTGCGGACGACGACCGGTCCGTGGCCGGGAAGACGAACCAGTGCCCGGTCTTTTGGTAGCGCGGCGAGCATCGCGACATCGAGGATCGGTTCGGCGCGCCAAGACAAGCTGCGTTGGATCCCTCCGGGGGTGTAGGTGCGGGAGCGGTCCGAGACGTCGTGTTGACCGGCCATCGCCGACCAATGCTCCAAATAGTCGCGCGAGGCGATGGACCCGCCGTAGACCTCGATCGACTGGGCCATCATCGTCTTCACACCATTGACCCCCCAGAGGTTTTCGCCCTGCTCAAGAACCTGGAGGATTGTCATCAGGATGATTCCGCAACCTGCGGCGTAGGTGTAGTAAGAGGGCAGTTCGCTGATGCGGGCGCAGTTGGCGGCCTCGTCGAGCACACACAACAGCGGTACCGCCAGCCGCCCGTCCGGCCGGGCCCGCGCCGTGGTCAGAGCGGCTTCCAGGACTTGCCCGACCAGGGCGGCGGTCAACGGGGTGGCACCGTCGGGTCCGGTCATCGACAACGGATAGAGGGTGTCGTTGGAGGTGACGAACGCGGCCGGGTCGAACTCCGGCAACAAATGGGTGCGGGGCTGCTCGGTGGACTCGATCAGGACCCCGTTGCGGATCGACGCCGACTTCCCGCCCCGACTCGGCGCCTTGGCGGCGGTTTCGCTGACCTGGAAGAGTTTCCGCACCGGTGGCGTGACCATCTGGGCATACCCGGAGTCCGACAGCACGTTGAGGAACCGGCGCGCCATGTCGTAGAGGCCGTCGCGCTGTCTCGCGTAGAGGCCTTGGCATTCGATGATGCGGGCGGCGGAGCGGTCGTGGCCGTAGTGGCGCAGGATCAACGCCGGGGTCGGGTCTTGGTCGCGGCCGAGCCATTCCGCGACATGGTGCAGGTCCCCACCCGCGCACGCGGCGGCGAAGATGTGTAGGGCGAATAGTTCTTGGGCGCCGCCGTCGAAGTAGGCGTCGGTTTTCGCGTTCGCGATTTCGTTCGCCGAACCCGCCGACCCGGAGACGAAGAATCCGGCGAGTTTGCGCGCTGCGGGGAGGCCGGTGACCTGGTTGAACAGGTTCACCCAGAACCCGCACACCACCTTCCCGGTGACCGCTTGCAGGTCGCACACCCACACTCGCCCGAGTTGTTCGCGGCCGTAGACGGTGTGCCGGTACAGGTCGGGTTTGTTCGAGGTGGCCAGGCACGGCCCCCACGCCGAAAGCACCGCCGGGATCGCCCACGCCACCGTCTTGCCGGTCCGCTGACCCGCCGTCACGGTGACACCGAGTTCGGCGGGAACATGCAGGGCGATGTCGCCGATGACCGTGCGCCCTAACAGCGGTCCCGGATTCGCTTGCACTTCTGGTGGGGCGTCGATGAGGAGGCGTTGGTTGTCGGCGAGGTTGTCGGCGGCGCGCGCGATGCGGATCTTGCCCGGCGGTTGCATGGTCCGCGCCGCCGCATCGACCTCCCCGCCGCTGGTTAACAATTGCGCTCCGCGGATCGCTCCTGCGCCGGTCACGCAGAGCAAGAACACCGCGATCGGGGTTGCTTGCCAAGGCCATCGCTTGTCTCCGGCGGCCACAGACAGCAAGGCGGCGAACGGGTTCCACGACAGGGGTTGCCCGGCCTGCCAGCTGCCGAGTTTCAAGGCTGCCCACAGCACGAACACGATCGCGAGCAGGGCTAGCAGGATCAGCAGCATGCTGGCTTCTTCACCCAGTCCGGACTTGGTGCGTCGGCGGGTTTCTCGGGGAGAGAACATCATTGACCTGGTCCTTTCAGAAGTGGAGGTCGACACCGGGCGCGTGGCGGGGTGCGTCGATGACACCGGTGAGTTCCGGGCTCGCCCAGTCGGCGGCGGGGTCGGCATCGGGCAAAGCAGCCTCGACCGCACTGGCGATCACCGCCCCACCCGGCGGGGCAGTGCTGGGATCCAGGCGGAGGGTGTTCTCCGCCCCTGCGGCGAGCGCCAGCGCAGGCGGCTTATCGAGGGCGAGACCGAGTTGGCTTCGCAGGGCGTTGAGTTCGGCCATAGCGGTGTCGCGTTCGCCCAGGACGTGCTCGAGTTGGGCCAGCCGCGGAGCTCCGGGCTGCTGCGACCAGTAGTGCCCGGCCAGGCCCGCCTGGTACGCGGCGGTGATCTCAGCGTGGTCGGCCCCGGCGAGCGCGGCGGCGCGGCGGGCGTGCCTGGCGCCGTCCATCAACCGCTCCAACTGGTCGATCCGGACCTGACTGCCTTCGGGTGATTCGTCGAATTCGGTTGCCAGCCGGGCGTGTTGCGCGGCCAGGTCTTGGACCCGGCGCACGGCGCCGATCTGGGCGGGCAACTGGTCGAGCGTGACGGTCGGGGTGAGGTAGGCGTTGCGTTGGGCGGCTGGCAAGAGGGCGGTGATCTCGTCGTCGCCGGTGTCGAGATCTCCGAGGGCTTCCTCGGCGGCGAGGAGTTCGTCGGAGCCGTTGATGATCGCCTCGACCTCGGCCATGCTCAGCTCTACTGCGGCTCGCCCGCCCAACGCGCGGTCGACGAAGCTGTCCGAGTGTGGTGCCTCCACGCCGGGGTCGGGTACGACGCTTAGGTGGCGTGGTCGCCAGCGGGCGCCGTCTTGGGTTGAACGGTCGTTGACCGGTTCGAGGTGTCCGGTCAGTTCCGCGGCTTGCCGCTGCGTCCGGATGGTGCTCGCGTCGATCCCGGCGCCACCTTCGATGAACGATTGCTGCAGCTGACCGAACTCGACGCGAGCCGTTTCGGGGTTCGCGGTCCAGGCATCGACCGCGCTGGCCAGGTCGTGCCACAACTGCTGATGCTCGGGTACGGGGCTTTG
The DNA here is from genome assembly GCF_029868625.1 of Nocardia neocaledoniensis. Classification (GTDB taxonomy): domain Bacteria; phylum Actinomycetota; class Actinomycetes; order Mycobacteriales; family Mycobacteriaceae; genus Nocardia; species Nocardia neocaledoniensis_A. The sequence continues at coordinate 714 of NZ_JARWOJ010000215.1, read as the reverse complement.
TTGCCACTGTCGGGCGATGTCGTGCGCGCGCGCTTTGTACTCGACGACCTGTGCCGGGGTTTCACCATAGGCGGCGATCTCACGTAGCTGGTGGTGAGTAGCGAAGTCGGCGCGCAGTTGGGCTTCGACGTGGTCGGCGGCGTCCCGGTAATAGGCGGGATCGGTGAAACTGCTTCCTCGGTTTTCCCAGGTCATCGAGCGCTCCCACCAGTGGAGAGCAGCCAGGGTGAGGCGGGATTCGAGGGTGAGGGTGGTTGGTCGTGGAGACGGTGGGGCATCGTGCTTCCTCGGATCGAGAAAACGTCACACCCTCGACGGGTGTGGTGAAGTCCCAGCGGTTCAGGTTCGGTCGCCTCGGTCCAGTTCCCCCTGGCCGCGACGCCGACAATTCACGAATCGTGCTGCGGCTCTATAGGTCTGGGCCGCGATTAGTGCCGATCTCACCGACAGGTCCGGGAACCGGATCGGGATCGGGTTCCCACGACCACGCCTTGTCCTCGCCCAGGGCGGCATCGACGACCGCGGTGATCGCGGTGCTCTCGGCGGCCAGATCGATCGAGTCGGCCTGGCGGATGGCGGTGTCGACGAGCTGGGACCGCAACGCGCTCGTCGCATCAGCGATCATCGTGCGCGGTGTCGGCGGCTCGAGCAGGGCGGCGCCGACGTCGGGACCTCGCGGAACATACGGCGGCACCGCCAACGCCGGATCGGCGC
>NZ_JARWOJ010000214.1 GCF_029868625.1 Nocardia neocaledoniensis | reverse complement strand
CCCCCCCGGGGTGGGTTCCTTGGCGCGCCCCCGGGGGGGGGGGCCCCCCCCCCCCCCCCGGGTCCGCCGTGCGATCAGGCCTGGTCGTGGGCCTTTCTCAGGGCGGCGATGTCCAGCTTGGACATCGAGCGCAGCGCGGTGCCGACCGCGATGACGCGCTCGGGCTCGCCGGCCAGCAGCTTCGGCAGTTCCGCGGGGACGACCTGCCAGGACACCCCGAACCGGTCGGTCAGCCAGCCGCACGGGCCCGGCTCACCGCCGTCTCCGGTGAGCGCGTCCCACAGGGCGTCGATCTCGTCCTGGGTGTCGACGACGAGCTGCAACGACGCCGCGTCGGTGTGCGGATGTCCCGGACCGCCGTTCATCAGCGTGACGGCGTGGCCGTCCAGCTCGAGGCTGACGACGAACGCCGAGCCGTCGCCCTGCCGGGTGATCTCGACGACCCGCGAGTTCGGCACGGTCGCGGCGTAGAACCGGCCCGCGGCTTCGGCCTCGGTGTCGAACCAGAGGAAAGTGCTGACGGTCATGGTGTGCTCCTTCGGTGGTGGTTGCGGTTCACCCACTGGTCGGAGCCGATGCCGTCGGTTCGACACACTTCACTTCTTTTTCGGCGGTAATTTCCCGGCGTAGGTCAGGCCGCGCTCGACCCACTCGCGCAGGGCCGCGTCGTCGTCGACGGCCGCGGCCGTGACGCGCAGCCATCCGCGACTCACCCGGCCGCCCATCGTCATCGGTGTGACGGCGTCGCCGTCCTGTAGCGCCTCGAACTCGCCGGGATCGACCCGGACCAGCAGTCCGCCCTGCCCGCTGATGGCGACGCCCATATTGCCGCCGGTCAGGAAACCGAGCCCACCGAACATGCGTTGTTCGGTGAGCGCGCGCCCCGGATAGGCGATCTCCCGGACCCGGTCGGCGAGTTCTTCGTCATAGGCCATGGTCACAGTGTGCGCCGGGGCACCGACAGGTTCACCGGCCGAGGGCGGCGGCGAACATCGGCCAGGAATCGTGCACGTCGTCCTGCCAGTACGGCCAGGCGTGCGTGCCCGCGGCGCGGAAACGCACGTCGGCGGGGATCCCGAGCTGGGACAGCCGCGCGGCCAGCGGGCCGGTGCAGCTGCCCGCCACCGCCTCCATGGTGCCGCCGACCAGCAGCCGGTCGACGAGGACGCCGAGGTTGCCCGCGATACTCGGGTCGTTGAATGCCTCGTGCTGGCCCGGCAGGCCGTTGCCGCTGGACAGGTAGATGGCGGTGCCGCGCAGGCGTTCGGCGTGCACGACCGGGTCGTTGGCCGCCCACGCCGGGTCGCCCGGCCAGCCCCACATATTGGTGGCGTCGGCGGCGAAGAGGGCCAGCTGGGCCCGCACCAGCGCCTGCGCGAGCGGGTTCGCGGTCTGTGTGCAGCCGCTGAACGCGCCCACCGCCCGGTACAGGCCCGGCGCGGCGATCGCGAGATTGAGCGCCGAGGTGGCCGACATCGACAGTCCGGCAATGGCATTGGCGCCGGTCATGCCGAAGCGGGCGTTCAGCAGCGGCGGCAGTTCGGCGGTGAGGAAAGTGGCCCACTTGTTGCGGCCGAGCACCGCGTCGTCGCGCTGCCAGTCGGTGTACATGCTGGCGCGGCCACCGATCGGGACGATCACGTTGACCGGCTTGTCGGCGAAGAATCCGGCGATATCGGTGCGCCGCATCCACGGCCCGCCGTTCTCCCCACCGTCGACCGCGTTCAGCAGGTACAGGGCGGGCGCCCCGGCGCCGGGATGCGACATCCACAGCGTGATCGGGCGGTTCATCGCCGCCGAATACACGACCACTTCCAGCTGCCGACCGCCGAGCGACCTGACGTCGAGAATGCCCGCTTCCGCCCTCGCGTCCGGCGCGAGGACCCCACAGCCGAGCAGCACGAGCACACAGCACAGGAGCTGACGCATCCACTCAGCATGCCGCACCGCACCCGCGATATCCGGCATTGACCGGCCGTGTCCACCCGCGGGCGGACACGGTGGCAAACCTGGGGCATCCCCGCCGTCTCGGCGGCAGGCACGACGGTGCGCAGCACTTCGTCGATGCCGGTGGCGGTGATGCCGAAGGCGGCGCGCAGCGCGGAATCGTCGACAACGAACTGGCGCCCCTGACCCCGCCGCTGGAATCGACCGCGCTGCCGATCGACCAGGTGGCCGGGCACAGCAGCTACCGCGCCGGCTTCACCACGGCCCGGTAGGCGGGTACGGCTGGTAGCCGGGCGGAACGGGCGGGGTGAAGAAGGCGGCCGAGCGGGGTTGCCACAGCAGTACCACGGCGCTGAGGCCGATCAGGAACGTCACGCCGGTGAAGATCATGGACTGCACGTCACCCCCACCGGAGCCCAGGCTGTTGCCCACGAATACGCCGACCACCGCGATCAGCGAGAACAGCACGTTGATGCCGAAGAACACGGTGGAGGTGATCCTGGCCCAGTTCTTCCCGGCCCGGCACGCGAACGCCATCCACACCCACAGCCCCGCCGACACCGCCGAGGTGAGCAGCCCACCGCCGATCCCGGCGTAGACGGCCACATCCAGATCGTTCCCGCGCAGGACCCCACCGGAGGCGTCGAGCGCTTCCTCGCGGATCTGGTCGATGGTCGTCAGCATGTACGCGGCACTGAGCAGAGTCACCACGGCCCCCGCCAGCATCACGAAGAACGCCATCCGCACACTCTCGGGCACCACCCGCGGCCCCTGCTCGACCTGCGGAACCGCGACACCCGGCGCGTACATCCCCGGCTGCGCGCCCCCTGGATAGGGTTGGCCCCCTGCGGGATACGGCATCGGCGCACCCGGCGGAAAAGCTCCACCGGCAGCCGGGTACTGCGGTTGCCCACCGCCCTGTCCCGGATGCGGCAGGCCGGCGCCCGGGTAAGGCGGGGCGGGCGGTACATCGGGTGGATACGACGTCTGATCCGAGGCACCAGCACCCGCCGGCTGCCCCGCCTGCCCAGGCTGCTGCCCTGCCGCCTCCGGATACGCCGCTTGCCCGCCAGTCCCTGCGGGCGGGGAAGGCTGCCCGGCGGGCACGGACGGATAGCCGGGCACGGAAGGATGACCGGGCGCGACCGAGCCGGGAGCCGACACGAAGTAGGGCGACGCTCCGGCGACACCCGGCGGTGCCGGTTGGCCCTCAGGTGCGCCTGAGTAGGGCGGCGCGGGTGCCTGTGAGGCTTGCCCAGGCACCGGCGGCTGCGGGACGTCGCCGGGCGCAGGCGCGTACGGGGGTTGGCCAGCTGCCGGTGGCGGCTGCGGGATACGGCCTGGCGCGGGAGCGTACGGGGCTTGGCCAGGCACCGGCGGCGACTGCGAAATGTGGCCGGGCGCAGGCGCGTACGGAGGTTGGCCGGCTGCCGGTGGCGGCTGCGGGATATGGCCCGACGCGGGAGCGTACGGGGCTTGGCCGGGCACCGGCGGCTGCGAAATGTGGCCGGGCGCGGGAGCGTACGACGGCTGGCCGGCGGCGTGGGGTGGGACGGGTACCGCTGATGGCTGCGGAGGGTGGCCCGGGGTGGGGGCCGGTGAGGGCACCTCGTCCGGGTACGACGTCAGCTCATCCTCTGGTCGCGGATCGTGCTCCGCGGACGAATCCGGCACAGTGTCTGCCCCCTCTAGGTGAAGTCAGACCAACTCTAGTCGTCTCCATGGTGACCGGCCGACCAGCGGCGATCCGCCCGAGGCAGCGCCGCGGAAGTGCCGGCGCGCGATGGCGGTACAGAGGTCGGCGCCGACGAGCAGCAGCAGGTTCAGCGACTGCCGCAGTTCGGCCGATGCCGATGGGCCTGCCGGACAGGATCTCCCATCGCACGGCGAAGGCGAAGGCGAGGATCGAGGCCTGACGCTCGACAGCTACCGAGCCACCGGCGGCTACGACGGGCAGCGCGCGAGCCCGGCCGGACCCTCGAGCGGCGGTCGACGGCCGCTCAGCGCACGCGGACCAGATCGCGGGCCGCGGTGCGGTAGCGGTCGGCGATCAGGCGGACGACCGCGGGGTGGACGCCGATGGGTTCGGCGACGCCGTCGGCGCCCGCGTCGTGCAGGCGCTGGTGGAACAGGCCGTGGGCGAGCAGGTACGAGGCGATGAAGACGCGATCGGCGCCCGACTCACGCAGGGCGGCGACCACGTCGGGGACGCGCGGGGTGCCGGTCGCCACGTAGGCGATGCGGACCGGCGCGCCGAGCTGCTCGGCCAGCATGCCCGCCGCGCGGCGCACGTCCTGGCGGGCGCGGGCGTCGGAGGAACCGGCGGCGGCGAAGACGACGGCGTCGCCGGGACGCCAGCCGGCGGCACGAAGGCGCACCGCCATGATCCTGGTCAGCGCCGGGTCGGGCCCCATCGCGGCGGTCACCGCGACCGACGGGTGACCGCTCTCGGCGACCTCGCGCGGCACGTCCTGGTAGACGTGATAGCCCGAGGCGAGGAAGGCCGGAACCACCACGGCCGGTCCGTCGAGATCGCGCAGCACCTCCGCGGGCGACGGGCCGAGCACGTCCACGAACGCGGTGCGCAGCGCCGGATTGGGCGCCGCCCCAGCCGCTTCGGCGCCCGACACGGCGGCGCCGAGTTCGGCCGCCACCGCGTCCGCGAGCGCCGCGATCATCTCCACCCCGCGCGCGCTGCGGGTGCCGTGCGCCACGAGGACCAGGGCCGGATCACCCGGCCGCGCGGCACTCACCAGACCCCGATCGGTTGCGCGGGCCGGGGCGAACGCGCGGGCGTGCCGATGCCGGCGGGATGCGGCGGCTGTACCGGCGGACGCGGCGGGATGTCGGTGTCGGAGCAGTCGGCGGCGTCGAGCGCGAGCCGGTAGCCGCGCTTGACCACGGTCTGGATCGCCTTGGGCGTGCCGAGTCCGGCCCGCAACCGGGCGATCGCGGTCTCCACCGCGTGCGTATCGTCGCCACCACCGGGCAGCGCCGAGAGCAGGTCCTCCCTGGAGACGACCCGGCCCGGCTGCCGCGCCAGCGACCGCATCAACGCCATCGGCGCGGGCGCCAGCTGCCGCACCTCACCGTCGACGACCACGCAGCCGCCCCGCACGCTGATCAGATGACCGGCCGCGTAGATACGGCTGGCCCGGCGCGGCAGTTCCTCGGCGACGTGGCGGGCCAGCGCGCCGAGACGCGCGCGTCCCGGCATGGTGGTCGGCACGCCGAGCTCCTCCAGCGGGGCCGCGGTGATCGGCCCGACACAGGCGGCGAGCACCCGGCCGCGCAGCGCGTGCAGCAGCGCGTCGAGCAGTCCGGTTTCCTTGGCGCGCATCAACATCGAGGCCACGGCGGGCGCGCTGGTGAAGGTGACACAGTCCAGGCTGCCCGCCACGATCGACTCGATCATCGAGTCCATCGGGCCGCGATCGGCCGGCGGCTCCCACCGGTACACCGGCACAGGGACGACATCGGCGCCCGCGCAGCGCAGCACCTCGCAGAAATCGGGCACCGGCTCCCACTCGGTGGTCGCGCCGTGCAGCTGGACCGCGATCCGCACGCCCTCCACGCCCTCGGCGAGCAGGTGGTCGAGCACCTCGGCGGAAGACTCGGAGGCGGGGGACCATTCCTCGCGCAGTTCGGCGGCGCGGATCGCGCCCTTGGCCTTGGGGCCACGAGCCAGCATCCGGGTGGCCGCGAGCGTGTCCCGCAGCGACTCGGCCAGCCCCCAGCCCTCCGCGGCCTCCATCCAGCCGCGGAACCCGATGCCGGTGGTGGCGACGGTGATCTGCGGCGGATCGGCGATCAGCTGTTCGGTGACACGGGCGAGCTCGGTGTCGTCGGCCAGCGGGATGATCCGGATGGCGGGCGCGGACACCACGGTCGCGCCCTTCCGGTTGAGCAACGTGCTGAATTCCTCGGCGCGGCGCGCGGCGGTGACACCGATGGTGAAACCGGCCAGCGCCGGGCGGGGTTCGGTCGGCAGGGTCATGGACTCACCGGTTCGTCCGAGACCGCGACAACGCCGCCGTCGAGTCGCACGGCGTACACCGGCAGCGACTGGGTGGGGTCGTCGAGACAGCGCCCGTCGATGAGCGAGAAAGCCTGCTTGAGCAGCGGCGACGCGACGACGGGCACACCGCCGCGGTCACCGACGATGCCGCGTGACATCACCGCGGCCCGGCCGAACGGATCGATGTTGCCGACAGCGGCGAGGGTGCCGTCGGCGAGCAGGAACAACGCGGCCTGCTTGCCGCCCGCGAGCAGGACGGCTACGCCGCGGCCCGGGATCAGGAAGTCGAGTCGGCACGCCTGGGTCCAGGTCGTGGTCTCGGTGGTGATGGTGGGTGTGTCGACAACGGTCATCGGTTCCTCCTCCGAACGCCTTATCTATTGGTACAGGCGCCCTGTTTCCGCAGCGTTAAGCGCTTATTTCGCAGCCGCCGCTGTGTCCGAGCCAACACCGGCGGGCATGCCGGGCAGGCCGAGCAGAACGGGCACCTTGCGCTCGCCGCTGTCGTCGAACGAGATGGTCGGGTCGGCTTCGTCCGGGGCGTTGACGAAGGAGACGAACCGGGAGAGCTTGTTCTCGTCCTCCAGTACCGCCGCCCACTCGTCCTTGTAGCCCTCGACGTGCTTGGCCATGGCGGCCTCCAGGTCGGCGGCGATGCCGAGACTGTCCTCGCACACCACGGCCTTGAGGTAGTCCATGCCGCCTTCCAGGGCCTCCTGCCAGGGCGCGGTGCGCTGCAGGCGGTCGGCGGTGCGGATGTAGAACATCAGGTAGCGGTCGATGTAGCGGATCAGCGTCTCGTCGTCGAGGTCGCCGGCCAGCAGCACCGCGTGCTTGGGGGTCAGGCCGCCGTTGCCGCCGACGTAGAGGTTCCAGCCGTTCTCGGTGGCGATCACGCCGACGTCCTTGCCGCGCGCCTCCGCGCACTCACGCGCGCAGCCGGAGACGGCCAGCTTCAGCTTGTGCGGCGAGCGCAGGCCGCGGTAGCGCTTCTCGAGCAGCACGGCCATGCCGACCGAGTCCTGCTGGCCGTAGCGGCACCAGGTGGACCCGACGCAGCTCTTCACGGTGCGCAGCGACTTGCCGTACGCGTGCCCGGACTCCATGCCCGCGTCGACCAGCCGCTTCCAGATCAGCGGCAGCTGCTCGACCGTCGCGCCGAACAGGTCGATGCGCTGACCACCGGTGACCTTGACGTAGAGATCGAACTCCTTGGCGACCTCGCCGATCACGATCAGCTGCTCCGCGGTGACCTCACCGCCTGGCATCCGCGGCACCACCGAGTAGGTGCCGTTCTTCTGCATGTTGGCCAGGAAGTGATCGTTGGTGTCCTGCAGCGCGGCCTGTTCGCCGTCGAGGATGTGCTCGCTCGAGGTGGAGGCGAGGATGGAGGCCACCGTCGGCTTGCAGATGTCGCAGCCCGAGCCCGTCCCGTGCTTGGCGATCAGCTCGGAGAAGGTGCGGATGCCGGTGACGTTCACGATGTCGAACAGCTCGGCGCGCGACTGGGTGAAGTGCTCACACAGTGCCTTCGACAGCGCCACACCGCTCTGCTCGAGCAGCTTCTTGATCATCGGCACACAGCCGCCACACGAGGTGCCCGCGTTGGTGCAGCTCTTCACGCCGGGGATGTCGCAGGCGCCCTCGGCGATCGCGCCGCAGATCGCGCCCTTGCTGACGTTGTTGCACGAGCAGATCTGGGCGTCGTCGGGCAGCGCGTCGGCGCCGAGTTCGGCGCCGGCCGGCGAGATCAGCGCGGCCGCGTCGGCGGGCAGCGGACGCCCGACCAGTGGCCGCAGCGCCGCGTACTGGCTGGCGTCACCGACGAGGATGCCGCCGAGCAGGGTCTGGGCGTCGTCGGAGACGACCAGCTTGGCGTAGGTGCCCTTGGCGGCGTCGTGCAGCACGACCGAGAGCGCGCCCTCGGTGGTGGCGTGCGCGTCGCCGAAGGACGCCACGTCCACGCCCATCAGCTTGAGCTTGGTCGACATGTCCGCGCCGGGGAACTCCCCCGCACCGCCGAGCAGCCGGTCGGCCACGATCTCGGCGGTGGTGTAGCCCGGCGCCACCAGGCCGTAGCAGACACCCTCGACCGCGGCGCACTCACCGATGGCCCAGATGTCGGGGTCGGAGGTCTGCAGGCCGACGTCGGTGAGGATGCCGCCGCGCGGGCCGAGCTCGAGGCCCGCTTCCTTGGCGACGGCGTCGTGCGGACGGATGCCGGCGGAGAACACGACCAGCGAGGCGTGGATCTCCGACTCGTCGGACAGGTGCAGCGTGACCCCGCCGGTCTCCTCCTCGATCGACTCGATCTTGGCAGTGCCGACGCCGGTGTGCACGTTCAGGCCGATGTCGGAGACCAGCTTCTCCAGGATCGCGCCGCCACCGGCGTCGACCTGGGCGGGCATCAGGCGGTCGTTGTATTCGATGACGTGCGGGGTCATCCCCATCAGGCGCAGCGCGTTGGCCGCCTCCAGCCCGAGCAGACCACCACCGATGACCACACCGTGCGCGCCGGGACCGGCGGCCTCGGCGGCGGCGCGGATGCCGTCGAGATCCTCGATCGTGCGGTAGACGAAGCACTCGGGCAGGTCGTGGCCGGGCACCGGCGGCACGAAGGCGTAGGAGCCGGTGGCCATGACCAGCGCGTCGTAGGCGATGACCTCGCCGGTGGAGCTGGTGACGGTCTTGGCCGCGCGGTCGATGGACTCACCGCGCTGGCCCAGCCGCAGCTCCACCAGGTCGTCGCCCTCGTAGGAGTTGCCCGGCAGCGCCAGCTCGTCGGGGTTCCAGCTGCCGACGTAGTAGGACAGGCCGACCCGGTCGTAGGCGGGCAGCTTCTCCTCGGACAGGACGACGATGCGCCACTGTCCGGCCTCGTCGCGGGACCGCAGGGCCTCGACGAAACGGTGTCCGACCATGCCGTGGCCGACCACGACCACTGTCTTGCGCGTGCTGTTCATGAGGGTGACCTCCTTGGTGATGGCCGGTTGTCAGCGAGCCGACGAAGCGGTGTGTTCGGCCTCGAGGACCAGGGACTCGGCCTCGACCACGACGTCGGTGTCGGCGGACAGGCGGGGACGGCGCAGGAACACCGACCAGGTGACCGCGGCGCACACCACGTAGAAGGCGAGGAACACCCAGAACGCGGTGGTCGCGGAGTTGGTGGCGGAGTAGGAGGAGCGCAGCACCATGTTGATGCCGACACCGCCCAGCGCGCCGATCGCGCCGACGAACCCGATGAGGGCGCCGGAGGTGTTCTGCGACCAGGCGGCCTGCTCGGCGCGCGAGAGCGGCAGGCTCTTGGACTTGGCCTCGAACACCGACGGGATGATCTTGGTGACGGCGCCGTTGCCGAAGCCGGAGAGCACGAACAGCGCGATGAAGCCGACGACCAGGACGGTCATGGTGGCGCCGGAGGCGATGCCGTTGTTGCGGTCGGCCATCGTGGAGGCGCCGATCACCAGCAGCGCGGCGGCCATCATGGCGCCGAAGGTGCCGATGGTGACCTTGCTGCCACCGATCCGGTCGGCCATCTTGCCGCCGTAGGGGCGGGCCAGCGAACCGAGCAGCGGGCCGATGAAGGCGATCGAGGCGGCGTGCACGGCGGCCTGGGCGGCGGTGTCGCCACCGGCCTTGAAGCTGATCTGCAGGATCTGGCCGAAGGCGAAGCTGTAGCCGATGAACGAACCGAAGGTGCCGATGTAGAGGAAGGCGATCGCCCACGACTGCGGCACCCGCAGCGCCTTGCCCATGTAGGACAGGTCGGCCTTCTGGTTGGTCAGGTTGTCCATGAAGAGGGCGGCGCCGACCGCGGTCAGGCCCACGAACACCAGGTAGATCGCGCAGATGATCGAGGCGTGGTCACCGCCGAGGGTGACCAGCACCAGCAGCCCGAGCAGCTGGATCACCGGGACGCCGATATTGCCGCCACCGGCGTTCATGCCCAGCGCCCAGCCCTTGAGCCGTTGCGGGTAGAACGCGTTGATGTTGGTCATCGACGAGGCGAAATTGCCGCCACCGAAGCCGGCGAACGCGGCCACGATCAGGAAGGTCGTGTACGAGGTGCCGGGCTGGTTGACGAAGTACAGCGTCAGCAGCAGCGGGACCAGCAGCATCAGCGCGCTGAAGATCGTCCAGTTGCGGCCGCCGAAACGGGCGGTGGCCACCGTGTAGGGGATTCGCAGAAATGCGCCGACCAGGGTCGGCATGGCGACCAGGAAGAACTTCCCGGCCGCGTCGATGCCGTACTTGTCGGTGGGCATGAACAGCACCATCACCGACCAGATCGACCACACCGAGAACCCGATGTGTTCGGCGATCACCGACCAGATCAGGTTGCGCTTGGCGATGTCCTTGCCGCCGGCCTCCCAGGCCGCGACATCTTCGGCATCCCAGTCCGCGATGTCGTGGTTACGCTGCAGCGTCCTCAAGTTGGGCCTCCCAAAAGTGCGATGGCTCAACGGTAGGAAATGGGTATTGCCGGAATGCTGCGGGAAATGTCGCGCGAATCAACGGTTTCTCACGATTCCCGGTTTCCGGGGGTGAGATCGGGGCGTTTGTTTCCGCCGTGTGACACGGCGATTTCCGCGGGTAAGGAAGCGGCGAGAATTCCCGGAAAGCCCCGGTGAGGGTGTGAGCTACGCCGCTTTCCGCGACTCTAGAACAGAGTCGCGGGAAGGGGCCGTGGGGGGTATGGGGGCGGGGTGGGGTTTGGGGTGGCCAGGGAGAAGACGGTGCCGCGCGCCGCGGCCTACATCGGCCAGAACGATCACGCGGTCGCGGTGCTCGGCTACGAGGTGTCCGGCCTGGACGACATCGACACCGGCGACGTGCTCACCCGCATCCCCGCGGGC